>JBJERF010000151.1:0-8673 GCA_051882115.1 Ruminococcus sp. | reverse complement strand
CCTGTGACCCTCTGCTTGTAAGGCAGATGCTCTCCCAGCTGAGCTAAACTCCCACGCATATCGCTCATCGAACCGGTGTTTTGTGTTCCTGTCCGCTTGCGACTGTATTATTCTATCATACCTGCCGAAAAAAGTCAAGCACTTTTTTCAAAAAAATTCGAGTTTGTAAAATAAAGCATATAATCGTACGGCTTTATGTTAAAAATATGCAAATTGTACAATAAAAATGGGCAAAGCGTCAGTTCATGCCGTTTTCTCCGCTGCGTGCAAAAAGCCGCAGTACCTCCAGCCGCAGGGGACGGTGCTCCGGCAGCATCAGCTCCGGATCGGCGGCAAGCAGCTGCCGGGCTGTCTCCTGCGTTTCTGTGAGCAGCGTCATGTCACGGGTCAGATCCGCAATTTTCAGCGGCGGCAAACCATGCTGCCGCTGTCCGAAAAAGTCACCGGGCCCTCTCATCTTCAGATCTTCTTCGGCAATGCGGAAGCCATCGGATATGCGGCTCATGGTTTGCAGACGCAGCTTCGATTCCTCCGTCACATGATCCGTCATGAGAATGCAGTAGCTCTGATGCTGTCCCCGTCCGACACGGCCCCGCAGCTGGTGCAGCTGGGACATCCCGAACCGGTCTGCATTTTCAATCAGCATAATGGTTGCATTGGGCACATCAATGCCCACCTCAATGACTGTGGTGCAGACCAGCAAATCCAGCTCATGCTGCTGGAATGCCTGCATGACCGCATCCTTTTCCTTGGGTGCCATTTTTCCGTGGAGCAGTCCCACACGATAATCTGCAAAGGCATCCTTCTGAATGGATTCTGCATAGACCGCAGCGGCTTGCAGTGCCTGTTCACTTTCTTCAATCATGGGACAGACAATGTAGCCCTGCCGTCCCTGCCGAAGCTGCTCCCGAATGAAATGATAGCAGCGGCTGCGAAGCTTTCCCGTGACTGCATAGGTTTCAATTTTTTTTCTTCCGGCAGGCAGCTCCTTCAATACGGAAATATCCAGATCTCCGTAAATAATCAGTGCCAGAGTACGGGGAATCGGCGTTGCGGACATAACCAGCTTATGGGGACAGCCGCCTTTTTCTGCCAGCATGGAACGCTGGGCTACGCCGAAGCGGTGCTGCTCATCGGTAATGACCAATGCCAGCTGTTGAAAGGCCACATCCTTCTGAAAGAGGGCATGGGTTCCTACCAGAAGCTGAATTTCCCCGGATGCCGCAGCATCCAGTATCTGGCGTCGTTCCTTTGCACGGGTGGAGCCGGTCAGCAGTCCTACGGAAATCCCTAAGGGAGAGAGCATGCCGGACAGCGTCTGTGCATGCTGTACGGCAAGAATTTCTGTAGGTGCCATAAGGGCACACTGCATGCCGTTTTGTATGGTGAAATAACAGGCGGCTGCGGCTACTGCTGTTTTACCGCTGCCCACATCTCCTTGCAGCAGACGGTTCATGGGGATATCCTTGGTCAGATCGGCACAGATTTCTGTGACCGCCTGCTTCTGACTGCCGGTCATGGTAAAAGGAAGTGCGCTGAAAAACGGCTGCATGTCCGTTTCAGCCGACAGATGCAGGGCAGTTCTGGTGCGTTCCTTGCGTTTATACATCGCCATACCCAGCTGGAGCTGGAGCAGCTCATCAAAGGCAAGGCGGCGTCGTGCTTCCATGGCTTCCTCCATGGAAGCAGGAAAGTGAATTTTGGGCAGGGCTTCCCACAGAGGCATCAGATGGTGTGCTTCCAGCAGCTGCGCCGGCATCCATTCAAAAGGCTCACGCTCCAGCAGCTTCAGTGCAGTCTGCATATCCGCAGCAATCCGGTTGATGGTCAGACCTGTGGTCAGGGGATAGACCGGACGAATCAGATGTTCGCTGTCTGCCGGAATGACATGGGGGGAGAGGATTTCCTTCCGCAGAAGACTGCCGCTGATTTTGCCCGACATGCAGTAGGTCTTTCCGCATTGCAGCGTATTGAATACATATTGGTTATTATAAAAGCATATGGTAATATCAGAAACCCCATCGGTAGCAGTGGCTTTGTAGATGGTAAAGCCCTTGCGTGTGAACTGAGGGGGCAGCTTACTGGTGATTTTCAGGCGCAGGACGGCAGCTTCATTGAAATCGGCTTCTGCAACTGAGATGGGGGCTGTGTAGTCCAGATAATGTCTCGGCAGATGATACAGCAGATCATAGGGGGTGGCTACGCCCAGTCGGGCATATGCCTGACTGCGTTTTTCGGCAACGCCTTTCAGACGGGCAATGGGATGAAACAGCTCATTCATGATGATGCGGCTCCTTTCAGATGGATGGATGTATATTTTATCCTCTTCTGCGTAGAATTGCAATAAAAAGTATACGGACGGGCTTCTATATGCGTGTCCGGTATTCAGAGGGCGTTTGTCCGGTATATTTTTTGAACTGACGCATAAAGCTGTATGCGCTGGTATAGCCGCATTTTTCAGCAATGACATGGATGCGCATGTTTGTAGCCGACAAGAGCTGCTTTGCGAATGCCATGCGGCTGCGCATGATATCCTGCATGACACTGACACCGAAAATCTTTTTATACAGATGCTGAAATCCTGAACGGCTCATGCCCATATCTTTTGCCATCTGGTCTACGTCTGTGATGGATTCCGGCATGGTGTAGATATTGTTGCGCAGATGGGTGAAATGATCGTTTTTTTCGGCAAGATCCGGTGAATGGGTATGGAGCGTCATCCGGATCAGACTGCTCAGCTTCAGCAGCAGGATTTCCGTATAATGCTTTTCGATTTCCTCCTGATGGGGATCGGGGGAATAATGCTCGTAAGCGAGGATATGCACCAGACGGGACAGCTCGTCCAGCTTGCCCAGATGAAGCATTTGGTCAAAGGGAATGTCCAGCCGGGCAAAGCGTTCGGCATCGCCGGCTTCCAGATTGAAATAAATCCAGTCATCCGTATAGGTTTCACCGTCTGCGTAGTATTTGCAGGGTGTGGAGGGGGAGAGGATTATGAAAGAATGCTTTTGCACATGATGGCGGATGCCGTTTATTTCGAAAATAGCCGGATCTTTCACAAGCAGCATCAGATAGCTGCCTGGACCATTCGGTCTGTCCATGACAAAATCGTTTTTATGAGAATAGTTGTAGCCGATGGTTCCGATTTTCATAGAATCCTCCTTACAGTTTTTTCTATATATAAGTATAGCAGATGGGACAGGGCAGTGTCAAGACAACTCTCCCACTGGGGCAGGGCAACAGCATTTCCTTTTCATAAGTAAGAATTTTTTTCGGTCCAGCAGTTTTTTGCAAAAAAATGCTGGCAGGGTCCAGGGACAGCGTCCCTGGTCGCCGTCCGCAGACGGCGAAACGCCCTGCGCCATCCTTTTGGCGCGCGGAGAAAGGGGGTGAGAAATGCGACAGCATTTCGAGGGGGAAGCGAACAAGACCGCTTCCCCCTGTTCCAGTGATGAATCAAGTACCCCTTGTAAACGTCCCGGTGGGACGTTTACAACGAATAAAAACCTCTCAGTCTTGCCTTCGGCAAGCCAGCTCTCCTTAAAAGGAGAGCCGGAAAATCACATCCTGAATCAAACAAGTTTCGCACCGTCCGCAAGATTTGTCGCTTCGCTCCGCTCTTGCTCTGTTCGCTGATTCCGCTGCTCACTTTTCTCCATTGCCGAAACAAGTCTTTCTAAATCAATATAGTTTCAGACCGTGCGCTTTTATGTGCGGAATCAGCTGGTTCTCCTTTTTTAGCCTGTATATATTCATTTAGGATGGGCGTTTCGCCGTCTGCGGACGGCGACCAGGGACGCTGTCCCTGGACCCTGCCAGCATTTTTTTGCAAAAAACTGCTGGACCGAAAAAAATTCTTACCTATGAGATAAAATGCTGTTGCTTTGGCGCAGAATTTGCTGATGATTGACAGATTGAAAATATAGAGTATAATTAAAGATAGAACGTAAGAAAGGATGTTGCTTTTTGATGAATCTACTGTTTATCGGCGATGTGGTGGGCAACGCCGGCTGTCAGTTCGTACAGGAACATCTGTACCAGCTGAAAAAAGACTACGCCATTGATCTCACCATCATCAACGGAGAAAATTCTGCACAGGGCAACGGCATTACCAAACACTCCGCAGAACAGCTGTTCTCCGCTGGTGCCGATGTCATCACTACCGGCAATCACTGCTTCAAACGCCGGGAAGCCCTCTCCATTTATGAACATGAATCCATTATCCGCCCGGCTAATTACCCCACTGGGTGCGCCGGTCGAGGCATCTGCCGTGTGGACTGCGGCAGAACACAGGTTGCCGTCATTAACCTTTCCGGTACAACCTATCTGGATCCCCTGGACAATCCCTTTGCCTGCATTGAACAGATTCTGGAGGATATGGATACCCCCAACATCATTGTGGACTTCCATGCAGAGGCTACTGCTGAGAAAAAAGCTATGGGCCATTTCCTCACCGGAAAGGTTACGGCTGTTCTGGGAACCCATACCCATGTACAGACAGCGGATGAAATCATCCTCGGCGGCCATACAGGCTATATTACAGATGCCGGTATGACCGGTCCGGAGCTTTCTGTTCTGGGCGTCGAGGTGCAGCCTGCGCTGGATCGCTTCCGCTTCCGCTTCCCTACACGCTTCGCAGAAGCCCAGACACCCTGCTTTTTGAACGGCGTTGTCCTATCTTTTGATGAAAAATATGGCAAATGCGTGAAAATTCAACGCCTGATTGTGAGATAATGCACAAAATTGCGGAAAATGCTTGCAATCTGATGCGCTTTATTGTATAATAGAAGTGTGCAGGAAATGCCTTGCTATTTGTCTTATTACAAAATGAAGTTTCTTATCTGTTTGAGGAGGTCATCACATGGAAATTCTGAAGGTATCATCTCATTCCTCTCCGAATTCAGTTGCCGGTGCCATTGCCGGTGTCATTCGTGAGAAAAAAGTCGTTGAGGTACAAGCTGTCGGTGCCGGCGCAGCCAATCAGGCTGTCAAGGCAATTGCGATTGCACGCGGCTATCTTGCACCGATTGGTGTGGATCTGATCTGCATCCCTGCTTTTGCCAATATTCAGATCGACGGCGAAGAACGAACAGCTATTAAGCTGATCTGCGAGGAACGCTGAGCTATACGGATTACAGAAACGCTGCTGTACAGGCGGCGTTTTTTGTATATATAATTTGTGTGTACACAAAGTACATATACACAAAGCAATGGCTGAAAGGAGTACATTTTATGGACATCGACGGTGGTCGATTGTGGGGGTATCTGCTGGTGCTGATGGCAGCAACTGCGATACATGGGTTTATTGCGGTTTCAGCGGCTGCCCTTGAAAGAATCCGCCCGAAAATCAAAAATCTTGCGGAAAAGGATGCTGCCTGCCAGAAGCTTGTGCGGCAGCTGGAAAAGCCCTCACGGCTGGCTTTTACATTTTTGACGGAACGTGCATTGCATGCGGCAATGACTGCTATTCTTTTGCAGCAGATCGGATGGTATAGTCTGCTTCCGGTGCTCTATGAACGGGTCGGCATGCAGGAGCTGCCTGCACAGCTGTTGACGCTGCTGGCAGCATTGCTGCTTTCAGGTATCATCATTTCATTGGGCAATGCTGCTTTTTCCCGGATCGGTGCAAAAAATGCAGAACAGCTCATCCCCAAAAACAGCAGACTGATTGGCGCAGTTGTGATGCTGCTGATGCCGCTGCAATCCCTGGTGCGTGGAATAGACCGGGCAATGGGCGGAAAAAAATTCGAGGAAGAAGCATCTGTGACAGAGGAAGACCTACTGCTCATGGTGGATGCAGGCAATGAAACCGGACTGATTGAAGAAAGTCAGAAGGAAATGATTAACAACATCATTGACTTTGATGATGTGATGATTTCCAGCGTCATGACCCACCGCAAGGAAATTGTGGCGGTGGATGTGGATATGAAAATCAGCGATGTCGTATATCTGGCGATGAATGAAAGCTATTCCCGTATGCCGGTTTATAAGGACAGTATCGATAATATCATCGGTGTTCTGATGGTAAAGGATTTGCTGGGTCTGATCGGGGCGGAGGATGTCTCCCGTTTCGGTGTGCGCCATTTTATGCGGCAGGCATTGTTTGTTCCGGAAACGGCAAAATGTCAGAATGTGCTGGCTGATATGCTGCGGGATAAAACCCAGATGGCGATTGCTGTGGATGAATACGGCGGTACAGCCGGTATTGTGACGATGGAGGATTTGCTGGAGGAAATTGTGGGCAATATCCGGGACGAATATGACGATGAGGAAATTGAAGTCCGTGAAATGGCGGCAGGCGTATTTACCATTGAAGGAACGGCGGATCCGGAGGAAACCATGGAGCAGCTGGGGCTGACATTGCCGGAAGAACAGGCGTTTGATACCATGAGTGCCTGGATGGTGGAACGCTTGGGCAGAATTCCCGATGAAAATGAAACGCCATCGGTGCAGTATGAAAATGTGCGCTTTACGGTGCTCCTGATGGAGGATAACTGGATTTCAAAAATTAAAGCAGAGGTTCTTCCAGAACCGGCTGCATAATCACATGAAAACCAGCGTGCCGCCAGCGTACCGCTGGACCGTCTACCCCACCCCCGTTTCAGTTACTGGAAATAGGAAGGCATCAACCCCCTCCCACAAGGGAGGGGGGAAAGCAATTATAAAAGTTTTCGGTCAAGCCTTTCTCAAAAGGCTTGTGGGGTCAAGGGGCAAAGCCCCTTGTCGCCGTCCGCAGACGGCGAAACACCCCTGCGCCATCCTTCTGGCGCGCGGGGAAAGGGGTGAGAAATGCGACAGCATTTCGAGGGGAAGCGGACAAGACCGCTTCCCCTTGTTCCAGTGATGAAGCAAAGTATATCTTGCAAACGTTCCGGTGGAACGTTTGCAGCGAAAAAATCTTTAAGTTGACGGCATTGCCTTTCGTGGGAGATATACTTGTTTTGTAAATAAAAAGAATAAGGAGGCTGTTGCAGGGGTTAAATCTGCAACAGCCTCCCTTTTTTTATCCGCCGATGATTTCATTCCAATCGCAGGAAAGACCGGCTGCCTTTCTTGCATAGCAGGTCAGAATATAGGTTGCATCAGAAATGGTGATCTGATTGTCACCATCTATGTCTGCACTCGAAACGATAATTTCAGCATCTATGCCAGCTGCTGTTCGTGCATAATACTCAAGTACCATGGTTGCGTCATCAATGCCGATGGCACCATCCTGATTGATGTCACCCTTTTCAGCTTCGGCAGAATCTGTGACAGTTACATAGAAAATGCATATATCCCATGTGCCGTAAATGGTATGATTATAGGCTATAATTATCGGATAAGTACCGGGTGTCTGGCTGTCGAATGCACCGGTGATGACTCTTGACTTACCGGCAGTGGTCATATCCATGCCATCTAGCATTTTGTAGGTCTGACCGCTCATATCATATTCTACAGAGAAAGTGCCCCCTGTCAGATCCAGCGATTCGCCTACATGATAGGTCAGTTTGTCGGGCATGGAATCGATGATAATACGCAGACTGTCAGAACCGGGATCTTCCGGCAATGTTCCTGTTACCGTGACATTCAGAGTTGTTGTGTAGCCATAAATCGGGTCTGTGATTGTAATCACAGCAGAACCTTCTGTGATGCCGATTACAAAGAATTCATAGGGAACGTCAGAGGTCTGAACCACTGCAACAGCAGGATGATCTACGCTGAATTTGGCAAGTGTACCGGAATAATGCGTGCCGTTTTTGAAGAAAAGTCCTACGGATT
This sequence comes from Ruminococcus sp., assembly GCA_051882115.1. Taxonomy (GTDB): domain Bacteria; phylum Bacillota; class Clostridia; order Oscillospirales; family Ruminococcaceae; genus Ruminococcus_C. The sequence goes on along the minus strand of JBJERF010000151.1, from coordinate 912 downwards.
TGCGCTGACCGGCTTCCATTTCAAGTTCGGATATATTGCATAGAATGCCTTCTTCTACAGTTGTAGTGGTGGTTTCTGTAGAAAGCGGATTTTCAGGTGCGGTGGTTGTGGTGGTTGTACTGTCCTCATCGTTTTCAATTACACTGACAGAATAGCCGCTGCTGCCCTGCCCCGGTGTATTGCAGTGGATGTATGTGCTTCCTACTGCAAGACCTGTTATTTCAAAGGTGCTGGATGTTTCGCCTTCTGTTACGGAAACAATACTCGGGTCTGCTATGGTGATTTCAGGGAAGTCACCGCTCCATTCTTCACCGGTGGAGAATTTGTACATGGTAACGGTAAGCGTTTCGCCGACTGCAATCTGTGCGCCGGTCGGTGGCTCGAAGCTCAGAGAGATGAGTCCGATATTGGTGGTAGTTGTTGTGATGGGCGTGGTTGCTGTGACTGTTTCAGCAGGCTCGGAGGCATCGCTTTCTGCATAAACTGCCGTCTGCTGCATACGGGCTTCTGCTGCTTCCGCTGTCTGCCAGGGGGCAATGATTGCTGTGCCTGTGATTGCGGTAAGAGCAGCGGTTGAGATGGATAAGAGCTTCTTAAAAATGTTGTTTTTCATAAAAATTCCCCTTTCTTTAGACGTATGTCCTTTTACTCCTTATACAATTGAGCATGGCAAAAAGTTGCAAAAATACAGGCTTGAAAGATAAATTCTACAGATTTTATAATACAAAGGTTCTGAATTTATGCAAATATTCCAAATGCAGATATAAAATAAAAATGACGCACCGTCTCAGGGATGAGTGGATGTGTCATTGTTTGATTGTTGGGCTGTGCCGCTTGTGCATATTTCACATAAAATCAGAAAAAGTTTGTAGAAGTTTATGCTTGACAAAGGGTGAGGGTTGTGATATAATG
>JBJERF010000150.1:0-1991 GCA_051882115.1 Ruminococcus sp. | reverse complement strand
CCTGGACCCTGCAAGCCTTTTGAGAAAGGCTTGACCGAAAACTTTTATACCTTTTTAACGGATTACACGATATGCAAAGGGAGGTTTTCTGATGAAAAAAGAATATTTGGAAATTGGCAAAATTGTCAATGTGCATGGTCTTCGGGGCGATGTAAAGGTGATGCCATGGTGCGATGAACCCGAATTCCTGTGCGATTTTGAAACCCTTTATCTGGGCAAAAACCACAAAGCAGTCACCATTGAAGATGCCCGGATTTTTAAGAATACCGTCATTCTGCATCTTGCCGGCTGCGATACCGTGGAGGATGCAGAAAAGCTGCGCAATCAGGTGCTGTATATGCATCGGGAGGATGTGGAACTGGATGAGGGTGTGTATTTCATTCAGGATCTCATCGGCTTGCAGGTGGTGGATGCCGATAACGGTACCGTATACGGCATCCTGAAGGATGTTGCCCAGACCGGTGCCAATGATGTATATGAGGTGCATGACGAAGCGCAGAAACGCAGCTACTGGATTCCTGCCATTCCGCAGGTTGTTCTTGAAACAGATGTGGACGGCGGCATCATGAAAATCCGCCCGTTGGAGGGACTGCTGGATGCGAATTGATATTGCTACTTTATTTCCCGATATGTGTGAGGCAGTTTTATCGGAAAGCATCGTGGGACGTGCACGGAGAGCCAACCTCCTGACGGTTCAGTGCTGGAATATCCGGGATTATACGCTGGATAAGCATAAGCGTGTGGATGATGTACCCTACGGCGGCGGACGGGGTATGGTTATGCAGGCGGATCCCATTTACCGCTGCTGGGAGGCAGTCTGTGCAGCTACCCAGACACGTCCTCATGCCATCTATCTTTCTCCCAAGGGCGCAGTATTGACCCAGCAAAAAGCGTTGGAGCTGTCACAGAAGCCGGGATTATTTTTGCTCTGCGGCCATTATGAGGGTATTGATCAGCGTGTTCTGGATACAATGATAGATGAGGAGATTTCTATCGGAGACTATGTGCTCACCGGCGGTGAACTGCCGGCACTGGTTCTGACCGATGCCATTGCACGGATGTGTCCCGGTGTGCTTCCGGAATCCGTCTGCTTTGAGGAGGAGAGCCATTTCAGCGGTCTGCTGGAATATCCTCACTATACAAGACCCGAAGTGTGGCACGATCAGGCAGTGCCGCCGGTGCTGCTTTCAGGGCATCATAAGAACATTGCAGACTGGCGGTTTGCACAAAGTCTGGAGGTGACAAAAAAGAAGCGTCCCGACTTATATGAGTGCTATATTGACAAAATATAACAAGAAAAATTGTACTGTCTGAACAAAACGTGATGTTGAATTTTGGTGCGCATGCAGGGTAAAATATTTGTGGTAAATATTCACAAACATTGCGCCATGAAAATCCGGTTGTTACGTCAACACGTAGAAATTTACTCCAAAAACCCCGATTCTTGCAAAATGCACGTTGACGAACGGCAAAAAAATCTGTATAATAACAATCAGAGACAGTAAACAATAGCAAGTGAACCGGAAAACAAGTGTTTTCTTCAAATTATTATGATGGGAGAGTTTTATTATGTACGTAAAAGACGTTGATGTGAAGAATCAGGTTGGTCTGCATGCAAGACCTGCAACATTCTTTATCCAGAAGGCAAACGAATTCCGTTCTTCTATCTGGATTGAAAAGGAAGAACGCCGTGTCAATGCCAAGAGCCTGCTGGGCATTCTTTCTTTGGGCATTGTGGGCGGTACAAAGATCCGCATCATTGCAGACGGTCAGGATGAGCAGGCTGCTGTAAATTCTCTGGTTGATCTGGTTGAGAGCGGTTTCAGTGACGAAAACAGATAAAATTGCCGGTCTTGATAGACCTCGCCTTGCAGAGGAAGCTCTGTAAGGCGTTTTTTTATGGAAAGATAGCTGCTGGATGGCCTTTTTATCACGATTTTCGTTGAAAATGTTCCACCGGAACATTTTCAAGGGATACATATTTCATCATT
>JBJERF010000149.1:0-8781 GCA_051882115.1 Ruminococcus sp. | reverse complement strand
CCTTTCTTGCAGGGGTTATTTTTATTATAACACATTTTTCTCCGTTTGAACAGCCTAATTTCAAAGAATCAGGACAACAGTATTTCCTTTTCATAGGTAAGAATTTTTTTCGGTCCAGCAGTTTTTTGCAAAAAAATGCTGGCAGGGTCCAGGGACAGCGTCCCTGGTCGCCGTCCGCAGACGGCGAAACCAGCGTGCCGCTGGATCGTATACCCCACCCCTTTATTTGTTACTGAAAACGGATAGGCATCAACCCCTCCCACAAGGGAGGGGGGCGAAGCAATTATGGAGAAGCGGACAAGACCGCTTCCCCTTGTTTCAATGATGAAGCAAAGTACATCTTGCAAACGTTCCGGTGGAACGTTTGCAACGAAAAAAGTAAATGCTGCTGCATCCTTTCAGATACAGCAGCACTTCATCTGCATTTATCGCAAATTTGTATAGCCCATCAAATATTCATCCACAGCCTTTGCTGCTTCACGCCCTTCACGGATTGCCCATACCACAAGAGACTGTCCCCGATGCATATCACCGGCTGTAAATACGTTCTTTACATTGGTCTGATAGGTATCCGGTGTCTTTGTTGCCACATTGGTGCGCATATTCAGCTCTACGCCAAACGCATCCGTTACATAACGTTCCGAACCCAGAAAACCAGCTGCAATCAGCACCAGATCTGCCGGAAGCAGCTGCTCGCTGCCCGGAATCTCTTCCATGCGCATACGACCCGTCTGTTCATCCCGAACCGGCTGGAGCTTAATCGTTTCTACAGAACGCACATGCCCCTTGCTGTCTGTGATGAACTGCTTAACCGTTGTCTGATAAATTCTCGGATCACGTCCGAATACGGCAATGGCTTCTTCCTGACCGTAATCGGTCTTGCATACACGGGGCCATTCCGGCCACGGGTTATCCTCTGCCCGCTTATCCGGCAGCTTGGGCATCATTTCCAGCTGCACCACAGACTTGCAGCCGTGACGAATGGCTGTACCGACACAGTCATTGCCGGTATCACCGCCGCCGATTACAATGACATTCTTATACTTTGCACTGATATAGTAACCATCGGAGAGATTGGAATTAATCAGACTCTTTGTAGTTGCCTTCAGAAAATCCACTGCATAGTAAATGCCGTCGCCCTCTCTGCCCGGTGCAAGAATATTTCTGGGATTGGAAGAGCCGCAGCACAAAAGCACAGCATCAAATTCCTTCTGAATTTCCTCTGCGGAAACATCCTTTCCTACATTTACATTGGTTCGGAAAGTAACGCCCTCGCTCTCCATCAGTTTTACACGGCGTTCAATGATATTCTTTTCCAGCTTCATGTTGGGAATACCATACATCAGCAAACCGCCTACCCGATCTTCCCGCTCAAAAACCGTAACGGTATGTCCTCGTCGGTTCAGACGCTGGGCAGCTGCCAGACCCGAAGGGCCGGAGCCAATTACAGCAATCTTCTTTCCGGTGCGTACCTTGGGAATCTGGGGCTGAACCAAGCCATGTTCATAGGCATATTCAATAATGGCATACTCATTTTCCTTGACTGTTACCGGCTCATCATGCAAGCCGCAGGTACATGCTTTTTCACAAAGTGCCGGACATACACGGGATGTAAATTCCGGAAAGCTGTTGGTCAGCATCAGACGCTGTGCAGCAGCATCCATGCGTCCCTTGTAAATTAAATCGTTCCATTCCGGACAAAGGTTATTCAGCGGACATCCAGACACCATACCGCCGATCAGCGGCTTACCGGACTGACAAAAAGGAACTCCGCAGTCCATGCAGCGTGCTGCCTGCTTTTTCCGTGCTTCTAAATCCATCGGCGCATGGAATTCACGATACGTCTTGATACGGTCCAGCGGCTCCTGTGATGCATTCTCCACTCTGCCGTATTCCAAAAATCCTGTTGACTTTCCCATCTTACGCCCTCCTGTTACTTTGTGTTTACGTAAAAGGCTTTGATTCTCGCCTGTTCGCTGTCCATACCCTCTGACTCAAACTTCTGAATGCTGTTCATCATCTTTGCATAGTCATGGGGCACGATCTTCTTGAATTTCGGAAGATATGTTTCAAAATGATCCAGAATTTCCTGACCACGCTCCGAGCCGGTTCGTGCTGTATGCTCCTCAATCAGAGATTTCAGATACTGAATATCCTCCGGAGCCGTCACCTTGCTGAAGCCTACCAGAGCCTTGTTCAGCTTGGTATACAGATCATAATCCTCATCCAGCACATAGGCAATACCGCCGCTCATGCCGGCTGCAAAGTTTTTGCTGGTCTTGCCCAGAATGACGGCACATCCGCCGGTCATATATTCACAGCCATGGTCGCCCACGCCCTCTACAACAACTGTTGCACCGGAATTCCGCACACAGAAACGCTCACCGGCAACACCGGCAATGAATGCCTTACCGCTGGTTGCACCGAACAGGGCAACATTTCCGATGATGATATTCTCATCTGCCTTATATTTTGCATTCTTCGGCGCATAGACAATCAGTTTACCGCCGGACAATCCCTTGCCGAAGTAGTCGTTGCTGTCACCTTCCAGCTCCAGTGTCAGACCCTTCGGAATAAAGGCACCAAAACTCTGACCGCCTGCACCATGGCACCGGATGACAAAGGTATCATCCTCCAGTGTATTGTAATACTTTCTTGTAATTTCTGCACCGAACAGCGTACCCAGTGAACGATTCAGGTTGCTGACATTCAGCTCCAGGGTCTTTTTCTGCTTTTTCGCAAGTGCCTCCTGCATAGCCGGAATGATGACTGCTTCATCCACCGTTTCTCCCAGCTTGAAGTCATATGCATCCTCCGGACGGAAGCAAGCGGCTTCATGGGTTCCTGCATACGGATTCTCCAGAATACCGGACAGATCAATCTTGCTTGCCGGTCTGCCGTCCGAATACTGCTTCTGTACCAGCAGATCAGAACGACCCACCAGTTCACTGACCGTATGAACGCCCAGCTTTGCCATATATTCACGCATCTCCTGTGCAATAAAGCGCATGAAGTTGACAATATATTCCGGCTTGCCTTTAAACCGCTTCCGCAGCTCCGGATTCTGTGTAGCAACACCTACCGGACAGGTATCCAGATTACATACACGCATCATCACGCAGCCCATGGTTACCAGCGGAGCCGTTGCAAAGCCATATTCCTCTGCACCCAGCATTGCTGCAATTACAACATCCCGTCCGGTCATCATCTTACCGTCTGTTTCCAGTACCACCTTGGAGCGCAGTCCGTTCATAATCAGGGTTTTGTGGGTTTCTGCAAGACCCAGCTCCCACGGCAGACCGGCATTGTGAATGGAGCTTGCCGGAGCTGCACCGGTACCGCCGTCATAACCGGAAATCAGGATAACGCCTGCGCCAGCCTTTGCAACGCCGGCTGCAATGGTGCCGACACCGGCTTCGGATACCAGCTTTACAGAAATCCGTGCACGCTTGTTGGCATTCTTCAGGTCATAAATCAGCTGTGCCAGATCCTCAATGGAATAGATATCATGGTGCGGCGGCGGTGAAATCAGGGCAACACCCGGTGTGGAGTGCCGTGTTTTTGCAATCCACGGGTATACCTTTTTCGCCGGAAGATGTCCGCCCTCACCGGGCTTTGCACCCTGTGCCATTTTAATCTGAATTTCCTTGGCAGAGGTCAGATACTTGGATGTAACACCGAAACGTCCGGATGCTACCTGCTTAATGGCAGAGCACTTATCCACAGCACCGCCGCTGCTGACAATACGTTCCAGATCCTCGCCGCCTTCGCCGCTGTTGGACTTGCCGCCAATGCGGTTCATGGCAATTGCCATGCATTCATGGGCTTCCTGAGAAATGGAACCGTAGGACATAGCACCGGTCTTGAAACGATGCATAATGCTTTCTACGCTCTCCACTTCTTCCAGCGGAATGCCGCCGTTTTTATCAAATTTAAAGTCCAGCGCACTGCGCAGCGTCAGATTTTTATCCTCTGCATTCAAAGCTGCGGAATACTGCCGGAACAAATCATAATCATCCCGCCATGTTGCCTGCTGAAGCAGATGGATGGTCTGAGGATTGTACAAATGCTCTTCCTGATTGCTGCGTGCCTTATGGCTGCCCACGCTGGCAATTGCCTCATTGACTGCCAGACGACCCGGATCAAAAGCAGCATCATGCAGTTCAATGACACGCCGGCTGATATCATCCAGATCAATACCGCCTACACGGCTGACTGTATCCGGGAAGAATTCATCCCGCACACTTTCACTGATGCCCAGTGCTTCAAAAATCTTGGAGCCCTGATAGGACTGGATGGTGGAAATACCCATTTTAGAGGCAATCTTCACGATGCCATCTACAATCGCCTTAACATAGGCGTTGGAGGCTTCCGTATACTCTTTATCCAGATGACCAGCTGCGGTCATATCATACAGCGTATCCAGTGCCAGATAGGGATTGACTGCGCTGGCACCAAAGCCCAGAAGGGTTGCAAAGTGATGAACCTCTGTGGGTTCTGCGGTTTCCACAATGATAGAAACGGCTGTATTCTTTCTGGTTCTTACCAGATAGGTTTCCAGTGCAGCAACTGCCAGCAGAGACGGGATCGCCATATGATCCTGATCCACGCCCCAGTCTGTCAGAATCAGAATCGCAGCACCGTTTTCATGGGCACGATCCGCCTGCACATAGAGGTTTTCAATCGCCTCATGCAGGGGTGTTTCCTTTGTATAAAGCATGGAGATATCGGCTGTTTTCAGTCCCTCAATATTGGCATTCCGGATTTTCAGCAGATCCAGATTGGTCAGAACCGGATTTTTCACCTTTAATACGCAGCAGTTTTCTTCCTTCTCCTGCAAAATATTACCGGATGCGCCCAGATATACCGTGGTATCTGTAATTACAGACTCACGGATGGAGTCAATGGGCGGATTGGTTACCTGTGCAAACAGCTGCTTGAAATAGTCAAACAAAGGCGGATTCTTTTTGGACAATGCCGGAATGGGTGTATCTACGCCCATTGCAGCAGTAGGCTCTGCACCATTCAAAGCCATAGGAACCATTTCCTGATAAATCGTTTCATAGGTATAGCCGAATGCATGCTGAAGCCGTTCCAGCTGTGCACCGGTATTGCGAACCGGACGCTTATTGGGTACCTTCAGTTCATCCAGCGGATGCAGATTGTGATCCAGCCACTCGCCATAGGGCTGACGCTTGCTGTAATAATCCTTGATATCCTCATCCTCTACCAGTTCACCCTTGACTGTATCTACCAGCAGCATCTTGCCCGGATGCAGACGTTCCTTTTTGATAATGGTTTCCACCGGAATATCCAATGCGCCTACTTCTGAGGACAGAATCAAGGTTTTGCTGCCGTCCTCATTTTCTGTAATATAATATCTGGACGGACGCAGACCGTTTCGGTCAAGCACCGCACCCAGCAAATCACCGTCAGAGAAAATAATGGAGGCGGGGCCATCCCACGGTTCCATCATGGTTGCATAATACTGATAGAATGCACGCTTTTCACGGCTCATGGTGTTAATATGCTGCCACGGCTCCGGAATCAGTGTCATAACCGCCAGCGGCAGATCAACGCCTGCCATAGTCATGAATTCCAGTGTGTTGTCAAGACGTGCCGAGTCAGAACCGGTCACATCCAGAATCGGAACGATGTCCTTCATGCGTGCGCCCAGCTGCTCACTTTGCAGAATGGCCTCACGGCTGAGCATTTTATCCACATTACCTGTAATGGTATTGATTTCGCCGTTATGCACCATCATGCGGTTGGGATGCGAACGCTGCCAGCTGGGATTGGTATTGGTACTGAAACGGGAGTGCACGATACCGATGGCAGAACAGTAATCCGGACTGCGCAGATCCTCATAGAATTCCCGCAGCTGATTCACCAGAAACATACCCTTATAGACAATCGTCCGGCTGGAACAGGATACCACATAGGTTTCCTTTTCACGCTTTTCAAAAACCATCCGTGCTACATACAGCTTGCGGTCGAAATCCAGCCCCTTGGCACAATCCTCCGGTTTTCTGACAAATGCCTGCATAATGTTGGGCATGCTTTCCAGTGCCTTTGTTCCCAGAACCGACGGATTCACCGGAACCTTTCTCCAGCCAATCAGTTCCAGCCCCTCTTCTGAAAGCACCTTTTCAAAAACGCCCATTGCTTTTTTACACTTTTTTTCAGCCTGGGGGAAGAAGAACATACCAATACCATAGCAGCGTGCATCGCCCAGCTCCATGCCGATCTCTGCCGCAGCTTTTGAAAAGTATGTATGTGAAATTTGCAGAAGAATACCCACACCATCACCGGTTTTTCCTTCGGCATCCTTACCGGCTCTGTGCTCCAGTGTTTCCACAATCCGAAGCGCATGATCCACAACTGTATGATCTGCGGCACCGCTGATGTTCACAACTGCACCAATTCCGCAATTCTCGTGCTCAAACCGGGGGTCATAAAGACCCTGCTTTGCAAATGGTGCCTGATTTCTGTAATTATCCATAGCCATTGCTCCTCGTCTCCAATAGAATGATCCATATCCGTATATTCTGCATTCAATCAGAAAACGCCCACAAAAGCCATGAAAAACACGGCTTCTGTGAGCGCCATTGCTCAAATATACAGGATACAGCGAACATGCTGTATTTTTATTGTACACCAAAACAGGTCTTTTGTCAATAGACAATTTCATCTTTTTTCAGAGGAAAAAATGTTTTCTGCGACAAAGTACCTCATCGGTTATCTACCTTTTCCGGATACAGGTCGTGATGGGTCAGACGCTCCCATGCCACCTGCTCCCATTTGGTGCCTTTTCTGCCGTAATTACAGTACGGATCAATGGATATGCCGCCTCTGGGCGTAAATTTTCCCCACACTTCTATATAGTATGGATCCATCAGCTGAATCAGATCATTCAGAATGATATTCACGCAATCCTCATGAAAATCTCCGTGATTCCTGAAGCTGAACAGATACAGCTTCAGGGATTTGCTCTCCACCATACGCACATCCGGCACATAGGAAATATAAATCGTTGCAAAGTCCGGCTGTCCGGTAATGGGACAGAGACTGGTAAATTCCGGACAATTGAACTTGACGAAATAATCCCGTCCCATATGCTTATTCTCAAAGGTTTCCAGTACCTCCGGTGCATAGTCATCTGCATACTTTGTATGCTGATTGCCCAGCAGAGTAATGCCCGCTGTTTCTTCCTTGGTTCTTCCTGCCATATCCTTTACTGCTCCTTTTCTAAGGGATCTGCTACGCCGTTTGCATGGAATGCGGCTGCACGGTCACGACATGTTCCGCATACGCCGCAAGGCTGGTCGCCTCCCTCGTAGCAGCTCCATGTCAGCTCGTAGGGCACACCCAGCTCCAATCCCAGCTTTACAATATCCTTTTTCGTCATTTCCACAAAGGGTGCCACAATCTGCACCTGTCTGCCGCTGCCCTCATAAATTGCTTTTGCCATGGCGTCATGAAAGACACCGCTGCAATCGGGATAGGCATTTCCGGCTGCATCGTCTGCATGCGGCCCATAATAAATCACCTTGCAGCCATGGGACAGAGCAATACTTGCAGCAGATGCCAGAAACAAACCGTTCCGGAAAGGCACATAGGTGCTGACCGGTGCACCGTTTGTTTCTTTCAGCTGCTCAGCATAGCTTTCTCTGGGAATATCCTCCGAAGAGCCCTGCAGCAGTGAGCAGTCTGAATCTGCAAAAATACGGGACAAATCCAGCGTCTGCCACTGGACACCATAAAATTGAACCAGCTGCCTGGCACATGCAATTTCCTTCTGATGCCGCTGTCCGTAGTAAATAGACAGGGCAAGCACCTCTGATGCACCATGCTTCCGGACTGCCTGCGCAAGACAGGTGGTGCTGTCTACGCCGCCGCTGAAAAGTACCATTGCTTCCATTTTTTCCTACACTCCTTTTGTATCCATAACCAAACTCTGTAAAAATGCATCGGTCTGATAAGCTCCGTAAAATGTGGTGGTGGTTGTACGTGCCGGAAGATTCCGGATGCCTCGTGCCGTCATACAGCTATGCGAAGCAGTAATCACAACGCCTACATCCTCCGAACCGGTGGCTTCCATCATAATTTCGGCAATATCCTGTCCCAGACGCTCCTGTAGCTGAAGCCGCTTGGCAGCCATATCACAGATACGTGCAATCTTGCTCAGACCGATTACCCTTCCCTTCGGCAGATAAGACACATTCACATGCATATCATACATCAGTGCCATGTGATGCTCACAATAGCTGTACACACTGATATCCTTTACAGTTACAGCAGAACCTTTCCCCGAAGCCGATGTTTCTGTAAAGGTTTTCCCAAACATCTGTGCAATTTCATGATTGCTGTAGGAAATGCCCTCAAATACCTCTGCATACATTCTTGCCACACGCTCCGGTGTTTCTAAAAGCCCCTCCCGATGGGGATTTTCACCCAAGGCTTCTAAAATGCCCCGGATGTGGTAGGCGATTTTTTCCTGATCCACTGCCATTGTCACTCACTCCTTTATACGCCCCGCTCATTGGGATTCCAGATGAATTTATGCAGCTGCAATTGCAGACGCACGCCATTCAGATGCTCCTGCTTCATAAATTCCACCATATCTGCCGGATTGATTTTTCCGAATACCGGACTGAAATACACAGAGCACCGGCTGCACAGGTCATACTGCCGGATCACCTCTGCGGCACGCTGCAAATCCTCCCCAGAGCCTGCCACAAATTTGATACAATCCTGCTTTCTCAGCAGACCGATATTCTC
>JBJERF010000148.1:0-36769 GCA_051882115.1 Ruminococcus sp. | reverse complement strand
CTTGGCAAAAGATGGATATCTTTTCCAAAGCTCAGAAGCACGGCCTCCGCATACAGCAGCACCAGCATGAAAAGTAGTGCTATAATAGCCGCATTGTTGCGCAGTGCAAGCCATAGATTCCCCTGCATCAGTGCCAGTATGCAGCGTGTCAGACCGCAGCCCGGGCAGTATATGCCCAGCCTTTCATAGGTCACGCAGGGGGAATCACTTCTTTTGCAAGCTGTACAGCGGTATCACGAAGCAGCACAGCCCCAGCGATGACCGCTATTGGAACAGCAAGCAGCAGGATGCGCACCCATGTCCTTTGCAGCATCAGTCTACCAGCGTAGGATTGAAATTTTCAGTCCATGGCAGTCCCCACTGGTTCAGTGCCTCCATAAACGGATCCGGATCAAATTCCTCTACATTGTATACACCGGGCTTCTTCCACTTACCGGTCATTACCAGCATAGCACCAATCATAGCCGGTACGCCCGTGGTATAGGAAATAGCCTGAGAGCCCACCTCACGATAGCATGCCTGATGGTCACATACATTGTACACATAGTAGGTTTTTTCCTTGCCGTCCTTGATGCCCTGGAAGATGCAGCCGATATTGGTCTTGCCCACGGTTCTGGGACCCAGAGAAGCCGGATCCGGCAGAACTGCCTTCAGGAACTGAAGCGGTACAATCTCCTTGCCCTCGTACAGAATGGGTTCAATGGAGGTCATGCCTACATTTTCCAGACACTTCAGATGAGTTAGGTAGCTCTGACCGAAGGTCATAAAGAAACGAATGCGCTTGATGCCCGGAATATTGATTGCCAGCGATTCCAGCTCTTCATGGTGCAGCAGGTACATATCCTTTTCGCCCACCTGATCGAAGTTGTATACACGCTTGATTTCCATAGGCTCTGTCTCGACCCATTGTCCGTTTTCAATATAGCTGCCCTTGGCAGATACCTCACGGATGTTGATTTCCGGATTGAAGTTGGTTGCAAAGGGATAGCCATGGTCGCCGCCGTTGCAGTCCAGAATATCAATATAGTGAATTTCATCGAAGTAGTGTTTCAGCGCATAGGCAGAGAATACACCTGTTACACCCGGATCGAATCCGCTGCCCAGCAGTGCCGTGATGCCAGCCTGTTCAAAACGTTCCCGATATGCCCACTGCCACTTGTACTCAAACTTTGCCGTATCCTCCGGTTCATAGTTGGCTGTATCCACATAGTCTGTTTTTGTTGCCAGACAAGCATCCATAATGGTCAGATCCTGATAGGGCAGTGCCACATTGATTACAACATCCGGCTGTTCCTGTTCAATCAGTGCAATCAGCTCCGGTACATGGTTGGCATCCACCTGCGCCGTTGTAATCTTTGTTTTGGTTTCCGGATTTCTTTCCATGATGGAATCACGGATTGCATCACATTTTGACTTTGTGCGGCTTGCAATGCACAGCTCCTCAAATACCCCACTGTTCTGACAGCACTTATGTGCAACAACGCTTGCTACGCCGCCTGCACCAATCATTAACGCTTTCCCCATTTTTTATATACCGTCCTTTCAATCTGTTGATTTAGATTCACGCAGGGCATCCCGAACGTTATTGGGAATTGCAAAGCAGCCCTGATGTAATATTGTATTATAATATTTTGTCCTGAGTCCCAGTGCATTCCACCGCATGGCATTCAGATCGGTTCTCGGGTCATATTTTTTGGAGGCAAATCCGAAAAGCCAGTGACCGGAGGGATAAGTCGGAATATGTGCCTGATACACCAATGCAATGGGGAACAGGGACTTAATGCGGCTGTGGGCACGCTTCATGGAATTTGCATAGGATTCATAGAAGGTACTCTCATGCTGATTGACAAGGATCCCATCCTCCGTGAGAGCCTTATAACAATTGCCGTAAAATTCTTTTGTAAACAGACCTTCGCCCACGCCGAACGGGTCGGTAGAATCCACAATAATCAGATCATAGATGCCTTCCGGCACACGCCGTACAAAGCGCAGTCCATCCTGATAATGAATGGCTACACGGGGGTCATCCAGACTGCATGCTGTAAAGGGCAGATATTTCCGTGCCAGTTCTACCACCTGAAAGTCAATTTCCACCATATCAATATGTTCAATGGTATCGTAGCGGCAGAGTTCACGTACGGTTCCGCCGTCTCCTGCTCCGATGACCAGCACATTTTTGATATTCAGATTGGTTGCCATGGGAATATGGGTAATCATTTCATGATACACATATTCATCCTTTTCCGTCAGCATCAGCAGTCCGTCCAGCGTCATAATCCGTCCGAACTCCACAGAATCGAAAATATCAATTCGTTGAAAGTCGCTCTGTACGCTGGCAAGCTGTTTGTCAATGCGAATGGACATCCGCACGTGGTCTGTATGGTTTTCAGTATACCAAATATCCATCTGATCCATCCTTTCCATCGCCTACTGTACAACACGCAGGGTATGAATTTCCATATCCTGAGGGCCTGTCAGAGAGCAGCCCTTTTCCTTGGCATAGCAGATATAATCGATGATATCCTTTGTAATCCGTTCACCTGGTGCCAGAATGGGAATCCCCGGCGGATAGCACATGACAAATTCACAGCAGATTCTGCCGATACTTTCCTGTAGTGTTACAGCAGTCTGCTCTGCATAAAATGCCTGCTGAGGCGGCAGTACCACATCCGGTGCAATGTACTCACTGTTGAGCATGCCAGTGGGATCGCCGCCGTACAGCCGCTTGATTTCCGACAGTGCAGAGATGAGACGTTCAATTTCCAGTGCACGGTCACCGGCTGTCACAATGGCAAGGATGTTGCCGATATCTCCGAATTCAATCTGGATATCATATTCATCCCGCAGAAGATCATATACCTCAATACCGGCAAGACCGGTATTTCTCGTATGGATGGACAGCTTTGTCTGGTCAAAGGCATAAAAGGAGTTTCCGTTGCACAGTTCACTGCCGTATGCATAATATCCGCCGATACGGTTAATTTCCTCCCGTGCATATTCTGTAAACTGTACGGTTTTCTCAAACATTTCCCTGCCGTTCAACGCCAGATTTCTTCTTGCAAGATCTAAGGATACCATGAGCAGGTAGGATGCACTGGTGGTCTGGGTCAGGTTGATAATCTGCCGTACCCGGTCTGCATTCACTGTATCTGCACAGAGCAGCATGGCACTTTGTGTCAGGGAACCGCCTGTTTTATGAATGCTTACCGCAGCCATATCTGCACCGGCTGCCATTGCAGGAACCGGAAGATTTTCTCCGAAATAAAAATGTGTACCATGGGCCTCATCTGCCAGCAGCAGCATGCCATGAGCATGGGCAAGTGCTGCAATCCGCCGGATATCCGCACAGATGCCATAATAAGTAGGATTGTTGATGAGCACAGCCTTCGCATCGGGATTTTCCAGAATGGCTTTTTCCACGGCTTCATAGGACATGCCCAGAGGAATGCCCAGCTCTTTGTTTTCGCCGGGATCTACATAAACCGGAACGGCACCGTTTACAACCAGTGCATTGATGGCACTGCGATGGACATTCCGGGGCATAATGAGCTTTTCGCCTGCCTTACAGACGGATAGAATCATGGCCTGTGATGCACCGGTTGCCCCATTGATGATAAAGAACGCATTTTTTGCGCCGAAGGCCTCTGCTGCCAGTGCCTGCGCATCACGGATGACCGATACCGGATGACACAAGTTGTCCAGATTTTTCATGGAATTCACGTCCATGCGCACACATTCTGCTCCCAGAAAATCCGCCAGTTCCGGATTGCCTCGTCCACCCTTATGACCGGGCACATCGAAGCGCACCACCCGATTGCTCCGATGAGCCTGCATGGCTTTCAGCAGCGGTGCGTCCTGTTGGGTGTACATCCTCTTCATACCGATGTCCCCCTTTTATTCGTAAATATTCCTGCCGCTGAAGATTTCAATCATCTCACGCCGCAAGCGATCCGTAATATCCAGCCGTACACGGGGATCCAGTTCGTATACATCGGTTTTGAAAAGATAATCCTGCAAACGCAGATCCTTAATCAACATTCTTGTATGGAACAGGTTAGACTGGTATACATTCATATCGACTGCATCATAGCGCAGCAGAATATCTTCGCTGATGTAGTCCTGTATAGAAGTGATTTTATGGTCAATGAAGTATTTTTTTCCGCTGACATCCCGTGTGAAGCCTCTCACACGATAGTCAATGGTAATGATATCCGAATCGAAGCTTCGAATCAGATAATCCAGTGTGTTCAGGGGGGAAATTTCTCCGCAGGTTGCAACATCAATATCCACACGGAATGTAGTCACTTCATTATCCGGATGGCTCTCCGGAAAGGTATGCACCGTAACATGACTTTTATCCAGATGTGCATGGACATCACGTCCGGCGGGCATAAATGCAGTGCCCTGATTGCAGGACTGATCCATATGTTCCGGATCTACATTTCCCTCAGCAATCAGCACATTTACAGAAGCACCCTGCGGCTCATAGTCCTGCTTGGAGATATTCAGAACGGTAGCACCAATCATTTCTGTTACATCACAGAGAATATTGGTGAGACGCTCGGAATTATACTGCTCATCAATATAGCGGATGTAATCCCTTTTTTCTCGTTCCGACTTTGCGTAGCAGACATCAAAGATATTAAAGCTCAACGCTTTCGTAAGATTATTGTACCCATACAAAGCCAGCTTTTTTTCCAACCCGATCATCACAGCCTTTCCAATGAAATTGAAATTGATTTCCTGTATGTATGCGCCTGTATCAAAAGCGCATGCAAACCTGAACACATTGTAACATATTTTCATGAAAAATGCAATGATGCACGAAAATTTTTCTGAAGCTTTACAGAAACGAAAAATGAACACAGGCATTCAGTCCGGAGGATTCGTATCAGAAAATGCCGGTTACGAAAATTTCAATACCGATTCCGATGAGAATCACGCCGCCGAGAATGGCTGCCTTACCGGAAAGCCTGGTTCCGAATTTTTTGCCTATGGCAAGTCCGCCCATGCAGATGAAAAATGTGACGGCGGCAATGAGGATGGAACAGACCAGTGCCATGAGCCATCCATAGTCTGCAATGGTAAAGCCTACAGAAAGAGCATCAATCGAAGTGGCGATGCCCTGCACCATCAATGCAGCGATTCCCACATGGACGGGCTCCGCTGTATCTTCCTTTTGGCGGATGCCTTCTATGAGCATCTTTCCGCCGATAAACAGCAGCAGTGCCAGTGCCACCCAAGGGATATATGCCTGAAACGACTGAAAATACCGGACAACGGTATGAACACAGACCCATCCGATCATGGGCATAAGTGCCTGAAACCATGCAAATACGCCGGCGATTCCGCACATTCTTTTTTTCCTCATAGTGGGTTCATTCAGACCGTTTGCCAGTGATACGGAAAAGGCATCCATTGCCAGTCCTACACCCAACAGCATGCTGTTCAGAAAAAACATAAAATTCCATTCCATTTTGATTTCCTCCTTCAATTTCAGGGCAATGAAAAACCCGGGCAGAGACAAAGCAATACCCGGGTAAAATTTCATATGTTCCCATTGAACAGAGCCGCCATGTATCGCTTACGTTTCTACATGAGTCTCGCAATTTAAAACAAGCCAGACCATAAAGGTCAGTATGTTGACTTGCTACGCAAAAGCTGCGCTTGCTACTCCCTCAAGGGTTTTCTTCATTATAGCAGATATCAGACTTCTTGTCAAGCAAAAATCTATTTTCATTCTGGGGAACAGCACTTCTTTTTTTCGTTGAAAATGTTCCACCGGAACATTTTCAAGGGATAGATATTTCATCATTGGAACAAGGGGAAGCGGTCTTGTTCGCTTCCCCTCGAAAAAGCTGTCGCTTTTTCTCACCCCATTCCCCGTGCGCCGGAAGCACGGCGCAGGGAATTTCGCCGTCTGCGGACGGCGACCAGGGACGCTGTCCCTGGACCCTGCCAGCATTTTTTTGCAAAAAACTGCTGGACCGAAAAAAATTCTTACCTATGAAAAGCGTAAGTTTGATGCGGAATTCTGTGATTACGATGCCTCGCCTGCCAGCAGATCGCCGTACTGTTCCATAAGGGCTTCCGCCGCACGCTGACAGCCTTCATCATTGGGATGGTCACCATAGAGAGAGACAGAAGGATTGTCCGGATCTGCCAGAACGGATGCAAAGTCAAAGAAATAAACCTTTTCATTGGCATCAGCAATTTTCGGAATATAGGTATTCAGCTCTGTGCGAATGGCCTCCATGTCTTCATTCAAGTTGAAAGGCGGTGAATTGAGCAGAATGACATTGCATCCTGCATCTGTCAGAACGGTGACAATGGATTCAATGGCATCCTTGATGCGCACCGCAGAGGTAGAGCCGGTTTCGCCGTATGCACCGGTGATGATATCATTGGTGCCGAATCCCACAATGACTGTATCCGCATACCGTGAACGCGCCAGCCAGTCACCGCCCTGTGCAGCATCCGTTGCACGGGCATAGCCCAGCCCTTGATTCCACAGGCTTACATCGCTGCCCAGCATACCGGAAATTTCCGCAGCCCAGAACTGGTAGGCATTCTCTGTGGTCTGACAGCCCTGTGTCACAGAATCGCCCAGTGTAATCACCGTATTTTTTACTGTACGGTTACAGCCGAACAGCACCGGCAGGGGAATTTCATTCACATAGATGAATCCCTGTCCCTTGTCCGCATAGGAGGGTGTCAGACCGGACATGCACATACAGGGGATATCCTCACCGGTAATGGTCCACTGCCACAGGAGATAATGTCCTTCTTCAACGGTGAAATTCACCGGATCGCTCCAGAAGGTTTCGCCGGATGTTACATCCTTGGATTCGTTTCCGTCAAAAGTAACCGGTGTCAGATTCTGCGGTTCATCCTCAATGCCGCTTCCGCCGTCTGCAATAAAGGCACTGGAAATATGGTATGCACCGCCGGGCATGCCCACATAACCTTCCCGATTGCCTTTGCCCCATGTGGAATCTACCGTATTGGAAAAGTAGAAGCAATAGTCAAAGGTGCCGTATTCTTCCACCGGAATCCATGCACGGTAGGTGATGTTGTTGGCTTCTGAAATAAATTTGTTGCTGCCTGTGGAAACAACTGTATTGGAAACATAGGTGTTGAAGTTTTCATCAAAATCCCAGCTTTGAGAAAGTTCCCGTGCCGGAAATTCAGATATGTTTGCTGCTTCTGTTGTCAGCTCCTCAGATGCTGCTGCGGCTGTTGTTTCCGCCGTTCCATCAGATACATCGGGCTTGGCATTGCAGGCATTGAGAAACAGTGCACATGCAGCTGTGAATAAACATAAGAATTTTTTCATCATAGTCAGTACGCTCCCTGTTGGAAATTTACTATATGATACCAGATTTTTGTCCTTCTGTCAACAAGAATCATAGTCTCTGCTGTCGGTTTGGCGGTCATTCTATACAATTTCCCGAATTTTAAAAAAACGCTTCCCAAATGAGAAAAAATATGGTATGATAAAAGAAATATCGC
Source organism: Ruminococcus sp. (assembly GCA_051882115.1). Classification (GTDB taxonomy): domain Bacteria; phylum Bacillota; class Clostridia; order Oscillospirales; family Ruminococcaceae; genus Ruminococcus_C. The sequence goes on along the minus strand of JBJERF010000148.1, from coordinate 29,257 downwards.
TTTGGTATTTTCGAGGATGTTCAGCAAAAAGCTTGCATTTTTTGTGAATATAGAGTATAATAATACCGTTATATCATACTTGGATTGTTGTGTGCGGAGGGCGTTTATGCGTATTGAAAAAAAAGAACTGCTGTATATTCCCAATATACTCAGCTATATCCGACTTCTTTTGATTCCTGTGTTTGTATATCTGTATCTGCGGGCAGAAACCACAAGGGATTGTTTTATTGCAGCTGTTGCACTTGCCTTATCTGCACTCAGTGATTTGTTTGATGGAAAGATTGCCCGCAAGTGGAATCAGGTCAGCGAACTGGGCATTGCGCTGGATCCCATTGCAGATAAGCTGACGCATATTGCAGTGGCGGTCTGTCTGTGCACACGCTATGTGATTTTTTTAATTCCCGTATGTATTCTCATTTGTAAGGAAGTCTATATGGGCGTGATGAATCTGTATAAGCTGAAAACCAAGAACAAAAAACTGGGCGGTGCAGAGATGTTCGGCAAGGTATGTACAACCATTATGTTCTGTGCCATGATTCTGCTGGTGCTGGTTCCTTCTATGCCCATGCTGATTGTTTATTTGCTGACCATTGTCTGCTCGGTCAGCCTGCTGATTACCTGGGTGGGATACTTTTTTGTATTCCGTAAATTGTAGGTATCTGTATGCGGATAGAAAATGACTGGTTTTCTGCAAGGAAAATTCAGGAGAGCGGACAATGCTTTCGCTGGGAGCAGCAGACAGACGGCAGCTTCCGGATTCCTGCCTTTGATACAGTGCTGCATGTGCGGCAGCTTTCTGACAGAGAGCTGGAGCTGGATTGCTCTGAAAGCGATTTTGCTGCCTTATGGCAGAATTATTTTGATTTTTCTTTTGATTATGGGGCATTCACCAGAGATGCCGTCCTGCGCTGCGGCTCGGACTATCTTGCAGCCGCTGCGGAATCCGCACGGGGCATTCGCATTCTGCGGCAGGATTTATGGGAAACCGTTGTCAGCTTTATCATCAGTGCGAACAATAACATTCCCCGGATTCAAAAGATTCTGTCAGCCATCTGTCAGGTCTGCGGCGGCTTTCCTCGTCCAGAGCAGCTGTGGTCGATGGAGCTGGATGTACTGCGCCAATGCGGAACCGGCTATCGGGATCGGTATCTGCATGGTGCCGCTGAATTTTTTCTGGAGCAGAATCCTGCAATGCAGCTCAGGGGTTTATCCTATGCACAGGCACTTGCCTATTTGCAGCAGATTCCCGGTGTGGGGTCGAAGGTTGCCAACTGCATCTGTCTGTTCGGACTGGGATATAAGGATGCGTTTCCCAGAGATGTCTGGATCCGGCGCATTGAAAAAGAACATTTCGGCGGCAGCTTTCCTGTGAATCTGGTTCCGGAGGCTGCTGGTGTATTACAGCAGTATATGTTTTATCATGAGCGATACCTGCAAGGGCTTTGCTCAGGTGAATATTAATGAGGTGAATTATGGCAAAAAAAACACCGGTATATGATAATGAAAGTATTACCATGCTCAAAGGGCCGGATAAAGTCCGGAAACGTCCGGGCGTTATCTTCGGCTCAGATGGTCTGGATGGATGTGCCCATTCTATATTTGAAATTATCTCCAATTCTATTGATGAAGCACGTGCCGGCTTTGGCAGTCAGATTCTTGTGACACACTATAAAGATGGCTCCATTGAGGTGGAGGACTTCGGACGGGGCTGTCCCGTTGATTTTAATAAGAATGAAAACCGCTACAATTGGGAGCTGGTATACTGTGAGCTGTATGCAGGGGGTAAATATAACGCTGATGCCGAGCATTATGAATATTCTCTGGGTCTGAACGGTCTGGGTCTTTGTGCCACACAGTTTGCATCGGAATATATGGATGTGGAAATTTACCGTGACGGCTATCGGTATAATCTGCATTTTGAAAAAGGGGAAAATGTAGGGGGTCTGCAAAAGAAAGCTGCACATGGGCATCCTACAGGCACGAAGACAAAATGGCGGCCTGATTTAGAGGTGTTTACGGAAATTGAAGTGCCGGATGCCTATTTTCAGGATGTGCTGAAACGGCAGGCTGTGGTCAATCCGAATCTGCTGTTTGTATATCGCAGTGAGCAGGAGGACGGAACCTTTGCAGAGGAACGGTTTCTGTATGAAAACGGCATTTCTGATTATGTAAAGGAAATTGCAGGGGATACAGCATTGACCACCATTCAGACATGGAGCTGTGAACGGGAGGGACGTGACCGTGAGGACAAGCCGGATTATCGTGTGAAGCTTTCGGTATCCCTTGCCTTTTCCAACCGGATTCAGAAGATTGAGTATTATCATAATTCCAGTTTTCTGGAGCATGGCGGTTCTCCGGAGCGTGCGGTAAAGCAGGCGTTTGTCTCCCAGATTGACAGCTATCTGAAGCAGAACGGCAAGTATCTGAAAAATGAGGGCAAGATTACTTTTTCAGATGTAGAGGATTGTCTGATTCTGGTATCCTCCAGCTTTTCCACACAGACCTCCTATGAAAATCAGACCAAAAAGGCGATTACCAATAAGTTCATCTATGAGGCAATGACCGACTTCCTCAAGCACCAGCTGGAGGTATATTTTATTGAAAATCCCGATGAAGCGGTGAAAATTGCTGAGCAGGTGATGATTAACAAGCGCAGCCGTGAAAATGCAGAGAAAACACGGCTGAATATGAAAAAGAATCTTGCTGGCAGTATCGATCTGACCAACCGGATTGAGAAATTTGTGGACTGCCGCAGCAAGGATTTGTCACGGCGTGAGCTGTATATTGTGGAGGGCGATTCTGCGCTGGGTTCTGTTAAGATGGCACGGGATGCAGAATTTCAGGCGGTGATTCCGGTGCGCGGCAAGATTCTCAACTGTCTGAAAGCAGACTATGCCCGTATTTTCAAGAATGAAATTATCACCGATATCATTAAGCTGCTGGGATGCGGTGTAGAGGTAAAAACAAAGGCGAATAAGGAATTGTCCTCCTTTAATCTGGAGGGACTGCGCTGGAACAAGGTGGTCATCTGTACCGATGCCGATGTAGACGGATTTCAGATCCGCACATTGATTCTGACCATGCTGTACCGTCTGACCCCCACGCTGATTGATCTGGGCTATGTGTATATTGCAGAGTCTCCTTTGTTTGAAATCACCACCAAAAAGAAGACCTACTTTGCCTATACAGAAAAGGAAAAGGTTCGGATTCTGGATGCCATTGGTGATACGCCATGCACCATTCAGCGGTCAAAGGGTCTAGGTGAAAACGAAGCGGATATGATGGCACTCACGACCATGAATCCGGATACAAGGCGTCTGATTCGTGTAACACCGTCGGATGTAACGGAAACGGCGAAAATGTTTGATCTGCTGCTGGGAGATGACTTACAGGGCAGAAAGGAATTTATTGCAGAATACGGTGCTGATTATCTGGAGCTTGCTGATATCAGCTAAGCTTGTGTATGCCGTCCTCGGGCGGCATTTTTTCTGTGTGAACAAAATGCAGCAGGACAACAGCATTTACTTTTTATAAGTAAGAATTTTTTTCGCTCCAGCAGTTTTTTGCAAAAAAATGATGGCAGGGTCCAGGGACAGCGTCCCTGGTCGCCGTCCGCAGACGGCGAAACCAGCGTGCCGCTGGACCGTTTACCCCACCTCCGTTTCAGTTACCGAAAGTAGGGAAACATCAGCCCCCTCCCACTGGGGAGGGGGGAAGAGAGTGAGAAAAAGCGACAGCTTTTTCGAGGGGAAGCGGACAAGACCGCTTCCCCTTGTTCCAATGATGAAGTATGTATCCCTTGAAAATGTTCCGGTGGAACATTTTCAACGAAAAAGTAAATGCTGCTGCCTTCCAAAATGCAGACCATTCTATTGACAGGTATTTATATTTCGTGTATAATGATTCTGGATGTTTTTCTGTTTTTTGGTTTTTATCCAATGTACAGCAGTCCATATTCGTCTGCTGTAGGTGAAGGAGTGTATGGAATATGAAATTAATTACATTTGTTGTACCCTGTTACAATTCGGAAGATTATATGGATCGCTGCATTGACTCTCTTCTGACAGCAGGGGACGAGGCAGAAATTCTGATTGTAAATGATGGTTCTTCGGATGGAACCAGTGCAATTGCTCATCGGTATGAAAAGATGTATCCGGATATTGTCCGTGTAGTGGACAAGGCAAACGGCGGACATGGCTCCGGTGTAAATGTGGGTTTGCAGCTGGCTGTCGGTCAGTATTTCAAGGTTGTGGATTCGGATGACTGGCTGGACAGAAGATGTCTCAAAAAGCTCCTGTGCAATCTGCGCCGGTGGCATGAAGAAAATTTATCTCCGGATCTGGTGATCTGCAATTATATCTACGACCATTTGTATGAACCGGAAAAAAGTGTGACCATGTCCTATGAAAATATTTTTCAGGTGGGAAGAATCTCAGAATGGGATGATATGGGTGTATTCCGTCCGTCCCAGTATCTGATTATGCATGCGTTGTATTTCCGCACGGAAATTCTCCGCAAGGCAGGTGTCTGTCTGCCGGAGCATATGTTTTATGTGGATAATATTTTTGCCTGTCAGCCGCTGCATCTGGTGGAGAAAATCTGCTATCTGAATCTGGATCTGTACCATTATTTCATTGGCAGAGAGGATCAGTCGGTCAATGAATCGGTGCATATCCGCCGGATTGACCAGCAGCTGTATATTACACGGTATATTGCGCAGCATGTGGATCTGCGTGCAGCCCGTGCCCGTTCCCGCAAGCTGGAACGGTACCTGATCCGGAATCTGTCCATTATGATGACCATTTCCAGCATTTATCTTCTGAAAATCGGTACGCCGGATGCTTTGCAGAAACGCCGCCGTCTCTGGGACGACCTGAAAGCGTATGATCCCAATGTTTATTATCATCTGCGCTGTGCCACCCTCAGCGGTCTTACCATGCTGCCCGGAACCGTAGGACGAAAGATTGCGGTGGAAGGGTATGAGCTGGCGCAGCATTTATATGCCTTTAATTGAGTCTGTTCATGGATGACAGCAGGGAGCGAGACAATGGCAGAGCTTTATATTGCGCTGGTAAGTACACCGGGATTCTTTGCGTCTATTATTCGCCGTGCCATACGGGGCGATTATATTCATGTAGTGCTTTCACTGGATTCCTGTATGCAGGAAGCGTACAGCATCGGACGGAGAGATCCCTTTATTCCGGTTCTATCCGGATTTGCCCGTGAGGATTTACATCGAATTGCGCAGAAATATCCTATGGCACGGTATAAAATCATGCGACTGACCTGTACGGAAAGGCAGCGTCTGAACGTAATTCTGCTGCTTCGGAAATATTATGAATGCCGGAAAATGATTCATTACTGCATCATCGGACTGCCGTTTATTTTAATGAAAAAGCCTTTTTATCAGAAGAGAAGATATACATGCTCTTCCTTCACGGCAAGGGTGCTGGAGGAAAGCGGAATCTATTCCTTTGGAAAGCATTTTTCTTTAGTGACACCCGTTGATTTTTATAACCTCAGGGATGCAGTTACTGTTTTTGAGGGGGACATTCAAAGTCTGCTGGAGATGGATTCCATGACTGTGTCTGCCCGCTGAGTCAGGATCTGTATGCATGGCATATTTATGCAGGTTTTCCATTGCCGCAAATTCTGGATCGTGAGAAAGGAGTGAGGCTCATGACCGCTGGTTTCTGGGCACGGAACCGAAAAAATATACTGAGTGCCGGTTTGTTTTTGGTTTTGCTGGCATTGACATTCTGGGCAATTTTTAAAAACAATGATTTATCGGAAGTACTGGAAGTAATCGGAGATATTCATTTGTTATGGCTGGTGCCGGCATTGGGGGCAGCCATGTTTTTTATTATGGCAGAGGGCATTGAATTCTGGTATTTGTTTCGTGCGCTTGGGGTACGGCATCCTTTCTGGTCCTGTATCTGGTATGCTTTTGTGGGTTTTTTCTACTCCTCCATTACGCCGTCTGCTACAGGCGGTCAGCCTATGCAGCTTTATTATATGAAGAAAGCCGGTTTAAAGATTTCTGACAGTGCTGTAGTTCTGATGGTTGTAGCACTGGTATATAAGAGTGTGCTGGTTCTGATTGGGCTGTTTATGTGCCTGTTCTTTTATGATACGATTTTTGACGCAATGGGGAACTATGGCTTTATTTATTGGATAGGTCTGGGACTGAATGGGATTTGTGTATCTGCGCTGCTGTTTATTATGCTGTTTCCCAATCTGTTTCGCAGAATTATCTGTTTCTGCGAACGGATGATTGTTCGTATGCATTTGATACATCCTTCTGTAAAGCGAAGAAAGAAGCTGTTTCATATTGCCGATGATTATCAGCAGGCCGTTTCATTTTTCTATGCCCATAAGCGGCATGTGCTGGGAGCCTTGCTGATTACAATTGTGCAGCGTGTGGGCTTGTTTATGATTACATGGTTTGTATATCGAAGCATGGGCTTTTCACAGGAAAATGTGGTAACCATTACCGTATTGCAGGCAGTCATTTATGTTGCTGTGGATATGCTGCCGCTGCCGGGTGCACAGGGTATTACAGAGCTGATTTATCAGACTGTATTTGCCTCTGTTTTTGCAGGTGCAGCACTGACAGCATCTATGTGTGTGACACGCTTTGCGAATTTTTATGTGCCGATGATTCTCAGTGCACTTCTGACGTTGGCAGGCAGTTTTTATGTGAAGCATCGCTCCAAGCATCGGATTCATGCTGCAACGATACATCATATAGAGAGAGAATAAAAAGAAAAATGGCTGATGCATCCTATGGGTGCAGCAGCCATTTTCTGTTTTATATTTTATTTTATTCTGCATTCATATTTCGGATACACTTGATGTGGATTTCACCATTCATACCGTTCAGATCTACCAAATCGTCATCGTGAATGAGTGTGCAGGCATGCTCTGCGCCTACCACAATGGGAAACTTGCAGGCAGCTACATCCGGATTCATGTTTGCGAATACCTGTGCATCTTCCACAATCAATCCGCCGATGACTTTTCCGGAAAGCTTTTCCGGAAGAGCCGGTACAATATAAATACAGTACGGATTTGCGTTTTCCGGAATCTGATTTTCCTTGCAGACTACTGCCGGATAAACTGCATTGCCGGGCGTAAGACCACAGCCACGGAGATGACAGCTTTCCTGAAGCGTATCCAGAAAATCCACAACACCGCAAGGCGCATTGACAATCTCTTTATGAAATACAAGACGGGTAAAACCGGGCATGCTTCTGTACCATGCGATTTCTTTCTTTTTCTGTGCAATACAGGCACGGAAATCATATGTTTTTCCGCTGCGGGTAGCATAAACCTGTTCCAGAGACAGATAGTAAATATCCAGCGGCTGCTCAATAAAGCCCAGAGCCGCAAATTCAGTGCCCACGTATTTTGCATATTCTGTGATTTGTTCCATAAACTTTGCATGGTATGTACGCAGTTCAGAACGAAAATCCAATGCAGCAGCAATGGTCGCTTCTGTGCGTTTGTATTTTTTCTCACCGGGTTTCAGTCTGCTTAAAAGACGCTGGTTCATGTTGATGTACAGCGTATTGAACAGATTGGCACGCAGGCAGTCTGCAAAATCAGAGAATACTGTTTCAAAAGCAGAAAGCAGCTGTTCATAAGAAGCAGGCCTTTCCCCAGCCAGTGCAAGCCGTTCCAGAGATTTCTGAAATTTTTGTTCCTGTGATTTTCTCTGTGCCAGATTTTCTGCCAGCAGACGCTGAAGACCCAATGCCATTTTCCGGTCTTCCTGCCAGCGTGAAATGCCGTGTTTGCTCCAGAAATGGGACCAGAATAAGCGGACAGGGCTGTTGATGAATCTTTCTGTTTCCTCATGAAAGAAAAGAATACTTTGCAGATGATGGAGCCGTTTGGTATCAAAATACAGGCGTCCGTTCACATAAACAATCAGATTCAGCAGATCCGGGTCAGGAATCGGCTTATTTGAAATACGCTCAAAGGTCATGCGTAAGATTTCATGAGAAAGTGCCTGTACCATGGTTGCCAGTAAGGGTCTGGTAACACCGGGATAATAATTGCAGACACCTTTTGTATCCAGAACGATTTCTTCTGATTGATCATCTGAGAATGCACGGATCTGCTGTACGGAAATCAGATACAGTCGTTCGATGGAATCATCCGCAATAAACTTAACATCCAGTTTATAATTCTGAAAAAGGGATTTCAGTTGTTCAGCTACTCTGAGCAATGCCCGGAGCAAGGGGCGTTGGCAGTGGGGTGCACCATCCGGTTCATGAGCGAACAAAATACCGTCATCGTTATTGTGGCAGTAAATGGAGAAGGGAACTCCACGTTCTTCAAAATCGGCATCTGTTCCGCTGCCGAATGTGATGATGGTTTCATTCATAACGCCCAGATTGCAGGCAGTCTGCATACAGCCGAATGCGGTAGCATCCACCATTTCCTGTACAATGACATGGGCGGAGATGTTTTTTTGCTTTTCGGGATGCTGCCGTATGTAATCCTTGGCTTCAGAAAAAAGCCGGTCAACGTATCGGATGACAATGGATTTGGGGATATTCAAATAATAGGGGGTGGCTTTTTCAGATAATAAGAGTTCATGATTTTCATGAGATTCAAAGGAGAGGGACAGCCGCACAATGAAATTCTTTGTGTGTTGATAGTGATTTGACAGATAATTGTTCAGCTCATCCTCTGTAAAATCTTCTGTAATACAGAAAAATGAGGGAACATGGATTCTGTTTTCCTGCAGCCGAAACAGGATATTTGCTTCGGTACCGGGATTGTATTGGCAGTAATTTAACAGGTCAATAATCATTACAGTACTCCTTTGTCAAGGATTTTGTGATGTTTGGTTTACATGGGGTATGACAGGATTTTACATGCACAATTATTATCCGCTTTTATTATATCAGAAAGGATATTTGGTTTTAAGAATGATTTGTGAATGATAGGATAATAAATCGGCTCTATTTTTTAAATTTACAGCCTGAGCAGCGAACAGAAGTGATTTGGCTATAAAAAGAATTCTTGACCTGAAAGGGGATTTGTGCTAAAATGAGAAGGAACATGTATTTTTCTTCTTGAAAGGTGTGAAATCAGCAGAATGAAAATTTTGGTTGTTGGTATCGGTCTGATTGGCGGCTCTGTCTGCAAGGCATTGAAGGCCAATACAAAGGAAGAGGTTTACGGCTGTGATGTGGATGAAGCAATTTTGCAGGCAGCATTGGAGGATGGTGCAATTGACGGCACAGGGAAAATGGAGGATGGCATTTACGATTTGTGCATGGTATGTCTGCATCCCCGTGTGGCACAGATTTGCATGAAACAGGCACTTCCGTTTTTGAAAAAGGGCTCTATTTTAATGGATATGTGCGGTCTGAAAGGGCAGATGGTGCTGGAGTTTACCAATGCCTGCCGCATTGCGGGTATTGATTATGTAGGCACGCATCCCATGGCAGGCAGAGAAAAAAGCGGCTATTTTGCAAGCATTCCCAATTTATTTGACCATGCGAATTTTATTATTACCCCCACCTATGGCACAAATCATGCGGCAGTGGAAAAGGTTTCGGCATTGGCAAAGGCAATGGGCTTTGGAAAAATTGTGCTGACCACACCGCACCGGCACGATGATATGATTGCCTATACCTCACAGCTTGCGCATATTGTATCCAGTGCCTATGTAAAGGATGACTGCATGGATGATGCGGTTTCTTTTTCCGGCGGAAGCTTTCAGGATATGACAAGAGTGGCAACCATGGATGAAAAAATGTGGTCATCCTTGTTTATGGATAACCGTTTGCTGCTGCTGCATCATCTGGAGCTGCTGATTGCGCATTTGTCGGAATACCGTACAGCATTGGAAATGCAGGATGAAGCGTCTTTGCAGCTGCTGATTGCAGACGGCAGACGGGTACAGGAAGAAAACATCCGAAGAAAGAAACACGATCTGGAAGAAAAGGGGCAGAATGTATGAACTGGACACAAGTGGATATTTATACAACGACAGCCGGTATTGATGTGCTGTGCAGCTGTCTGATGGATCTGGGCATCCGTGGATGCTCGATTCAGGATGCAGAAGATTTTCAGGAATTTCTGGAGCATAAGGACGGCAAATGGGATTATATTGATGAGGATCTGATGGGCTTGTCTCACTGCGAAAGCTGTGTGACCATTTATCTGCCGGAGGATTCTCAGGGTGCGGAAACTTTGCAAATGGTACAGCAGCTGCTGCACCGTATGAAAGCGGAGGATACAGAGCAGGTATACGGCAGACTGGAAGCGGTGCTTTCCGGTATCCGTGAGGAGGACTGGGCGAATAACTGGAAGCAGTATTTCAAGCCCTTCTGTGTGGGTCAGAAGCTGCTGATTCAGCCCAGCTGGGAGGCATGCACAGCGCAGGAGGGACGCACGGTTCTGGAAATTGATCCTGAAAGCAGCTTCGGTACAGGCCAGCATCATACCACACGCCTTTGTCTGGAGCTTCTGGAAAATGAAGTGCAGGAGGGCACAAAACTTCTGGATATCGGCTGCGGCAGCGGTATTCTGTCCATCGGCGGTATGCTTCTGGGAGCAGAGCGGGCATTTGCTGTGGATATTGAGGAGAATGCAGCCCGTATTGCCATGGAAAACGCACGGAAGAATCATCTGCCGGAAGACCGGTATACGGTGCGCTGCGGAAACATTCTGACGGATGCTGCATTGGTGGAGGAAATCGGCAGTGGTTATGATGTGATCTGTGCCAATATTGTTGCGGATGTACTCAAGGCAATGGCACCGATTTTCCCCCAGTTCCTGAGAGATAACGGAATTCTGATTGTTTCCGGCATTATCAGTGAGCGCAGAGATGAGGTGCTGGAAACCGTGCGGGCACATGATTTTGTTGTGCTGGATACAAGAGAAAAGGAAGGCTGGGCGGCAGTAAAGCTGCAAAAGATTGCAGGTTCTTCCTGCCATTGTGATGCCCAGTAAGTGACATCTGATTTTTCTGGAAGAAAGGAGCCGATCACTTGGCACGAAAGAAGCAACCGGAAAAGAAAAAAAACATTCAAACCATTACCAATGCCTATATAGAGGGAGCCGGTATTGTTGCAGAGGAAAAGATTACCGAGACACTGGAAAAGAATTATATGCCTTATGCTATGAGTGTCATCATCTCCCGTGCACTGCCGGAAATAGATGGCTTTAAGCCCTCTCACCGCAAGCTGCTGTATACCATGTACAAGATGGGGCTGCTCAGTGGCGCACGAACAAAGTCTGCCAATGTTGTGGGTCAGACCATGCGTCTGAATCCCCACGGTGACGGTGCCATTTATGAAACCATGGTGCGTCTGGCACGGGGCAACGAGTCCCTGCTGCATCCTTATGTGGATTCCAAGGGCAACTTCGGCAAGGCGTATTCCCGTGATATGGCGTATGCGGCAAGCCGTTATACAGAGGTCAAGCTGGAGCCGATCTGCAATGAGCTGTTTCGGGATATTGACAAGGAAACCGTAGACTTTGTGCCCAACTATGACAATACCATGATGGAGCCGTCCCTTTTTCCGGTGACATTTCCCTCTGTACTGGTGAATGCCAATGTGGGCATTGCCGTTTCTATGGCAAGTTCTATCTGCCCCTTTAATCTGAGTGAGGTCTGTGAAACCACCATTGCACTGATGAAAAATCCGGATCACGATATTCTGTCTACGCTGAAGGGGCCGGATTTTCCCGGCGGCGGTTTTTTGCTGCTGGATGAGAATGAGCTGCGCAAGGTGATCGATACCGGACGGGGCAGCTTGAAGGTACGGGCGAAGTGGAACTATGACAAGTCCGGAGGCTGTATTGAAATTACTGAGATTCCGTACAGTACCACAGTAGAAGCGATTATCGATAAGATGATTGAGCATATCAAAAGCGGCAAGCTTCGTGAAATTTCCTATGTCCGTGATGAAACGGATTTGGGTGGTCTGAAAATTGCCGTTGATCTCAAGCGTGGTGCAGATCCGGAAAAGGTAATGCAGAAGCTTTTCAAGCTGACGCCTTTGATGGACAGCTATTCCTGCAATTTTAACATTCTGATTCATGGAACGCCGAGGGTTATGGGCATTCGTGAAATTCTCACAGAGTGGATCGCCTTCCGTGAGGAATGTGTGAAACGCCGTGTGTTCTATGATCTGAAAAAGAAGCGTGAGAAGCTTCACCTGCTGGAAGGTCTGGAGAAGATTCTGATTGATATGGATAAGGCAATCCGGATTGTCCGGGAAACGGAGGAGGAGATCAACGTAATCCCCAACCTGATGGCTGGCTTTGGGATTGATGAAATTCAGGCGGAGTATGTGGCAGAAATCAAGCTGCGTCATCTGAACCGTGAATATATCCTGAACCGTACAAAGGAAATGGATACACTTCGGGCAGACATTGCCGATATGGAGGAAACGCTGCAAAGTCCGAAAAAGATTCGCAGCATCATTTCCAAGGAGCTGAAAGAAACGGCGAGGAAGTATGGTCAGCCCAGAAAGACGCTGTTCTTCCATGCGGATGAAATAGCAGATGTGGATACCGATGTAGAAGTTGCAGATGATCCGATGCATCTGTTCTTGTCAGAAAGCGGTTATTTTAAGAAGATTACGCCTGCCTCTCTGCGCATGAATGCAGAGCAGAAGCTGAAGGAAAATGACCGGATCCGCTGTCATGTAGAAACCACGAACCGTGCAGAGCTGATTTTCCTGACCAATCATCAGCAGGCTTATAAGGCGAAGGTCAGCAGCTTTGATATATGCAAGGCAAGCGTGTTGGGAGATTATATTCCTGCAAAGCTGGGCTTTGATGAGGGTGAGTATGTTGTAGATATGCTGGTGACACAGGATTACAGCGGACAGCTTCTGTTTGTCTATGAAAATGGCAAGGCTGCCAAGATTGCCATGAATGCTTATGAGACAAAGACCAATCGGAAGCGGCTTTCCAAGGCATTCAGCGACAAGTCACCGCTGATCGCTGTGCTGGCAATGCCGGAAGACGGAGCCGTTCTGATGCGTTCCAGCGGCAACCGTGCCGTGTTGTTTGACACATCCTTGATTGCTGCCAAGGCAGCGAGGGATTCACAGGGCGTACAGGTTATGACACTGAAAGCCAAACAAACCGTTGTTGAGGCGGTAACAGTTGCATCGGAGCAGGAAGAGGTACTCAAAAAATATCGTGTAAAGAGCATTCCTGCCGCAGGTGCACTTGCCAAAGAAATGCCGGATGTAGGACAAATGACACTGTAAAATATGTGCCATGAAAAATAGAATGAAAAGCCTGCATTCCCATAGGGTTATGGGGATGCAGGCTTTCTTATTTTGTCAGTTACCGGACGCACGTTCTGTATACAGCTGTAGGATGCGCATAGCATCTTCCAGTTCAATTTTCTGTGAGCCGTTCATATCACCTGCTGCAAATGCAGCTTCCTCATCGATGTCCGGTATAAGTTCGCTAAAGGTGGGCTTCATACCGGCTGCGTATAAGGCGTAATACCGAAGGATCAGTCTTGCATCTTCTAAATCCACATCTCCGTCACCATCTACATCTCCGCTGAGATGCTGTTTTGCAGGAGCATCTGTAGATTGGATGACGGTTGTGGTGGTGAATGCTTCCGTAATATCGGATGTTTTTATGACGCTTGTGGTTGTATTACAGGTGGTTTGAGTTGTTTCTGCTGTAACAGTAGTGGTGGCTGTTTCCGAAGCAGTGACAGATGTAGCAGTATTCGTTGTGCCTTCAGAACTGCCCGAGGGAGCTGTTGTTGTGGTGGTTGTGGCTTCATCATTCAGTGCAACAAAGGGAAAGCCGCAGGTCAGCGCATATTTTTCCGCAGCTGTATTCCGGCAGCTTGAAATGGTAAATGCACTGATGGGTGTTTCCATGTTTCCGTCTGACATCTGATAGCCGAAAGCATATTCTCCGATTTCCTGTACACTGGCAGGTATGGTGACGCTGCTCAGAGCACAGCCGAAAAATGCACGGCTTCCGATCTGTTGGATTCCGCTGCTGAATGTGATGGTTGCCAGATTGCTGCATCCGGAAAAAGCACCTGTGCCGATGGATGTAACGCTGGAAGGAATAGAAATAGAACGCAGTCCGGTGCATCCATAAAACATAGAATTGGGAATGCTGCTCAGACAGTTGCTCAGGGTGACACTTTGAATGGAAGCAGCACCGTTGAATGCATTTTCTCCTGCGGTACTTACATGATTAGAAAACGTCAGACTGCTGATACCGGAACATTGGCTGAATGCATTGGCGCAGATATGCTCTACTGTATCCGGTATGGTATACTGATAGGAAATTTTTGCAGCGGGATAGTAAATCAGCTGTGTCTGTTCTGCATTCATCAGTACGCCGTCTACGGTGCAGAAATTTGTATTGTCATCTGCAACTGTAATGGTTTCCATAGCAGAACAGCCACGGAAAGCATCATTGGCAATGAGTGAAAGAGCTGACGGAAGATGCAGCTGTTTCAGGGAAGTACAGTTGTAAAATGTATCGGGGTACAATGTACTCAGTGATTCAGAGAGTAACAATGTCTGAATGCCGGTACAGCCGGAAAAGGCACCCTCACCCATTGCATTTACCTGACTGGGAAGTGTTATAGCAGTCAGGCTTGTGCAGTCAGAAAAAGCATATTTTCCAATGTTGGACAGGCTTTGCGGAAACACCGGATTCTGCAAGGATTTGCATCCGCTGAAGGTGCTGTTTCCGATGCTGGTAAAGCCATCCGGAAATATGACTGTGCACAAGGCGGTACATCCGGAAAAGACCTGATCGGTCAGTGCGCTTACATTCGCCGGAATCGTGATTTCTGTAAGTGCCGTACAGCCGGAAAAGGCATTTCTGCCGATTTTTTCGATGGAATCCGGCAGTGTGATTTCAAAAAGATGCGAGCATCCTTCAAACATATAGCTTCCGATGGAAGTGAAACCGGATGGCAGAACCACACGTTCCAGAGCTGTGCAGCCGGAAAAGACGCTGTTGCCTGTCAGCTTCACTGCATCCGGAAGTACAATCTCTGTCAGATAAATACAGCCCTGAAATGCAGTGTCTGCAATGAAAAGCTCCGTGTTATTTTCCGGAAAAGAGAAATTTTCATTTTGCATACCGCCCGGACACCGCAGCAGGATTCCTCCATGTTTATCGAACAGCATACCATTTATGGAAGAATAAGCCGTATTTTCTGCATCGACCTGGATTTCTTCCAGACATGTGCAGTTGGCAAAAGCACCGCTTTCAATTTCCAGTATACTTGCCGGAATGGAAACCTCCCGGATGGCGATACAGTTTGTAAATGCAGTTCCGGTAATCCGGATTACCGGAAAGCCGTCTATTTCAGACGGAATGACAACTTCTTCATAGATGTTGTCCAGGCAGCCTGTAATGGACACTACATCGGATTCAATGGCATACAAGAGCATGCCGTCATAGATGCCGGTTTCAGCTGCCGCCGAGAATGTGCTCTGCGGAAACCACTGCACGAGAGCAGGTGTGCACATACCGTGTATGCACAGTATAACGGTGCAGAGCCCGCTTATAAATTTTTTCATCGTTTTCATAAAGTCCCCCCAAAAAAGTCCAATGCACCTTTCTTTTCATCTGTTATTATACCATAGATTCGGCTGAATGTAAAGACTCTTTGCGTCCCTTTCAGAAGAATCATTTTCGGAAAAAATGCTCTTTTGCTTTTACTTTTTTTGTTTCTATTGACTTTTTCACGGTTTGAGAGTATCATATAATTATATGTAAAGGAGGACTGTCATTGAAACGATTCTATATTCTCCTTGGCAAGCTGCTTGTCAAGGTATTACAGCTGCTTGGAAAAAATGCCGGCAATCTGCCCGGCTGTATTTTGTGGACGCTCACCCGTCATAAATGTGTGCGTTTGTTTCAGGTGGATTGCCCCATCATCGCAGTCACCGGTACCAATGGAAAAACCTCTGTTACCAATTATGTGACAAAGCTTTTTTCCAAGGATGGGGTGAAAATTATCACCAATCATGCCGGAAATAATCTGGATACAGGTATCTGTTCACTGCTGCTTCAGCACTGTGACTGGTCGGGACGTGTGAAAGCAGACTATCTGATTCTGGAAACGGATGAATCCCATGTACCGGTGGTCTATTCACAGCTGAAGCTGGAGACACTGGTGGTGCTGAATTTCTTCCGTGACCAGCTGGACAGAAATGGTGAAGTGGAAACGCTGATTCTCAAAATCAATGAATTCTGCAAAACCTTTACCGGCAACCTGATTCTGAACGGAGATGACCCGAATACAGCACGGCTGGGAAGAGCCAATCCTAACAATTCCAATGTGAAGTATTTTCATGTAGAGCCGTATGCCTATGCAACAGATCAGCTCTATGAAGCCGGTGAGGGACGGTTCTGTCCGTTCTGCGGCAGTGCGCTTCAGTATGATTATTATCAGTATTCTCATATCGGAAAGTTTGCCTGCCCCAAGTGCGGTTATGGTACATATACGCCGTATGTGATTGCTGCGGATATTGATCTGGAAAAGCCGTCTTTCCGCATCGGAGCGCATATCTATACACCTGCTTTGAACAGCATCTATCATGTATACAATATGACAGCCGTGGCGGCTGTTGCCAAGCTGTATGGCATTGACAACAAAATTCTTGCAGATGCCATTGCCAACTATACTGTAAAAAATGGACGTATGGAAAACTTCCTGTTAGGTGAAAATCCGGCAGTGCTGAATCTGGCAAAGAATCCAGTGGGTGCCAATATGACGCTTCGTGTCATGAATGAAATGGCAGGCGAAAAGGAGCTGCTGTTCGTTCTGAATGACAATGTGGCGGACGGTCTGGATGTATCCTGGATCTGGGATATCAATTTCTGTGTATTTGAGCGTGTAACCCGTGTGGTTACATCTGGTACACGTGCGTATGATATTGCTGTGCGTATCAAGTGTTCCGGCTATGATGCATCCCGGATTGTGGTTTGTCCGAAGCTGGAGGATGCAGTAGAAGAGCTGAATCGGACTTCCGGAAAGAAGTTTGTGATTGCCAATTATACGGCAGTTCAGCCCACAAGAAGCGCACTCAGACACTATATTGAAAAACATGGAGGTGCGGCAAATGGAACCGATTAAAATTCTGCATATGTATGCGGACATGCTGGATCTGTACGGAGACAGCGGCAATATGGAAATTTTGCAGTACCGCTGTAAAATGCGGGGCATTCCCTGCCAGATTGACCATTACTCACGCACTTCTTCTGTGCCGGATTTTTCTTCCTATGATTTGATTTATCTGGGGGGCGGTGCGGATCTGGAGCAGCAGATTCTATCTGCTGATCTGCCCCGATGCAGTGATGGACTGAAAAAGGCTTATGCAGACGGCGTATTTTTTCTGATGATCTGCGGCGGATATCAGCTGATGGGTCAGTATTACCGGGATGTGGATGGTCATGATCTGCCGGGTGTGGGACTGTTTGATTATTATACCATTGCACCCAACAGCCGCCGGAAACGCTGTATCGGAAACATTGTGGTACAGACCATGCTGACCGGTGAACCGCTGGATGTGATCGGTTTTGAAAATCACGGCGGTCAGACAAGGGGCGTATCATCGCCTTTCGGAAAGGTGCGCTGCGGAAACGGCAACTGCTTTCAGAGCAATATAGAGGGCTACTGTGAGAAAAATGTTATAGCGACTTATCTGCATGGCCCGCTGCTGGCGAAGAATCCGAAGCTTGCAGACTATATTCTGGAATACTGCCTACATCGTCATCCGGATGCACCGGAGCAGCTGCTGCCGCTGGATGATACCCTTGAAAACGAGTGCCGTGCAGTGATGCTGCATCGGCTTCTGAAAGAATGAGAAACAGAGGCGAACCAATTGTATAATCCGAAATCATTACAGGCAGAGGCATTCATCAGCCACGAGGAAATTCTGGATACCCTTGCCTATGCACAGAAAAATAAGGACAATCTTCCGCTGATTCAGGAAATCCTGCATACAGCCAGAAAAGGAAAGGGACTGTCCCACAGAGAGGCTTCCGTCCTCCTTGCCTGTGACCATGGGCAGGTTCTGGAGGAAATATATGCTCTTGCAGAGCAAATCAAAAAGGATTACTATGGGAAGCGCATTGTCATGTTTGCGCCCCTTTATCTGTCCAATTATTGTATCAATGGCTGCGTATACTGCCCCTATCATCGGGGCAATAACGGCGTTGTGCGGAAAAAGCTCAGTCAGGAGGAAATCCGTCAGCAGGTGATTGCCCTTCAGGATATGGGGCACAAGCGGCTTGCACTGGAGGCAGGGGAGGATCCGCTGAACAATCCCATTGAGTATATTCTGGAATCCATTCAGACCATTTACGGCATTCATCATAAAAATGGAGCCATCCGCCGTGTGAATGTGAACATTGCTGCAACGACGGTGGAAAATTACCGCAGACTGAAAGAGGCTGGTATCGGCACCTATATTCTGTTTCAGGAGACCTATCACAAGGAAAGCTATGAGCAGCTGCATCCTACGGGGCCGAAGCACAATTATGCTTACCATACGGAAGCCATGGATCGTGCCATGGCAGGCGGCATTGATGATGTAGGGCTGGGGGTTCTGTTCGGTCTGGAACGGTATGCCTATGAGTTTGCGGCACTGCTGATGCATGCGGAGCATCTGGAGGCAGTCCACGGCGTAGGCCCTCATACCATCAGTGTACCCCGTATCCGGCGTGCAGAGGGGATTGATCCGGATGCTTTCAGCAATGGTCTGGATGATGATACCTTTGCCAAAATCTGTGCACTCATCCGCATTGCGGTGCCGTATACCGGTATGATTATTTCTACCAGAGAAAGTCAGGCAGTCCGGGCACGGGTGCTTCGTCTGGGTGTATCCCAGATCAGCGGCGGTTCCCGTACAACGGTAGGCGGCTACGATACACCGGTTCCGGAGGATGACGGTTCTGCACAGTTTGATGTCAATGACCAGCGTTCACTGGATGAGGTGGTGCGCTGGCTCATGGAACTGGGCTATATCCCCAGTTTTTGTACCGCCTGCTATCGGGAAGGACGTACTGGTGACCGGTTTATGTCGCTGTGCAAAAGCGGTCAGATTCAGAATTGCTGCCATCCCAATGCCTTGATGACCTTGAAAGAGTATCTGGAGGATTATGCAGCACCGGAAACCAAAGCAATCGGTGAAAGGCTGATTGCAGAGCAGATGCAGGAAATTCCCAATGAAAAGGTGCGCAGGATTGCCCAGTCCCGTCTACAGGAAATTGAAGCCGGCAGACGTGACTTCCGTTTTTAAAAGGTGAACGGCTATGAATGAAACGAATTTCAACCACACGCCCGGTGCACAGCGGATTCATATCGGCTTTTTCGGCTGTACAAATGCCGGAAAATCCAGTCTGATCAATGCCATTGCCGGACAGGAGGTTTCTATTGTATCCCATGTAAAAGGCACCACTACCGATCCGGTGCGCAAAGCCATGGAGCTGCTGCCGCTGGGAGCCGTACTTTTGTTTGATACGGCAGGTTTGGATGATACAAGCACACTGGGCATTCAGAGAACGGCAAAAACCTATGAAATTCTGCGGCATACGGATTTGGCGGTATGGGTTGTTGATGCAACCGCAGGAATGACCCATTTTGACCGGCAGCTGGAAGAAAAGCTGAAACAGAGCCGGATTCCCTATGTGACCGTTTTCAACAAATGGGATCTTATCCATGGGGAAAGTACGCTTCCTGAATCTGCCATTCCGGTCAGCGCAAAGAGCGGTTTCAACATAGATGCGTTGAAAAAGCGGATTTGTACAGTCTATCTGGAAAATCAGGCGATACATCCGGCTCAGCCCCTTCTGTCCGATCTGATTGCCAGGGAAAGCATTGTGGTTCTGGTCACCCCCATAGATGAAGCTGCACCCAAGGGACGTATGATTCTGCCTCAGGCGCAGACCATTCGTGCGGTGCTGGATGCCTTTGCTGTATGTATCACGGTGCAGCCCCAGCAGCTGCCTATGCTTTTTCAGCTGCTGAAGCGTCCGCCGGATCTGGTGATTACGGATAGTCAGGTGTTTTCTGAGGTGAAGGACATAGTACCGGAGGAGATTCCGCTGACCTCATTTTCGATTCTGTTTGCACGGTATAAGGGTGTGCTTCGTCAGGCACTGGATGGAATCCGTGCACTGGATGCCCTCAGGGACGGCGATCATGTCCTGATTGCAGAGGGATGTACCCATCATCGTCAGTGCAATGATATCGGCACAGTCAAGCTGCCCAAGTGGATTTCTGATTATACCGGCAAGCGGCTGCATTTTTCTTTCAGCTCCGGCAATGCATTTCCTGAAAATCTCAGCGGCATTGCGCTGGTGGTGCATTGCGGCGGATGCATGCTCAATGCCCGTGAAATACAGTACCGGCGGATGGCGGCTCAGGCACAGGGTGTGCCTTTTACCAATTATGGGATGCTGATTGCTGCTGTGAATGGTATTCTCAGCCGAAGTCTGTCTTGCTTTGGAAGATAAAATGTTTGTAAAGATGCTTTACACTTTTTTCATACTGTGCTATAATAGACGTAGAAATTCTGTCATGCAGGAGGATGCATATGATAACAAATGACGGTACCATAATTAAGATCAAACATCAGATTCTATGCGAGGTTGCAAAACTTGTTTTTGCAGGCCGTTTTGAAGAAGAAAAGGACGAGCTGCCCATTCGTACCATGCCCGGTCCCCGTGCAAAATACCGCTGCTGCGTATATAAGGAACGTGAAATTGTACGGCAGCGTGTTCGTCTTGCGGAGGGAAAGAATGCGGAGGGTTCTCCCAATGATCTGGTTGTGCAGGTGGTGCGTGCTGCCTGTGAGGAATGTCCGATTTCCCGCTATGTTGTAACCGACAACTGTCAGAAATGTATGGGTCATGCTTGTCAGCAGGTCTGCCCTTTTGGTGCCATTGATATTGGCAGAACCCGCGCCCATATTGATGCTTCCAAATGCAAGGAATGCGGAAAATGTGCACAGGCATGTCCGTATAATGCCATTGCCGATCTGATTCGTCCGTGTAAGAGAAGCTGTCCCGTAAATGCGATTACGATGGATGAATATGGTGTTTGTCAGATTGATGAAACAAAATGTATCGAGTGCGGTCATTGCATTCATAGCTGTCCGTTTGGTGCGCTCAGTTCCAAGTCCAATCTGGTGCAGGTTTGTCAGGATATTGTGGATGGAAAGCGTGTGGTGGCAATGATTGCGCCTTCATGGGAGGGTCAGTTCGGGGATGAGATTACGGTTGCCAGCTGGAGAACTGCTTTGAAGGAAGCCGGATTTGATGATCTGGTAGAGGTTGCACTGGGTGCCGATATGACAGCGTATTCTGAGGCATCCGAGTGGACGGAGGCCTATCAGAAGGGACAGAAGAAAACGACCTCCTGCTGTCCGGCATTTGTGAATATGATTCAGAAGCATTATCCTGCGCTCATGGATGCAGTTTCCGAAACGGTATCGCCTATGTGCGGCGTATCCCGTATGCTGAAAGCATTGGATCCGGAGGTAAAGACGGTATTCATCGGTCCGTGCATTGCAAAGAAAAGTGAAGTGAACAGCCATAAAATTGAGGGCAATGCAGATTATGCACTGACCTTTGGTGAAATTCGTGCGATTATCCGTGCCAAGGGCATTACGCTGAAGCCCCAGCCGAATACGCAGCAGGACGGCAGTATTTTCGGAAAGCGTTTCGGCAATAACGGCGGTGTGACGGATGCGGTGCTGGAGTGTATGAAGGAACAGGGCGTGACGGAGGATGTACATGTTCAGAAGTGCAATGGTGCCGAGGAATGTAAAAAGGCACTGCTGCTGCTGAAAATGGGCAAATTGCCGGCTGATTTTGTAGAGGGTATGGTCTGCACCGGCGGATGTGTAGGCGGCCCCAGCCGGCATAGTGATCCGGTAAAGAACCGGAAGGATCGGGAAAAGCTGCTTTCTGAGGCAGATGACCGGAATGTACAAAGCAATCTTATACAGCATGGTGCAATCAGTATTCAGATGAAGCGTTAAAACAGAAAGGGGCTGCTGCAGTTTTGCAGCAGCCCTTTGTTGGTATAGAAGTTTTCGGGGGGCTTTCTCAAAAGGCTTGTGGAGTTCAGGGGCAAATCCTCTGGTCGCCGTCCGCAGACGGCGAAATACCCCATGCTCAATCAATGAATCAACTGAAAACTAGGAAAACTGCTGGACGGAAAAACTTCTATTGATGGGGAATTTTCTTAACCCTCTTTTCCTATGCGAACTGTACGAATTTATTTTTCATTCCGGAAATCTTTTTGTTGTAAATTTCATAGACGCAGTTGACATTCTTCCAAAATCATGTATAATAAGAAGTAGCATACGGTTCTTATCAGAAATTTTGTGAAAGGATGAAAAAAATATGCATTCATTAAAAAAGTCAGTGAAGCACTGCATAGCGGCTGCCATCAGCGGCGTGATTGCAGCAACCGGAATAGCAGCTGCGCTTCCGGCACAAACAGTATCTGCGGAGGATGTGGAAATCAACTTCGCAAAAGCCCTTCAGTATTCCATGTATATGTATGACGCAAATATGTGCGGTACCGATGTCAGCGAAAACTGTGAGTATACGTGGCGAGGCGATTGTCATACCTATGATGCGCAGGTGCCTATGAACAGCACCGCTACCAATCTGAGTGACAGTTTTCTGACTCAGTACAAGGATATTCTGGATCCGGACGGAGATGGCTACATCGATGTAGCCGGCGGCTTCCATGATGCCGGCGACCATGTGAAATTCGGTATGCCGGAGAATTATGCTGCGTCTACCGTAGGATGGGGCTATTATGAATTCCGTGATTCCTATGTATCCCTGGGACTTCAGAATCATATTGAAACCATTTTGCGTTATTTTAATGACTATCTGATGAAGTGTACATTCCTCAACGACAGCGGTGAGGTCATTGCACACTGTTATCAGGTAGGCGACGGCGATATTGACCATGCCTACTGGAATGCACCGGAGCTTGATGAGATGAGCCGTCCGGCATTCTTCCTGACAGGAGATAAGCCCCAGACAGATTATGTCGTATCTGCGGCAGCTTCTCTGGCAATCAATTACCTGAACTTCAAGGCTACAGACCTGGAGTATGCGCAAAAGTCACTGGACTATGCAAAGGCACTGTTTGATTTTGCAAAGAATCATGAAAAGCAGCTCAGTGACAATGCCGATGGCCCGAAGCAGTATTATGTATCTTCGAAGTGGGAGGATGACTACTGCTGGGCAGCAGCATGGCTTTACAAGATTACAGAGGATTACAGCTATCTGGAGGAAATTTTCCCCTATTATGATTATTATGCAGCTCCCTGCTATGTGTACTGCTGGAACGATATGTGGGGAGGTGTTCAGTGTATTTTGGGTGAGATCACCTCTGAGCAGTATCCGGACTTTATCGATGATTACAAGGAAGCAGCAGGAAAAAGCCCTTATGAAGAAATGAACTGCTGGGATTCCGTAGCCAAGGCTATTGAGACATATATGACAGGCGGCATTGGTACGATTACACCCGCCGGATATTTCTGGCTCAATACATGGGGCAGTGCACGCTATAACACAGCAGCACAGCTCATGGCTCTGGTTTATGACAAGTATAACAACAACGGACAGCCCGGCAAGTACAGCGAATGGGCAAAGGGTCAGATGGAATATCTGATGGGTGACAATCCTATGGACAGAGCCTATATTGTAGGCTACAGCGACGATGCCGCTAAGTTCCCTCATCACCGTGCAGCATCCGGTCTGACAAAATGTGAGGATACGGCAGAGCATCGCTATGTACTGTATGGTGCACTGGTAGGCGGTCCTGATGCACAGGATCAGCATAATGACATTACAGCTGATTGGACGTATAATGAAGTAACCATCGACTATAACGCTGCATTTGTGGGAGCCTGTGCCGGCCTTTATGCATATTATGGTACACCCGATATGCAGATTACACCGGACTTTCCGCCGGCTGTACAGGGCGGTGACGATAACGGCGGCAATGATTTCTGGGTGGATGCCTATGCAGTGGATGATCTTCAGGAAGGCGGTATAGGTGCTACAAAGCTTACAATTCTCATGCGCACGAATTCCACAATTCCTAAGACTGACCTTTCTATGCGTTACTTTTTCAGCATTGATGAGATGGAGAAGAAGGAAAATATCAGTTCTGTAATTCCATCTAAGCTGTACGATCAGGCAGAGGTTGAAGCCGGAGCAGATGATTCCATTTCAGGACCTTTCCAATATGATGCCTCCTTTGACCCGAATATTTATTATGTAGAGGTTAAGTGGAATGGCTACAAGATCGCAAATTCCAACAAGAAATATCAATTTTCAGTAGGCTTATACAGTGATCAATGGGATCCCACCAATGACTGGAGCTATCAGGGCATTACCAAGTGTCAGGATACCTATCAGGACGGCAGTGAAACGAGAACAGACTACATCTGTGTATACTCTGACGGTGTGCTGGTAGGCGGTATTGAACCGAACGGCAATCAGCCTGCAACCACAGAGCCTTCTGATACAACAACTACGACAACCACGACCACAACAACGACAGAAACTACAACCACAACTACCCAGACAACCGTCACAACAACCGATACGACAGAAACAACTGTATCCACCACGGAGCATGGTACAGATGATACAACTGCTACGACCACAACAACCACTGCAACTACGCAGACCACCACAAAGACCGATCCGGAAAATATACGGTACGGCGATGTGAATCTGGATGGCAGCGTATCTTTGGTGGATGTAGTTTTCCTGAACAAGTATCTGTCCAATGCAGTTCAGTTGAACGATCTGGCACTGGCAAATGCCGGATGCTGTGATGATGGACGTATTAACAGTTCAGACGTTACGGCATTGCTTCAGTTTATTGTAGAGCTGATTGATGTGCTGCCGGTGCAGGTTTCATAAAGGAGGCTGTGAAATGCGTGTAAATCGTGGAATTGCCGTGGTACTGGCATCCGCCTTGTGTATGTGCAGCGTTTCTATACCGGGAACTTATGCTGCTGACACAGATGAACTGAGATTTGAGTTTGAAGACGGTGTGCTGGATGGATGCAATGTCTGCACGTACACATCTCTGGATGAAGGTGCAAGCGGAAATCCGGTTGATCTGTCCGGTTATTCCGGCAGCGGATATGTGTATATTGAACAGAAGAATACCTCTGTTACCGTGCAGGCAGAGGTTTCCGAAGCCGGATTGTATGCGCTGAAAATCGGTTACTGTCAGGCTTCGGATCCGAATAAAAAGGTACAGTATCTGAATGTCAACGGACAGAATCAGGGAGAGGTTACTTTCCCATATTATGAGGGATGGAACGAAATTACAGCAGGCTATGTGCCGCTTCAGGCAGGTGTGAACAGCATTGAGATTGCAAGCTACTGGGGCTATACCATGCTGGATTATCTGACGCTTGCACCTGCGGATGAGCGTATTACGAATCTTTCACCCGAACGTACGCTGTCGGATCCGGAGGCAACAGACAGTACAAAGCGTCTGTACAGCTATTTGCTGGATTGCTACGGCAATCACATTCTTTCCGGTCAGCAGGAAAACTGCGGCAGCCATAATTATAATTTTGCCAATGATCCCAGCACCTATATCAAGGATAATGAAGCAGAGTTCACCTATATTGAGGAAAATACGGGAAAGCTGCCTGCCATCCGGGGCATTGATATGCTGACGTATAATTCCAGTTCTGACTACCGGGATGATGCCACCGGACGTGTGATTGAGTGGTCTCAGAAGTACAAAGGCATTGTTACGCTGAGCTGGCACTGGAGTGTACCTTCTGAGAAAGGCGGCTCTGACCCCGCATTCTATGTGGAGTCTGCCAGTGCCAATTATACCACATTCAGCATATCCAATGCGCTGGAGGAGGGTACGTGGGAACATGATGTGATTCTGGCAGATATTGAAGTTCTTGCCAAAGAGCTTCTGCAAATTCAGGAGGCAGGTGTTCCGGTGATCTTCCGTCCGCTTCATGAGGCAGAGGGCGGATGGTTCTGGTGGGGTGCAGAGGGTGCAGAGCCTTGTGTGGAGCTGTACCGGCTGCTGTATGATCAGCTGGTGCATGTATATGGCATTCATAATCTGATCTGGGAATGGACAAGCTATGTTACGCCCAATTCTCCCCAGTGGTATCCCGGTGATGAATATGTGGATATTGTTTCCTATGACAAGTATAACTGTTCGGACGGCGAAAGCAATCTCAGTGCGATTACCGGTACATTTTATGGTCTGGTAGCAAGCACAGACGGAAAAAAGCCCGTTGCCATGTCTGAAAATGACAGCATTCCTGCGCTGGACAATCTGGTCAATGAAAAGGCTGCGTGGCTGTATTTCTGCCCATGGTATGGCTGGTGGCTGACCGGTGAGCAGAACAATCCGCTGGATAATCTGGTGGAGATCTATCAGAGTGAATACTGCATTACACTGGATGAATTGCCAGATCTGGAAACCTATCCCATAAGCGGCGGAGAAACTTCTGATACAAAGCCATCTGAAACGACTGTAACCACAACAACAGAACCGGCAGCAGAAACAACGACATCTGTCACAACGACGGCTGCAACAGAATCTGCAAGCACCTCTGAAACGGTGACATCCACAGTTTCCACAGCAACGACAGCTGCAAGTACGGTTTCATCTTCTGATACAGAGACAACCGCCTCTACTACAGGCAGTCGGACGGATATTCTATACGGTGATGTGAATCTGGATGGGACTGTATCTTTATTGGATGTGGTTTTTCTGAATAAGTATCTGTCGGGTGCTGTGCAGATGAACGATCAGGCACAGGTCAATGCGGCGTGCTGCGATGACGGACGTATCAACAGTTCAGATGTTACAGCCTTGCTCCGGTTTATTGTGGAGCTGATAGATGCTCTTCCGGTTACGCTGGAAGTCTGATGCCGGAAACGGCAGCCATCTGATTGGAAAAGGAAAGGAGGCTTTTGCCTATGAGAATGGAATTTATCGGTGCAGCCCATGAGGTCACCGGAAGCTGTACGTATATAGAAGCCTGCGGAAAGAAATTTCTGGTTGACTTTGGTATGGAGCAGGGCAGGGATGTATATGAAAATCAGAAAATTCCCTGTGCGCCCAGTGAGATTGATTTTGTTCTGCTGACCCATGCCCACATTGACCATTCGGGCTTGCTGCCTCTTTTGTATGCAGGGGGCTTTCAGGGGCAGATTCATGCTACACAGGCGACGGTATCCCTTTGTGAAATCATGCTGCGTGACAGTGCTCATATTCAGGAATTTGAAGCAGAGTGGCGCAACCGGAAGGCAAAGCGCAGCGGAAAGGATGCCTATGTGCCGCTGTATACCATGCAGGAGGCTCTGGGTGCCATTGAACACTTTGTTCCTCATGCATACGATGAAAAGGAAACCATTGCCGATGGAATTGAAGTGCGCTTTTTCGATGCGGGGCATCTGCTGGGTTCTTCCAGTATTGAAATCTGGCTCAGGGAGGGCGATGTTCAGCGGAAGCTGATATTCTCCGGCGATATCGGAAACTTCAACCAGCCGCTCATTCGGGATCCTCAGTATGCAGATGCTGCGGATTATGTGATTATGGAGTCCACCTATGGCAACCGGCTTCATGAAAAGCCCAAGGATTATATAGAGCCTTTTATCAAGGTTCTGCTGGATACATTCCGGCGTGGAGGCAGTGTGATTATTCCTGCTTTTGCAGTAGGGCGTACGCAGGAAATGCTGTATTTTCTGAAGAAAATCAAGGATGCAGATCTGCTGGGCGAATACCGGAGTGTACCGATCTATGTGGACAGTCCCCTTGCCATTGAGGCAACAGATGTGTTTAATCGAAATAAGGAAAGCTGTTTTGATGAAGAGGCCATGGCCTATGTCAGCCGGAATGAAAATCCCATTGGTGTATCGGGGCTGATTACAGCCACGACCAGTGAAGCATCCCGTGCCATCAATGCAGACAACCGACCGAAAATTATTATTTCTGCAAGCGGAATGTGTGAGGCTGGACGCATTAAGCATCATCTGAAGCACAATCTGTGGAAACCGGAAAATACGATTTTGTTTGTAGGCTATCAGGCGGAGGGTTCTCTGGGACGGCGTTTGCTGGATGGTGCACAGTATGTGACGCTGTTCGGTGAGTCGGTTCATGTGGCAGCACAGATTGTATCTCTGCCGGGCATGAGCGGTCATGCAGACCAGAAGGGACTTGTGCAGTGGATACAGCATATTCAGCATCCGAAGCCGAGAAAAGTTTTTGTGATCCATGGAGAAAGCACATCTGCCGATGCCTTTACAGAGCTTTTGAAAACGGAATATGGTTATGACAGCGTTGCGCCGTACAGCGGAGCTTCCTTCGATCTGACCACAGAAACCTATACAGCGGCAGAGCCGATGTATATTGCAAAGACAGTGAACCGGAAAGCTTCTGCCACTTATGATCGTCTCAAGGTGGCACTGGATCGGATTTCTGCACTGGTGCAAAGCAGCCGTGGCTTGTCCAATAAAGAGCTTGCAAGGATGGCGGATCAGCTGACGGAGCTTTGTGCAAAATGGGAACGATAGGAGGGAAAACAGATATGAAGCAGGAAATGTTAGATGGATTGATGGAGCGGCGCAGTGTGCGTGCTTATCAGCCAAAGCAGATTACGGAGGAAGAACTGACGGCAGTATTGCGTGCCGGTCAGTATGCGCCTACAGGAAAGAACCGGATGCCGGTGCAGTTTGTGGTGATTCAGAATCCGGAGCTTCTTGCACGGCTTTCCAAGTGGAATGCATCCATCATGGGTGCGGATATAGATCCTTTTTATGGTGCGCCTACAGCGGTTCTGGTATTGGCAGACCGTACAGTTTCCACCTATGCCGCAGATGGTGCGCTGGCAATGGGCAATCTGATGAATGCAGCCTATGCAGTGGGTCTGGGCAGCTGTTGGATCAACCGTGCACGGGAGATGTTTGAAAGTGCGGAAGGAAAGGCACTTCTGGAGGAATGGGGGCTTTCCGAGCGTTATGCTGCAATTGCCTTCTGCATTCTGGGCTATGCCGCAGAAGCCTTGCCGGCACCTTCTCCGAGACGTGAGGATCAGATTCTTTACCTCCGGTAAACAGCCATTATAAAAGCTTTTTTGGGCAGTACCTCAAGGAAAATAAAACACAACACTGAAACAGGGGGAAGCGGTCTTGTCCGCTTCCCCCAATCCAAGCTGTCGCTTGG
>JBJERF010000147.1:0-36840 GCA_051882115.1 Ruminococcus sp. | reverse complement strand
TCATAAATATACTTACCAATGCCGGAATTATCAGCATCAGGGTATTGGAAATAAACAGCCGCTTTTTTATCGTCATAGCTGGGTCAGCTCTTTTCATGTATAATGATAAATTTATTATATCACTCGGACGTTTTTTTCGTCAATCTGTTCCGACTTTGCAGACACAATTTTCATAGCCTGCATACCCATAATGACAGCACCGCCAACGATAAAAAACAAAAAACTGAATGTGTCAATGGAAAGCGATGGCTGTGGAATATCAAGAGTCGTCGGACCCATTACAATTGCATACAGTGAACCGAGCATAAGCCCGATAATGAGATACACCGTTGCCGCTCTGTGCCTATCAAGAGCTTTTCTGATTATTTTAATAATTGAAACAACTCCTGTTACAGCCCCAAGTCCAAAAGCAAGCACTACAGGCAGCGAGTGAAAATCAAAATGCAGAATATCCTTAATGGCGGTTATAACGGGCAAATAGATTCCGAAAATCAAAAGCAGCGTTGAACCTGAAATACCCGGCAGAATCATAGCGCAAATCGCTGCTGTACCGCAAATGAAAACATACAGATACATTACAAAGCCAGGGCTGCTTAAATCCATAATCTTTCCACTGCCGACTGGATTGAAATATGTGATGACGGATACCAGTGCAATACCTATCATTACAAAAAATATTCTGTTAATTTTTTCTTTCAGACAGCTTTTTTCTTCGATAATTACAATGGGAATTGCAAAAATAATAAATCCCATGAATAATGAAGAAATCTGATAAATATGCGTTTCAAAGACGTTTGCCAGAATTATAACGGCAAGTCCAAATCCAATCCCCCAGCCAATGCCAAGCTTTATCAGATATTTTATTGCAGAAATTCTTTTTTCTTTTGTACCTGAAATCAAATCGTCCAGCGATCCTACAAAATTATCATAAAATCCCAGCAAAAACGCCACTGTTCCGCCGGATACACCCGGAACACTATCCGCTAATGCCATACATAAACCGTGAATGAACGTCAGAATTTTTTTCATGATACATTGCTCCTTTATCGTTCGTTTTTTTCATGATACATCAGATAATTCAAACGAGTTGAAACTATAACTCAACCAGAGATAAAATATTGTTAAACTGTTTTTAAACTGAAAAAGAGCTGCCGCACCTTTCCGCAAGGTACAGCAGCTTATAAAATTATCAGTCGATGTTTTTTTAATCATCTGCAAAGGTATCACCCGAAGATTCACATTAAGGACACACCGCAGTTTTACGATTTATCTGTATTCAACCACTGTGCGGAAACCGGAAAGGTTCTGCTGACCATTGATTGCTGGCAGGAGATTCACCCCGAACTTGTTTCCATTCCCGTAAACTGGGACTACTGCATTCCTTACGGTCTGCTTTATTGCTTTGATGCACCGGAAGATGTACTCAGGTTTGTTGAGTGAGTAAAAGCTCTTAGAAACGAATGATACGCTGACACTTGCTGCCCTGAGTTTTAATTTTTTGGGATAGATAAGGATTCGTCTGCCTGATAATCAAAAAAATCAAAATCTGCGTAATGCTGATGCTTTACTCTGTCTGCACAGGTAATTCCAACCATAGTTCCTGTAAATTCACCATACTTGCAGTATTCATCGGAGAATTTGGTGGTATCAAAGGGAATACCTATCTTTTCGTAATTCTCCCCGTTATAGCTCCAGTAGAACTGTGAATGTCTGCCCTCAATTACAAGTCTGAAATATATGGGAACATCGTCCACCGGGATTCGTGTGTTTACAAATTCGGTCTTTTCGCCGTTGTCAAGCTGAATTATGGAAATTGCACTCTGTCCAAGGGTTTCGCTGTAATACTTACGAAGATTGATATAGTTCATATTATCGTAGTATAGGATAAGTCCTGCACTGTGCTGATGCACTTCCGGAGTAAATTCCATCTTTGTTGTGACTGTGGCATAAACGCTTGTCAGCTTGCGGGCGAGAATACTTGCTTTGTTGAGTGAAGTTCTTGCTTCCTGTCCTCTTATCCTCACCCAACCGGGGCGTGCTTTAACATCTGCAAAGCGCTGAGGCATTATTCTTGGAGAATAGTACCATATACCCAACTCGTTGCTATCGAAATCATCAAAATCGGGTATTTTGCTGACAGGAAATTCAGGTAGCTTGCTTTCTTCACAATACTCCTTTGCGATATTCGTTCCGTCAGCCATTCTCAGCCATCCGTCCTCAGTCCACATCATCTTCTGAATAGCTGTTTCACGTCCCAGCGTACAGCGCAGCTCCGGTGTGAACGGACGTGAGCAGAGATGAACCAGATATACTTCGCCAAGAGAAGTTTCAACATAGCTGCCGTGACCGGCTTTTTGAAGAACAACATCTGAATTGTAATATTTTGGTTTAAGGTGGTCGGGATCGTGACGTTCATTTGAAACAGCAGGGTTTGATGTTACAATAGGATTTTTCGGATCACCGATATACGGACCCCACACATTTTCTGAACGTCCCATTGTCACGCAATGGTTATAGCCAGTACCGCCCTCAGCACACATGATATAATAATAGCCGTTCATTTTTGTCAGATGAGGCGCTTCAATACAGCCTCTGTCTGTACCGCCTTTCCATATGCGTTTCGGATAGCCAATAATTTCTTTTTTTGACGTATCATATTCCACCATACAAATTGCACCAGGTTTTTCGTAACCTTCACGGGTTTCCCAGTCAAGAGAAACGATATACTTTCTGCCGTCATCATCATGTAGAATGGAAGCGTCAAATCCGGCAGAGTGGAGATAAACCGGTTCGCTCCACGGGCCTCTGATATCCTTTGCAGTTATGAGGAAATTATCGACGTCAAAATATCTTGCATTCATTGAGTTCATTACACCGTAGACGACATAGAATAAATCTTCCTTTTCACAGTAGGTAAGGCATGGTGCCCATATTCCTTTGGCAGACGGCAGCTTTTTTAAATCCACCTTTTCGTCATCGGTAAGTACATGAGTGTAAAGCTCCCAGTTTTTCATGTCCTTTGAGTGATAGACCGGAATTCCCGGAAACCACTCAAAAGTTGAAACCGCCATGTAGTAGTCATCACCCTTTCGGCAGATGCACGGATCGGGATTAAATCCAGTTAAAATCGGATTTTTAAGCATTTGTTTTCACTCCCTCTTTCAGTTCTTCAACGATACCGTCATACTCTTTATCCAGCTTATAGAACAGCATTACTGCAACCTGTGCAATACAGAGAACAGCCGGAATATAGATAAATGTAATCTTTGAGCCAACGCTGTTTCCTGCAATACCTATAACCCAGCCGAGAATTGCAGAGCCTAAACCGTTGCCGACTTTAAATCCAAAGCTTGATGCAGAATTGATAAGTCCCTCTGTTCGGTAGCCAGTTTTCCATTCACCATATTCAATAGTATCGGACACTATCGCAAACATACATGAAGAAATACCTGCATTTCCGATTCCTTTGAGTACACAGGCTGTCATAATTCCGGCTGTGTTTGTGCCGACAAAAGCAAACATTGCAAAACCTATTCCATAGATAACCGCACCAGCAATCAGCATATTTCGCTTGCCAATTTTCTTGATGATAAATGCAGTAAAGAACATTACGCCAATCTGCACCAGATTAGCAACAAGGTTCATAGTGCCGACCATGTTTTCGTTGCCCAGTATATTCTTTGCGTAATAAACAGCAGCACCGCCGTTAAGAGAATAATTAATGAAAATGAATACAAGTGTAAGGGTTATCATTATCCAGTATTTGTTTCTGAACAGCAGACCGATACCCTTGATAAACGGTACCTTTTCCTGCTTTGTTTCCTTTGCAGGTGCTACACGCTCTTTAGTGCCGGTAAAGGTAATCATGAATACAATCACTGCCAGAATACCGAATACTGCGAAAGTCTTTGTCCAGGCAGAAAGGTTGTTTCCGAAAAATTCAACAAGCGGGAGAGTGAGATTGGTTATAAGGAGTGTGCCTGTTGTTGCAAGAATCATGCGGAAAATACTGAGTACAGAACGTTCATACTGGTTCTGAGTGATAAGTGCGTTAAGCGTTGCATAAGGCACATTTATCGCCGTGTAGATTACTGATGAAACAAGATTGTAAGTTATAAAGATGTAAATGAGTTTTGAGGTTTCTCCAAGCCCAGATGGCACTGAGAATAGCAGAATACCGGCAAGAGCAAATGGAATTGCCATACGGAGAATCCATGGACGGCACTTACCGAAACGTGATTTTGTACGGTCAACAATAATGCCCATAATAAGGTCAGTAACGCCGTCAAAAATTCTTGACAGTAGCATGATTGTACCGATTGTAACAGCGCTTACGTGTACATAATCGGTATAATAGAACAGTAAAAATGATGACATTGCGGAATAGATTATGTTGCATCCTAAATCTCCGCAGCCGTAGGAAAAACGTTCCCACAAGCCGATTTTTGTTTTTTTGGAATCCATACAGGTTTCCTCCTTTCGTTTTCTGTGTCCTAATTATATCAGAGATTTTCGAACAGAAAAAGTACTGATTACGACAAGAAAATATGGCAATTCCGACTTTCCAGAACAAAAAAAGCGGAAAGCTATGAAAAGCCTCCCGCTGATTTTATATATTATTCTGTTTTCTGAATTCCTTCTGCTTTTCCTTTGGGGTACAACCAAAACGTGATTTGAAAAGCTGCATTGCATACTTGTAGTTTGTGCAGCCGTGCCGTTCAAATATTTCATGAATATGAAGTTCAGTTTCCTGCAGATCACGGATAATTCCGGAAAGGCGAATTTCATAGAGATACTGTATCATAGTCAATCCGATATGCTTTTTAAATAATCGTGAAATGTAATCCGGATTATAACCAAACTTTTCTGCAATATCCTCAACAGTAAGTTTTACTGAATGATTTTTTTCAATATAGACCATGATTTCCTTGACTTTTCCTATTGACTTTTTGCGCTTTTCCATATCCTTTACAGGTATTTTTACAGAATAGGAATGTACAAGCGTGTAGAGCAGATCATAGAGCAGGCTGTTGAATTTCAAAAGGTAAGCGTCGGGACGTATATCATAGACAATATACATATCCATAAAGATTTTTTTCAGTCGTTCAAGTTTTGTGATTTCTACTGGTGTATCAGG
Source organism: Ruminococcus sp. (assembly GCA_051882115.1). Lineage (GTDB taxonomy): Bacteria > Bacillota > Clostridia > Oscillospirales > Ruminococcaceae > Ruminococcus_C. The sequence goes on along the minus strand of JBJERF010000147.1, from coordinate 31,703 downwards.
GTGCATATTTACATAAAATTCGATCAGATGATGTTCAGGAATATATTTTTCCAGAACAGTATCCGGTATTTGCAGTACCAGTGCACGATTTTGAAAGGCTGTTACGGAATGAATAACTCTTGGATTTACAACTGAAAACTCTCCGGCTGGCAAAGTCTGTATCCGGCTGTTATCATAACGAATAATCATGGAGCCCTCTATCATATATACAAGTTCCAGACTGTTGTGCCAGTGTGGTGTTACATAGCTTCCAGGATCTTCTGACAGGTAAAAACGCACTTCAATGTCGGGGTTTCGTGATACTATTTCATGACGAATCTCTGATTCAGCTGACATATTCCAATCGTCCTCCTTTTATTGTATTGTAGCATATTACAGAAAGTTTTACAAGTATGAAATATTATGTTTTTTTCACCTAAACGTATATGTACGAATTTTCAGTAGTTGGATTTCAACCATTATAATGAATTTTCCCATAAAACCCATTGACTTGTTCCTGCGAACCAAAAAACAAACATTTTCACCCCTTGATTTGTTCCCGCTTACAGACCTGTCTCGACTACTTTGTGAAAATCAAAAACTCGTGTATAAGGAGAACAGCTCTGACTTGTTCTCACGTACACAAATAGACTTTGAAATTTGAATGTCACATAATCCTGTAAAAAGCAAAAGTGCCGAAAAATCGGCACTTTTTCGCATATTAGTCTTTAATTCTTGACATCAAAGCCACGCACTCAACGTGTCCTGTCCTTGGAAACAAATCCACCGGCTGTACCTGAACCATATGATATTGACGCTGACAAAGGCGTGCGCAGTCACGAGCTGCGGTAGCAGGATTACAGGACACCATCACAATACGTCTGGGCTTCATCTGACAGATTGCATCGATTGTCTGTTCATCGCATCCCTTTCTCGGCGGATCTGCTACAATTACATCCGGAAGCATGTTTTCTCCTGCCAGACGCTTGGCAATTTCCCCTGCATCACCGCAAAGAAACGTTGCGTTTTCGATTCCATTCCGTGCAGCATTTTCCTTTGCATTCTCCACAGCTTCCGGAATCACCTCAACACCCAGCACAGAACCTGCTGCATCAGCCATAGAAAGACCAATCGTACCGGTTCCGCAGTACAAATCCAGCAGCCGTTCCTGTCCGGTCAAAGCGGCAAATTTCTTTGCCACACCATACAATTTCTCTGCCTGCGGTGTATTCACCTGATAAAAGGACAGCGGTGAAATAGAAACCGCATTCCCGCACATAGTATCTACAATTGTATCGCTGCCGTATAACGTCACAGTCTTTTTGCCCAGAATCACATTGGTTTTCTCCGGATTGATATTCATGACAATACTCTTTATCTGCGGAAATCGCTCTGTGAGAACCGGAATCAAGCCTTTCAGCGCACGTTCTATCGCCTTGCGTACCACCAGACAAACCATCAGTTCCCCGCTGTGATAACCCTGACGCAAATAAATATGACGCAGAATGCCTGTATTCTGTGCTTCACAATATGCAGAAATTTTTTTAGCCTCTGCATACCGGAGAATGACCCTGACCACCTGCCCGAACAGCTCCGGCTGAAGCAAGCAGTCCTCTATCGGCACAATGCGGTGACTGCGCTTTGCATAAAAGCCGCAAATCAATTTTCCGTCCCTGTCCGCAGCAACAGGATACTGTGCCTTGTTTCTATATCTCACACGGCTTTCGCATCCGATGATCGGCAGAAATTCAGGACTGAGCTTCCCCAGCCTTTCAAAAGCATCCTTTACAATTTTCGCTTTCAGCTGAAGCTCCTTTTCATAGCTTATATGACGGAATGTGCAGCCTCCGCACGGCTTATGATATGCGCAGTCAGGTTCTGTGCGGTCAGCGGATGCTTCCACAAGCTTCATGACTATACCAAATGCATAATTTTTCAGTACCTTCACGATTTTGATTTCAAGTACATCGCCCACTGCTGTTTCAGGTACAAATACCGCCATCCCATCTATATGGCAGACACCGCTTCCCTCTGCCGTTATATCCTCTATTGTAACGGTATAAATCTCATTTTTCTGCATCGGCAGCCTCCTGCTCATGAATCCGTTCGTAAACCTCATAGACCTGCTGCTTTTTCTCCATCAGCTGGTCAAACTGTGCAATGTATTCATAAGGAAATTTATGATTATGCACACGGGTAATCCTGCCATTGGGCTCTACAAGCTTCGTAGAAGCTGCACAGCCTGCGCCGAAAATGGACTGCGTTTCATCCATAATCAGCATATTGTAATAGGATTCCTTGCCTTCCTTGGCATAACCCACGTTTTCCTGATTGTCAATGGTGTTTTTCTGGCGATACATATAATAGGGCTGATAGCCGTGCCGGGGCAGCAAGGCAATGCTTTCCCGTACCATTTCCCGTACCGGATTGTCCAGCTGAGCCGCACCGTCCGCAAACAGATTGGCAGCACGCTTCAAGGTGAGCGTATGCACCGTAATGCTATCCGGATCCAGTGCCAGAATCTGCTCCAATGTACGATGAAATCCCTCCGGTGTATCGCTGGGCAGTCCGGCAATTAGATCCATATTGATGTTTTCAAAGCCAAAAGAACGAGCCAGATGAAAAGCTTCTATAATCTCCTCCGTTGTATGACGGCGTCCGATGACCTTCAGTACCTCCGGATTCATGGTCTGGGGATTGATGGAAATCCGGTTCACACCATATTTGCGCAGAACAGCCAGCTTTTCTGCTGTAATTGTATCCGGTCTGCCCGCTTCCACGCAGTATTCACGCAGATGGGACAAGTCAAAATTCTCTTCAATGGTCTGCATCAGCTGTTCCAGATCGGCTGCACAGACAGAGGTAGGCGTACCGCCGCCGAAATAAACCGTATCCACCGTCAGTTTCAGCTCCCGTACAATATTGCCCCAGATTTCCAGTTCCCTGCACAGTAGGCGGATATACTCCGGCATCAGCTTCTTTGCCTGCTCCACAGAATGAGAAACGAAAGAACAATAACTGCACCGGGTCGGACAAAACGGAATGGATACATACAGACCCACGGAATTTCTGGGCGTCTGCTGAAGCAGCGGACGCTGCACCCGCGCAGTCTGATAGACCAGCTTCAGCTTTTCGTCAGAAATCCAATAGGCATTGCGCAGCGTATCGAAAATCTGTTCCTGATTCAAACCAGCATCCATCAGAGATAATACCTTGCGTACCGGACGAATGCCTGTCAGAATCCCCCACGGCACATCCAGTCCTGTCAGCTTCTGAAGCAGCGTAAAGAGCATTTTACTGATGATCATTTCACAGGTCTGCTTATCCGTCTGGGGATTCAGCTGCTTCTCACGGTGTGCAAGGCGCAGCCGTTTCCCTCCAAGGGAAACGGCACAATAAAAATACGTATGTTTTTTACCCTGCCGCATCTGAATGACTGCATAGCGTTTGCTTTCATTCAAAAGGGACAGGTCATCATAATAAAACTGAAACCGTACCGCCGGTACGAAAATTTTCAGGATACATTCAATTTCATATTTCAGCCCATGTCCGTATAAAAATACAGGAAACGGCTGCTGCATGGAAACTTCACTCATTGTATGCCTCGCATGGTCGGATTGTGTGTACGTTCGTATTCCAGTGTGGATGCTTCGTTATGCCCCGGATAAACCCGGTAATCCCCTTCCAGATGCTTTAAGCGGCGGAAGGATTCCAGCATCTGCCGATCACTGCCGCCGGGGAAGTCCGTTCTGCCCCGTGACAGATGAAACAGGGTATCCCCTGTAAAAAGAATATCCTCACACTGATAGCAGACGCTGCCCGGTGTATGACCGGGTGTATGGAGCACTGTGATTTTCGTCTCTCCGTCCGAAATAACATCTCCGTCTGCGACAGTATGGTATTCTGTAATGGGCTGAAAATCTGCCCATGGTTCAATCCATTCTGCCAGATTCCGGTGGGGATCCCCCAGCATGGCAGCATCCTGCTCATGAATATATACATCTGCACCCGTTGCCTGCTGTACGGCAAGCACACCGGCAATATGATCATAATGTCCGTGGGTCAGCAGAATTTTCACCAATGTCAGCTGCTGCTCTTCCAGAAAGTGCAGCAGTTTTTTCGCATCATCACCGATATCTACGGCAATCACACGCTTTTCATCCAAAAAAAGCAAATGACAATTGGATGCCAGAGACCCCAGCATCAGCGTTTGTACGGATTTCATAAATGCCTCACTTTCTTGCACGTTCAACAGAAATCACACTCTTTACTTTGCGCAGCTTATCCATCACACTCTTCAGGTGCTCAGGACCGTCCACCTGAATATTCACGGCAACAATGGCATTGCCATTGGGCAGACGGCGGGAACTGGAATTCACAATGGAAATGTGCATATCCGCCAGAATCTTTGATACATCCAGATTCAGTCCCACACGGTCTACGGCAATGATCTCCAGATTGGCTGATATCTTTGCTGTCTTTGCAGAATCTCTCCATCTTACAGCAATCCACCGCTGTAATTTTTCCGTGTCCTGACTTTTTAATGCAGACTGATAATTGATACAGCTCTTGGTATGAATGGAGATGCCGTAGCCTCTGGTCACAAAACCGATAATATCATCACCCGGCAGCGGACAGCAGCACTTTGCCAGCTTATAGGCAATATCATCAATTTTGTCAATGACGATTGCATTTTCATCGCCGGAATCTACCCGTTCGATCAAAGGCATTTCCTGTGTTTCCGGCTCTTCATCCAACCCATATTTTTTGGTGTACTGATCTTTCAGTCTGGGCATAATTTTGGATAAAGAAGTACCGCCATACCCGATGGATGCATAAAAATCTTCCAGTGTGATACAGTTATGCCGCTTCAGATCATCCCCCAGAAATTCCTCCAGCTCATTTTCCGGAACGGAAATCCGGAAACGTTTAAACTCCTGCTCCAAGGCGGCTTTGCCCTGCTGAATATTTTCCTCACGGGTTTCCCGCTTGAACCAGGAACGGATTTTTGACTTGGCCGTATTGGTATGCACAAGATCCAGCCATGCTCTGGTAGGCCCTTTATTCGGATCCTTTGTGGTAAGGATCTCACAGATTTCACCGGTTTTCAGTGTATAATCCAGCGGTACAATTTTACCGTCCACTTTGGCACCAATGGTTTTATGCCCCAGCTTGGTGTGCACCCGGTACGCATAGTCCAGCACATTGGAACCCTGCGGCAATCTATAAAAATCGCCCTTGGGTGATATTACAACGATTTCCTCCGGTGCAATATCATTCTTAATGATGTTGACAATTTCATCCACATCATCGGATGTCTGCTGTGCTTCAATCACCTGACGCACCCATGCAAGCCGTTCATCCATAGGACTTTTCTTCTGAACGCCTTCCTTGTATTTCCAGTGTGCAGCGACGCCATACTCCGCAGACATATGCATTTCCCATGTGCGGATCTGAATTTCAAAGGGAATGCCCTCCTTTGATGTCACGGTTGTATGCAGGGACTGGTACATATTGGCTTTGGGTGTTGCAATATAATCCTTGAACCGGTTCGGCAGCGGTGTGAAAAATGAATGGACAACACCCAGCACATGATAGCACTCATCCAGATTGCTGACAATGACACGGATGGCATATTTATCATAAATCTCATCAATGCTCTTATGCTGCAAATAGCTTTTCTTATAAATGCCGTGAATACTCTTCACACGGCCGGAAATCTCCGGCTTCTTGGAAAAATGCTCCTGTTCCAGACGCTGACGCAGCCGTTCAATAATGGTCTGAATAAACGCTTCACGTTTTTCCTTATCCATCAGCATAATGTGTTCAATTTCCGAATAAGCATAAGGATCCAGAAAGCGGAATGCCAGATCCTCCATTTCTGCATAAATCGCACGCATGCCCAGACGTCGGGCAATGGGGACATAAATTTTCATAGTTTCCCTGGCAATCCGGAGCTGCTTGTGAGGGGGCAGATATTTCAGCGTCCGCATATTGTGCAGACGGTCTGCCAGCTTGATAATCATGACACGGATATCATGAGACATGGCAAGCAGTACCTTCCGAAAATTCTCTGCCTGCTGCTCATCCTTATCAAAAATCGGAACTTGACTCATCTTCGTCACACCGTCTACCAGCACAGCAACCACAGGCCCAAAGTTTTTCCGGATATCATCCAGTGTATAGTCCGTATCTTCCACTACATCATGGAGCAGACCCACACAGATGGTATCCGTATCCATCCCCAGATCCACCAGAATCTCGGACACAGACAGCGGATGAACAATGTATGGCTCACCGGAGGATCGCTTCTGATCTCCGTGGGCATTCTGAGCAAATTCATAAGCAGAAAGAATTTTACTCAGATCATACTGCCGCCCTGTAGCCAGAATCTTCTGCGTTAAATCTTCAATTGTAATGACCTTTTGAACATTTGCTTCACACATTGTTTAAACCTCCCCTTTTTGCCGCACTGCCCGAAGCAATACGGAATCCTCTAAATTTACTTTGGTTCGCACAGGCAGTCTCTGAACCGTCTCAGAATAGGAATCCAACCCCACAAGTCCCAGCTCTGCGAACACATCCAGTGCAATACGCAGTTTACAATAATTCATCGCAAGCGGCTGCAAACGCATAAAAAGTGCCTCTATGGTGATTCTGGTCTCCGGCACGCAGCGGTATACAGCAGTCAGTTCCTCCCGTGTAGGCGCAATGGCTGTATAATAAGCCGCAGGCATCGGCTCTCCTCTGGAAAACTGCTCATAGGCAGCAAATGCGGCAAAATATTTTGCCTGCTTTACACCGCTTCTCCGATAATCCTGCACAATCAGATTCAGACTGGTGCGTCCGTTAAAATGGTTGATACCCACCGTGACCAGCAAATCACACAGATCTTCCGGTTTCAGATGCACCTCCTCCGGTGCTGTACGGAACAGAAGGGCATCTATTGCCATGGTTCCGTAAATCAGCCGGAGCTTTGTATGCTGCCCCCCTGAAAGGGGCACCAGCTCTTTCAGAACAGCATGACAAAGTGCAAATACCGGTGCCGGATTTCCGGCTCCGTACGGCTCTAAAATCTCCAGTCCGGAAATATTTTCAACGGTCAGATCCTGCGGTAAAAGCAGCTTATCTGCTTTTACTGTCATGACCGGCATCTGCGGAAACTGCTGCTTTGCATATTCCTGTACAGCAGCTGTAAAAGCAGGAACCTGTTCCCGTTCCAGAGAAAATCCCCCGGCACCGGGATGACCCCCGTATTTCGTCAGATAAGGTTTACAGGCATCCAGGCAGGAAAACACGGAAAATGCATCAAAGGAACGGGCAGAACCTCTTGCACCGTTTTCCTCCAATGCAATGAGAAAAGTAGGCTTTCCGAAACGCTCCTGCAAACGTGCCGCAACAATGCCAATCACGCCATGATGCCACTGCTCACCGGCAAAGACCAGCACTCTCTGATGTACAAGCAAAGGATTTTGTTCAATCTGCTTCTGAATATCCAGAAGGATTGCTTCTTCTGTATGCTTACGTGCATGGTTACAGGCTTCCAGTTCTGCCGCAAGCATTTTCGCCTCTTCGGGTGTTTCCGCCAGCAGCAGATGCACCGCCTGAAGGGGTGAACCAAAGCGTCCTGCCGCATTGATACGAGGGGCAAGAGAAAATGCCAGTGTGGATGCCGTCAGCTTTTTCCCCGAAACACCGCTTTGCTCCAGCAATGCCAGAAGACCCGGACGCTCTGTATTGGCAAGCAGCCGCAGCCCCTGCTGCACCAGAAAGCGATTTTCTCCGGACAATTCCACAACATCTGCCACAGTGGCAATAGCAGCCAGCTCTCCGAACTGCTCCATTGCCATGGTTGCATCGCCGCCGTCCATTGCAGCAATCAGCATCAGTGCAAGACCTGCGCCGCAGTATTTTTTAAAAGGCGATGGACAATCTACCCGATGCGGATCCACAACCGCTTCTGCACAGGGCAGCTCTTCCAGCGGCTGATGATGATCCGTTACCACAAGACGCATCCCCAGCTCAGCCATCAACTTTGCCTCACGGAGTGCAGTAATTCCATTATCTACGGTAACAATCAGCTCTACGCCATCCTCATGAAGTCGCCGTACAGCATCCTCATTCATACCGTAGCCTTCGTCCCGTTCCGGAATGTAATAGGTCACATTTGCACCAAGCTCCGATAAATAGGAATACAGAATCACCGTTGCCATTACACCATCACAGTCGTAGTCCCCGTAGATACACACAGATGTTCCGGCATCAATGGCTTCATTGATGACATCTGCCGCACATTGCATATCCTGAATCAGAAAAGGATCTGATAATCCATCGCAATTCAAAAGTGCTGCTGCCTCATCCAGCGAACGGATGCTGCGTGCTGCCAGAACCTCCGCACAAAGTGTAGTAATATCACTGCCGGTACACAGTGTCTGTACAATTTTCGAATCAGGCTGTACAATCTGCCACTTTCTCATTGCAATTCTCCTCCTGCAAAATATTTTTCTCCTGCTTTCATATGCTTCTATTATACATGAATTTACAAAAGATTGCAATAGATACCGCTGATTTCAGTAATTTCCATGACATTCACACAAAAAATTTAGGCAAAAAATGCATATGACATTAGATTTCCACATTCTATAAGCAATATGCACAAAAATCATATACATGGTTCGTATCAGAACATGATTTTTAAGAAAAGCCCTTGCAATCGACAGCCGTTTATTATATAATGAATGTATATTTCTACGGAAAGAAAGGAATGGATAAGCATATGAGCAAGCATCACTTTTTAAAAAAGCTGCTGCCAATGAGTCTTACTGCTGCGATGATGGTGGGACTGACCGGATGCGGCGGCTCTGAAAACAGCACGGACGGCAATACAGAATCCGCAGGCACCGCAGAAGATACTGTCACAATAGAACCCGTTTCCGGAAAAACGGCTGCGGAAATCGCAGGAAATATGCTGGTGGGATGGAATCTGGGCAATAGTCTGGATGCCTACTCCAGTGCAGAGGGCAATGAAACGGCATGGGGCAATCCTGAAATCACACCGGAGCTGATTGAATCCGTTCATGATGCCGGCTTTTCTACCATCCGTATTCCTGTTACCTACATGAAACGAATCGGGGACGGTCCGGATTATACCATCGAAGAAGAGTGGCTTGCCCGTGTACAGGAAGTGGTGGATTATGCCATTGCAGACGGAATGTATGTAATCATCAATATTCATCATGACGGCAATAACGATACCCCCTCATGGATTGACTGCACACAGGCGGATCAGTCGAAGATTCAGGAGAAGTTCCAGAAGGTCTGGGCACAAATTGCAGACCGGTTCAAAGAATATGACCAGCATCTGATTTTTGAATCCATGAACGAAATTCATGACGGATCCTATCAGGAGCCTACAGGGGAAACCGGACAGATGTATTATGACAACATCAATGCACTGAATCAGATCTTTGTGGATACGATTCGTGCATCCGGCGGAAACAACGGAGATCGCTGTCTGCTGATACCGGGCTTTAACACCAACATTGATTATACCATTGCAGGCTTTGTAATGCCCACGGATTCCACACCAGACCGCATCATGGTTTCTGTACACTATTATGATCCCTATGACTTCTGCCTGAAGGAATCCCCTCGTGTTTACGGATGGGGTGCCCTTGCATCCAATCATACCAACTGGGGCGATGAGGATTATGTAGATGCACAATTTGATAAGCTGGTGGAAACCTATGTCAGCAAGGAAATTCCGGTGGTTATTGGCGAGTATGGCTGTGTGAACAAGAATAACACAGGCTATCGCCGTTATTATAACGAATATGTGACAAAAGCCGCTGTAGACCGGGGGATTGTTCCGGTTTACTGGGATAACGGCTATAACGGCGATTATGGATTCTCACTCTTTGATCGTACAACAGGTGAGGTGCAGCATCCGGAAATTGTAGAAGCAATTATCCGAGGGGCTACCGGCGGAGATTATGAGATTGAAGTCTGCACAGACTGATAAAAAATAAAAATCCCCTGAGAAGAACGAATGCTTCTCAGGGGATTATGTTTTCTCCGTTTACCAGGTTATAGCAGAATGGCTATGAATATAGAATTCCTCCTGACTGGGCTGCCACTTTTTTTCCTTTGGCGGAAACAGTGCATCAAATGCTTCTACAGCATCGGTATCACTGCAAGGCGCATCCGCATTGTTCGGATGATAAAACCATTTCCTGCCGTCAAGCGCACCTTCCTTCAGCTCCTTTACAAGCAGAGCAGCAGGGTAAACATCGCCTTCAAAGCACACATTGTACTTTTTACAGCTTTTGTAACCCCGTGCAACATAATTGTCAGGATTGCCGAAATTTACAACGGTATCGTATCCAAGCTTCATCGCCTTCTCAAAGGTGTGCAGGAGCAGAGCCTTACCATATCCCTTTCGCTGATGATCAGGATGAATGCAAAGCGGCCCCATGGAAAGAATGCACTTTTCAGTGCCTTTTTCGTCTACGAGCTTCGCTTTTGTATACATGATATTGCCGATAATCCTTCCATCCTTTTCAAGGACAAAGTCCAGCTCAGGGATGAAATCTTCGTGACTTCTCAAGACATGCACATAATAATGCTCACTGCATCCCGGAACACTCAGATTCCAGAATGCTTCACGGGCAAGGTTTTCTACCGCACGGTAATCGCAAGGGGTTTCCAAACGGATCATATAGTCATTTGTATTCATTGTTTTTCCTCCTGAAAATTGTTGACCTTCAATATGGGAGGTTTGGCATGAGATTGATTTTATGCAAACCTCCCGGTCAGCACACAATCTCCTTTTTTGCTGTGTTTCTCAAAAAAACTCTCCTTAAAATAATACTTATAATCACGCCTTCCGGCGTTATTATCTATTTGTATGTTTACTGACATGATACAAGTATATCACATTCAGGACCCGTTGTCAAGTTCACTGATACTGATACACACGGCGACAGCATTTACTTTTTCGTTGAAAATGTTCCACCGGAACATTTTCAAGGGATAGATATTTCATCGTTGGAACAAGGGGAAGCGGTCTTGTTCGCTTCCCCTCGAAAAAGCTGTCGCTTTTTCTCACCCCATTCCCCGTGCGCCGAAAGGATGGCGCAGGGAATTTCGCCGTCTGCGGACGGCGATAAGGGGGCTTCTCGCCCCCTTAACCCCTCGACCGCTTTTTTTGAGAAAAAAGCGGCGCAAAAAAACTTTTATAACTTTTCCCCCTCCCTTGTGGGAGGGAGTTGATGCCTATCTGTTTTCAGTAACAAATAAGGGGGTGGGGTAGACGATCCAGCGGTACGCTGGTTTCGCCGTCTGCGGACGGCGACCAGGGACGCTGTCCCTGGACCCTGCCAGCATTTTTTTGCAAAAAACTGCTGGACCGAAAAAAATTCTTACCTATGAAAAGTAAATGCTGTTGCCCTGTACTGATACACACCGATACACTCAAAGCCGTTTAGGTGTTTTTCTATTGAGCTTTTTTCTCTGATGAAACAACATAGTTCTCAGGAACTGTATATTCCAGAATATTGCTTACACGTATATAAGTACCGTACATATAAGCAGTGAGATAAATCTTGTAGGTACATCCGGCTCTTACACCCACTGCGGCATTATCTCTGGTATTAAAAACAGTTTCATTTTCTGCATTTCGTGAAAGTACCGGCATATCATCTATGAATACCTCCCATCCAAGGCTTTCATAGCCTTCGTGCTCATCTCTTGTTATGCAGTAGTTTTCATCCACAGCAATATGAAATGTCTCCTCCACATAAGGTTCAAGTTCTGCCTGCTGCCTCTGTTCGTCAGAAAAATATGGGAATTCCACACCATTTACGATAACATTCGCCTGACAGTTTTTATAGCCTATACCGCCACTTTCATCGCCTATCATTGAACCGCAGAAGCTGTCTGCCTCAATACTGCCGCTTACTGTTACATTTTCAATGACATTCGTAGTATAAGCAACTCCGCACAACACACCGGCAAAGCTTTTACCAGTGATGCTTGCATTTTCAAAGGTAAGATCATATACATTCAGTTGATTGGCATAGCCAATAAATCCTACTTCTCTCTGCTCAGGAAGATGGATTGTCATATTGGAAATTGTGTGACCCATTCCGTATATTATGAATTGGTTGGTTCCGTCATCACGCCAGCCCATAGGTGCCCATTCATAGCCACTTAAATCGATATCATTTTCAAGGTAAATGACAACCGTCTCGTAATATTCAGCAAGTACATTTGTATAATATACCACACCTGCAAGCTGTTCAGGCGTTTGAACATGAAATTCGCCGTTGCTTTCCTTGACCCATTCGATATCGGCTATCTCCATAATATCGCCGGTACCGCATTCTCTTTCCCAATTCGATTCATAATCGCTCTTGTCAACGCTATATGCACCTCTTGGATTTTTCTCATTCCATCTTGTATCCCATTCATACACATCCACCAGAAGATAGATTCCGGGAATAGCGTCAGGAATTGTAACGGTATTCTCTTCGCTGTTAAAAATCGCCCGCGGCAGTTCCTCTAAAAAGTTGTAATCTTCATAGCAGTACATTACAATTATGCTGCTCTCTGGAACGCCCCGAAGCTCATCCTCTTCATAGCAAAGCGTAAGTTCTGTATTTTCTACACTTTCAAGGTATGAAAGCTTTACAGGAACGCCGATCAGACCCACTGTGCTGCTGGGAAATACGTAAATATCATATACATCCTCAGCCCGTGCCTTATTCTGAAGCTTGCCATAGCAGTCAGCCGTAAGAATAGCTTTTGTGACTTCAGGCTTCTTTTCGTTGGAATATTCCCACTCTGCCGTCTGTGTATAGACCGTCCTGTCGGGATAAGGCACAGAAATATTCCTCCAGTTCTGTTCCGATTCAAGGAAATTTACCTCTGCACAATCTCCCAGCCAGTGTATTTCATAAGTATCGGAATATGTGTAAGGATGCGGCTCTTGTTCCTGAATATAGCCATATTCTCCTTCAGATGAAAAGACCTGATTGTTTTCTGTCTTTATATAACAAACAGGCTCCGTAATACCATCCTCTTCCATCCAGTAGAAAACATAATAGTATTCAGCCGTTTCCTCAAGCTTTTCATAAAACTCATTCCATTGTGCTTCAAAAGCAGCCATATCCTCCTCTGTCCATTCATCAGAACCATCATCATATACCCCAGAATACATATTCTCATCCAATATACTGTAATCGAAAAATGCATGAAGCTGTATCTTCAACGTATATGCTCCATCCTCCGAACAAAATTCAGAAGTACGGATCACATCAGATGCATCAAAATCCGGCATATCCGGCATATCCGACAAATCCGCTTCTATCATATGCTGGCTTGTCCCTGCTTCCGGAACGCTGCATCCGGAAAGCGACAGAAATATAACGGATGAAAGAAGAAACAGTATTATTTTTTTCATAAAAATCCCTCTCATATGTACAATGCCGCTGTATCATAAAAACACAGCGGCATCATTTTTACTGATACTGATACACGCCGATATGCTCAAAGCCGTCCAGCAGCTTATCCACCTTACGGAATGCAATGGCAGTCCCCTTGGCTACACAATTGAGAGGATTCTGGGCAACTACACACTTGACCTTGAGGGTGCGTTCAACCAGCTTACTCAATCCGCCCAGAAGCGCACCGCCTCCGGCAAGAAGAATACCGTTCTCGTAAATATCCCCCACCAGCTCCGGCGGTGTTTCCTCCAGAACCTTTTTAATTGCTTCAATGATCTGTGTAATTTCATCTTCAATGGCTTCAAAGACATCCAGCTCGCTGATTTCCACCTGCTCCGGCATACCGCTGACCAGATTCCGACCCTTTGCAAACAAGGTCACATTCTCCCGTGGATCATAGAGATTGGTCAGTTCAAACTTGATTCGTTCTGCCGTCCGTTCACCAATCAGCAGCTTATATTTGGTCTGCATATAGCGAATCAGTGCCTGATCCAAGGTATTTCCGGCAACCTTAATGGAATGGGAGGTTACAACACCATTCATAGAAACGATAGCCACATCCGTTGTGCCGCCGCCGATATCCACAATCATATTGCCTGTAGCTAAGCTGATATTCACACCGGCACCAATCAAAGCAGCAATGGGCTCATCAATCAGATAGGCCTTCCGTGAGCCTGCACTCATAGCAGCCTCTACAACCGCACGCTTCTCCACATCTGTAATGAACGATGGCACGCAAATAATAATACGAGGCTTTATGAGACTCTTTCCGGTCACCCGCTCAATCAGCTCACGAATCATATACTGTGTCATACGGTCATCTGAAATGACACCATTGCACAGCGGACGAACCACCTGAATATAGGATGGTGTTTTTCCGATCATGTCATAAGCCTCACTGCCCACCGCAAGAATTTCCAGCGTCCGTGTATCATAAGCCACTGCTGATGGTTCGCTCAGTACAACGCCCCGCCGACCAAGGGTAATGACCGTGTTGGCTGTACCCAGATCAATTCCAATATCGATTGTTGCCATAAATTATTCCTCTCTCTTTCTATTTCTGCATGTAGTCGCCGCTGCGGCTGCAAAAACAACCTCTGCACCGCACGCTTTCAATATCTCTGCACACCGGTTCATGGTACTGCCGGTGGTTAATATATCATCACATAAAATCAGCCGGTAGCCGTGCAGGTCACGTCCTGCCGACTGAAACGCTTCTGTATTCTCTGCACGCTGCCGGGCATTCAGCAGATGCTGCGTCTGTCCTCCGTGCTTTTTCAGGCAATTTTTCAGAACAGGAATCTGCGTGACAGACGATATGCCCCTTGCAATGACTTCCGCCTGATTGTATCCACGCAGCAAACGCTTTCCCGGACTCATAGGCACCGGTACGATTCCATCTGTCATCATCCAATCCGGATTTTCCAGAATCCGTCTGCCGATCATTTCTCCGGCATACCATCCGAAGTTCCGGTTGGCAGATGCTTTCAGTGCAATCAGACCGGTCTTTGCTTCTGCTTCATAATAGGACAGAACCATCACTTCATCATATGCCGGCAAAACAGCACACATACATTCTGTCTTTGCCTTTCCGCATTTCCTGCAAAACTGCTCCGGATCCACGAAAACTTTTTCCGTACAGGAACGGCACAAAAGCTCGTACCACGGAAGAAATGCGCCGCAGCAAGGGCAGCGGTTGGGATACACCAAATCAAGACAAAAGCGTATGCATTTCCGAATCAGGCTCATCTGAATCATCCTTTGTCAGCATATGCTTCAGGCATGTATAACGATTGGTACGCCGATTATTCTCTACCATTTCATAAACCCGTTTCTGAGAGCCGATAACAATCAGCATTTTCTTTGCCCGTGTGACTGCCGTATACAGCAGATTCCGATAGTAGAGCTTATCAAATCCCCCCAAAATCGGCAGAATCACCACCTCAAATTCACTGCCCTGACTCTTATGCACGGTAATGGCATATGCCAGTTCCAGCTGCTCCAGCATTTCAAAGGGATAGGTTACACGCCGTCCGTCAAAATCCACCACTGCTTCGCTGCTGTGCCGGTTGACACTGAGAATTTTCCCGATATCTCCATTGAAAATGCCGGCTCCTTCTTCTCCATCCTTATGCCATACAATATCATAATTATTCTTCATCTGCATGACCTTGTCACCCTCCCGAAACGTATAGAGCATGGAACGGACTTCCTGTACACCATGCTTCGGAGGATTCAGTACCTGCTGAAGCCGCTGATTCAGCTCAATCACACCCAGAACGCCCTTTCGGGAAGGCGATATGACCTGAATATCATCCACCGGCGAATACTGATACGCCCGCGGCAGCCTGTCCTTTGTCAGCTGCAAAACCAGCTCGGTTGCCTGATTGGGCTGCAATCGCTGAAAGAAAAAGAAATCCCCGTTTTTCTGTGTCAGGTCGGGATATTCTCCATGAATGATTTTATGGGCATTGGTAATGATGCAGCTTTCCTGCGCCTGACGGAAAATCTGTTTCAGAGCAATGACAGGAATCTGACCGCTGTCAATCAAATCCTTCAGAAGATTCCCCGGCCCTACAGAGGGCAGCTGATCGCTGTCCCCCACCAGAACCACCTTGCAGCCCAGCCGCAGGGCACGCAGCAGCCCCTCAAACAGCAGCACATCCACCATGGACATTTCATCTACGACCATAACATCACAGATCAGCGGATTTCTTTCATTGTGCTTGAATCTTGGCTGCCCTGTCATATCAAATTCCACTTCCAGCAGACGATGAATGGTTTTTGCCTCATAACCGGTCAAGTCAGAGATGCGCTGAGCAGCACGTCCTGTGGGTGCTGCAATCATCACACGGCAGCCCTGCCTTTCATACAGAGAAATAATGGCATTAAGCGTGGTGGTCTTACCTGTACCCGGTCCGCCGGTCATAATCATGATACTGCGGGAAAGTGCTGTTGCAATGGCTTCCCGCTGGAGAGATTCATACTGAATCCGATGCCGGAGCTGTTCCTCATCGATCATCTTTTCATATTGGGAAAGTGCATCACGGGTACTGAAATCACACAGCACCCGTACACGATCGGCAATATATCGCTCTGCACGGTAGTAATCCGGCAGATAGACGAATTCCCGTTCACCTTTGATATATTCAAAAAGATTTTCTTCCGCAAGCTCCTGCTGATATACCTCATAGAAAACCTTTTCCGATACATTCAGATATTCACAGGTTTTCGGCTGCAAACGGTCAAGGGGCAGACAAGTAAATCCATTGTGTGTATTATGCATCAGTACAAAAGCCATGCCGGCTGCAACACGAGCCGGAGCATTCGCTGCAATATGCAGATCATGCGCCAGTTTTTCCACACGGCGAAACTCCAGATCAATTCCGGATGAGCACAGCAGATACGGATTGGCACAGATCATCTCCCGTGCACCTGCACCGAATTTCTGGTACACACGCATGGCATACTTGGAACGGATGCCATACTGCGAAAGAAATGTCATAATGCCCCGCAGGGCAAAAATCTCCTTGACCTCTGCGGCAATATTCTCGCACTTCTGGGGAGAAATCCCCCGGATTTCCAGCAGCTTGGTCGGTTCCTTCTCCATAATCTCCAATGTTTTCACACCAAATACATCTACAATTTTCTTTGCCAGAGACGGGCCGATGCCCTTAATGGCACCGGATGCCAGATACCGCTGGATGTTCAGGGCATCCGCAGGAAGCTTATGCTCACAGTACTGCGCCTGAAACTGTGTCCCGAAGCGTGGATGGGTTACATATCTGCCCTCTAAAATCAGCTGCTCTCCTTCATCCACATCGCCGATTTCACCGACCACTGTAATCAGTTCCCCGCCGGCATTCAGATCCAGAACCATATAGCCGTTCTGCTCATTGCGGAACAGCACGTTTTCCACCGTGCCTTCCATATGCAGGGTCTGTTCTTCCACATCCACACCTCCTTCATCGAGTCATAGTACCATTATACTCCCTTTTCCGACAAAATGCAATCCTTTTCCACAGAGTTTTTCTCTTCCATCAGGAGTGCTTCAAACTCCTCCTGACTGCAATAAACGAGATAGGTTTCCTGTTCACAGACAGCACGTACTGCTTCCGACTGTTCCTCCGGAACATTCAGATGTACCACATAAATTCTGGACAGAAACATAGATTCCATCCACCGCATATGCGACAAAAATGCACGCAGATAGGATGCAAAGGCCGTATCCTCCGGACGATATACCAGCACAGTAAATGCTCGCCGAACCGGTTCATCACGGCTTTGATGAGAACCAAATAAAATATACAGCAGCTCAATCACTGCCAGCACCCCCAGTATGACAATGCCTGCAATCACAAGACCATCTACCATTGCGCATGCACCTCCTGTTTTATGATATGCAGATTTTGCCTGATTGTGTACTTTCAACAATTTCAACATAGAAAAGTTGAAAAACCATCTGGGAATTTCTGATTTTTTCAGCTGCCTCTTCCATAAAAATACAGGACCACTTGAAAAGAAACAGAAATATGGTATAATTACAGTATCATTGAATGAAAAGGGAATCCATTTATGAATATTAAAAATTTTGAATCCTCCATTAGCACAAAAATCGTGCAGCGAGGAAAGAGCTATTTTCAGAAGAAACAGATTGTCAGCCTTGAAAATACTGAAAAAGGCTGCTATACTGCACAGGTTCAGGGAACACAGCTGTACCATGTCTCTGTAAAAATATCCGGATCGGGAGAAATTACCGAAGCGCACTGCGACTGTCCCTTTGAGCATGGAAAGTACTGCAAACATATGGCAGCCGTATTTTTTGCCGTCAAAAAACGATTTGAAAAGGAAATTTCAGATCGAAGCTCTGATGAAGCACTCCGTCTGATTCGGGAATACTGCCGGCTTGCAGACGAAACGGCAGAACTGGATACTCCTGAAGAAGAAAAAGTACACCTGATTCCGGAGCTTTCCAGATATGGCAATACACTGTCCTATTCCCTGAAAATCGGCAGAACACGTATGTATATGGTGAAAGATATCACAAAGCTGAAAATGAACTTTGATCACAGCATGACACAGAAATACGGAAAGGAGCTTGAATTCGTCCATACCTACAGTGCCATGGACGAGAAAAGCTGCCGCTTAATGGATCTGTCTTTCATGTTCTACTGCTCAAAAGGTTATTACAGCTATTCCAAGCAGAATCTTGATCTGCGCGACAATAAAATCGACAGCTTCTTTGAAATGTACAAGGATTGTTATGTATCCTTTGAAGGCCGGAAATGTCTGGTAAAATATGAAAATCCTCAGATAGAAGTAAAGCTTCAGGAGGAATCCAACAACCGGTTCAGCATCGCCGTCAAAAGTCCTCTGACCTATTTCGGAAAAGGTCTTCATGCCTGCTTTTTCCAGGAAAAAACCGATACATTTTATCTTGCAACCCCCAGATTCTCACAAGCGGTATGCACTCTGTTTCAGGCATGCTCAAATATTTCCAAAATGTATATTGCAAAATCTGATATCACTGCATTCTATTCCTCCGTCCTGAAGCCTGTCTGTGGGTATGTACAGATTCAAGGCATTGTATTGCTGGAGGATTTTATTCCCCCCGAAGCGGTTTCCCGTCTTTATCTGGACTACGGACAAGAAAATGAAATCACAGCAAGGCTGGAATTCTCCTATGGTGAAAAGGTATATCCTGCATTTTATGAGCAGCGCAGCAATCCTATGTGCGACTATCCGGCAGAAAAAAATGCGGAAAATGAAATCAGAAAATATTTCGAAGTGCAGGAATCCGATCCCGTCCATCCCCTGACGATTTCCGATGAGAAGAAAATATATGAATTTATCACAGATGGACTGCCCAGGCTGGCAAAGACCATGGAAATCTATGCAAGTGAACGCTTTCAGCGAATTTCTGTACGGCCGCCTGTAAAGCCCAGTATCGGCATCCGTCCATCGGGCAATCTTCTGGAACTGGAAATTACAGCAGACGGATACAGCCCAGAGGAACTGACGGCACTGCTTTCCGCATACCGGAGAGGCAGCAAATACCATCGCCTCCGTGACGGCTCTTTTGCACAGATGGATGACTCGCTCTCCGCACTTGCAGAGTTGACAAGCAGTCTGAATATTACGGATAAATCCCTGCTCAAGGAACAGATCCAAATCCCCAAATACAGAATGTTCTATCTGGACAGTCTGAAAAGCAACGAAAATTTCCGCTTGAAACGAAGCAGCGATTTTAAAAACGCCATGCATCTCTACCATACAGCCATTGAGGATGCAGAATCCTCCGCTGTTCCGGAAACACTGGACGCCATCATGCGTTCCTATCAGAAATACGGTTTTCGCTGGATGAAAACCATTGCTTCCTATGGATTCGGCGGTATACTGGCAGATGATATGGGATTGGGAAAAACCATACAGGCCATTGCATTGATGCTGGATGCCAAGAAGCATGCACAGGAACACAGAGTGAATCTGGTCGTATGTCCCTCATCTCTTACGCTGAATTGGGAAAATGAGATCCGTAAATTCGCTCCGGAACTGAAATCGCTGATGATTACCGGCACAGCTGCCATACGGGATGAACGGATTGCGCATATCCATGAATATGATGTCATCATCACCTCCTATTCACTCATCACAAGAGATATTGCAAAATATGAGGCACAATCATTCTACCTTGAATTTATCGATGAAGCCCAGTATATCAAAAATCACAGCACACAGGCAGCCAAGGCAGTAAAGGGCATTCATGCTGAAATCCGATTTGCCTTGACCGGAACACCTGTAGAAAACAGTCTGGCGGAGCTGTGGAGCATTTTTGATTTCATTATGCCGGATTACCTTTTCAGCTACACATATTTTAAAAAGAATTTCGAATCACCCATTGTTTCTAAAAACGACAAAACCGCTGTAAAAAATTTGCAGGAAATTGTTTCACCCTTTATTCTGAGACGGCTCAAAAAAGATGTACTTACGGAACTGCCGGATAAAACAGAAACCATACTGTATGCCAACATGGAAAAAGAACAAAGCAAGCTGTATTCCGCAAATGTTGCCGCAGTGAAAAAGATGCTGGGAAAGGAATTTGAAAGCAGCACAGAGCGCATAAAAATTCTTGCTATGCTGACAAGACTGCGGCAGATCTGCTGTGATCCCTCCCTTGTCTATGATAATTACAAGGGGTCAAGCGGCAAGCTGGAACAGTGCATGGAACTGATCGAAAGCTGTGTGCATGCCGGTCATAAGATTCTTTTGTTCTCTCAGTTTACCTCTATGCTGGACAGAATTGCAGACAGGCTGAACCGTACAGAAATCAGCCATTACATGCTGACCGGAAAAACGAAACCTTCCCAACGAATCCAACTGGTAAACGACTTCAATGAGAACGATACAAAGGTATTTCTCATTTCTCTGAAAGCCGGAGGCACCGGGCTGAATCTCACCGGAGCCGATATTGTCATTCATTACGACCCATGGTGGAATTCCTCCGCTGAAAATCAGGCATCCGACAGAGTGTACCGTATCGGTCAGAAACGCAATGTCCAGATTTATAAGCTCATTGCCGACAAAACCATTGAGGAAAACATCATCCGTTTGCAGCAGAGCAAATCTGAGCTTTACGATATTGCTGTAGGCGGTGAAGGAGATATTATGCATATGTCCGCAGAGGATATTCTCCATATATTGGAATAACTATAACAATAAAGCCTGCACAGCCGTCTGCTCTCCGGCAGCACTTTTTTGATTTTCCGGAATACAATAGCAGAAGAAAGGCAGGTGTTGAATCATTTTATTTCAAAACAGAACCGAGCCCATCCGCTTATCCGGACTGTCTGCATGGCTCAGCCGGAAACCCCATGCAGCGGCTGCCATAAAGGGCAGTGACGCATATCCGCAGATTCATGGCTGTGCTCGTTTTTATCAGACAAAATGCGGCGTTCTTGCAGCAGTCGAAGTGTTCGGATTGCCTGCTTCTGAGGAAATATGCCGCAAACCTATATTTGGTATGCATATTCACAGCGGCGGTGTCTGCTGCGGAAACCATGAGGATCCGTTTGCAGATGCTTTAGGACATGATAACCCCGACAACTGCGAGCATCCGTTTCATGCAGGTGATCTGCCGCCGCTGTTTGGCAATGATGGTCATGCACTCAGCGTTTTCCTGACAGACCGTTTTTCATGCAGTTCCATCATTGGAAAAACCATCATCATTCATGCACATCCAGACGATTTTCTGACACAGCCTTCCGGTCATTCCGGTGAAAAAATTGCCTGCGGACCCATCCGACCCATATGCTGAACAATGGGCTGCTGCAACCTTATCGGTGCAGCAGCCCATTGTTCCTCATAATTACAGCATGACACATTCCAGCAGCAAGCTTTTAGTTGCCGTGCAGTTCCTGCTTTTTTCTGTCATACAATGCACGATCCATGTAAAGACGTGCAGATTCCTGCTCCCACGTATCCCAATTGCAAAACAGGATTTTCACAAAGCCATATTCTTCAAACCATGCCACTTTCTGAAAATGTGTGGGATAACCATCCTCATCAGAATAATCAACGCCGGATGTAACAGCCGTTCCGTATACATTTTCACCATCTGTTTTTACCACACGAAAGACCGTGTATCCTTTTGTTTTGGCTACAAAATAACTGCCGGTAGGAGAAAGAGAAATCAGCCGCACTGGAATCTCCTGCTCATTTTTATCCATTACAAAATAATTCATACTGCACCTTTATAGAATATGTTATCATCATTTCCGGAAAAGCATCTGCTTCCCGCACATATAAAAAATGTACCTAACGATTGACTCGTCAGGTACAAATTCAATTGGTTGGGGTGGAAGGATTTGAACCCTCGAAATAACGGAGTCAGAGTCCGCTGCCTTACCACTTGGCGACACCCCAGTTTGTTTTTTTGCTTTTTTCTCAGTCAGCTTTTATATTATAACACAGCCTTCCGGATTTGTCAAGCGTTTTTTTCATTTTTTTTGAAAAAAACTGATTTTTTTGAAAGTATCAGAAATTCATCGCAATTTCGGTACTTTTTCCAATCACGGAGACGGCTATGAAAAGAAATTGCGATGCGAAATGCAGAAAATCTATACCGTTTCATTCCAATCTCCCCCGATCCTTTGCAATTCATCTGCCATTGCCCTGAAAAAGCTGTGAAATTAGTTGACAAATTGGAAATCGTGTGTTATACTTTTAACTGTATACTTTTAGATAAAGGCGGTAGACTGATGGGTATTTTTAGTAAACTGTTCGGTTCATACAGTACACGTGAACTGACAAGAATTGAACCGATCAAAAATAAAGTTTTGGCACTGGAAGATGAATACAAAGCATTATCTAATGCAGAACTGAAACAAAAGACGTTTGATTTCCGTGAACGCCTTGAAACGGGAGAAGATCTGGATTCCATGATCCCTGAGGCACTGGCTACTGTTCGTGAAGCAGCAGATCGTGTATTGGGCAAGCGTCCGTTTCCGGTACAGCTGATTGGTGCAATTGTACTGCATCAGGGCCGTATCGCCGAAATGAAAACCGGTGAAGGTAAAACATTGGTAGCCTGCATTGCTGCATATCTGAACGCTCTGCCGGGAAAAGGCGTACATGTTGTTACCGTAAATGATTATCTGGCAAAAACACAGTCTGACGAAATGGGCAAAGTCCTGCGTTTTCTGGGGCTGACCGTGGGCTGTATCCTGCATGGTCTGAATAATGACCAGCGTCGTGAGGCTTATGCATGCGATGTTACATACGGCACCAATAACGAGCTGGGATTTGACTACCTGCGTGATAACATGGTAATCTATAAAAAAGATAAGGTGCAGAGAGAACATAACTTCGCCATCGTGGACGAAGTGGACTCCATCCTGATTGATGAGGCAAGAACACCGCTGATCATTTCCGGACGGGGTGATAAGTCCACGGCTCTGTATGGCGTTGTAGATAAGTTTGCCAAAACACTGACCCCTACTACTATCGTTGAAATGGATTCCAAGCAGGATCAGGAATCTGTCAATGAAAATGCAGATTATATCGTGGATGAAAAAGCAAAAACGGCAACCATTACACGCCGGGGTATCAAAAAAGCAGAGGATTACTTTGCGGTTGAAAACCTGATGGATCCGGATAACATGACACTGATGCACCACATCAATCAGGCACTGAAAGCCAATGGTGTCATGCGTAATGATATTGACTATATTGTAGAAGATGGCGAAGTTGTCATCATCGATGAGTTCACCGGACGGAAAATGCTGGGTCGCCGATTCAATGACGGTCTGCATCAGGCAATTGAAGCCAAGGAAAATGTAAAGGTCATGCGTGAATCCAAGACGCTGGCAACCATCACTTTCCAGAATTACTTCCGTCTGTACAACAAGCTGTCCGGTATGACCGGTACGGCTATGACAGAAGAGGATGAATTCCGTGAGATCTATAAGCTGGACGTAATCGCAATTCCTACCAACCGTCCGGTTCAGCGAATTGACCACAATGACCTCATTTACCGGACAGAAGCTGCAAAATACCGTGCCATTATCGATCAGATTATCGAATGCCATGAAAAAGGACAGCCGGTTCTGGTAGGTACCATTTCCATTGAAAAATCTGAGCTGCTCTCTGCTATGCTCAAGAAAAAAGGCATCAAGCATGAGGTGCTGAATGCAAAGTATCATGCAAAGGAAGCCGAAATCGTTGCACAGGCCGGCAAGCTGGGAGCTGTTACCATTGCCACCAATATGGCAGGCCGTGGTACCGATATTATGCTGGGCGGTAATGCAGAATTCCTTGCACGTGCAGAAATGCGCAAGAAGGAATATCCGGAAGAAATTATTACAGAAGCCATCGGCTATGCAGATACAGATGATGAAGAGGTACTGGCTGCACGTGCTGTCTATCAGGAACTGTACAAAAAGTTCAGCGATGAGGTAAAGGAAAAGGCTGTGGATGTAAAGGCAGCAGGCGGTCTGTATATTCTGGGTACAGAACGTCATGAGTCCAGACGTATCGACAACCAGCTCCGTGGACGTTCCGGCCGTCAGGGTGATGAGGGTGAAAGCCGCTTCTTCCTGTCGGTTGAAGATGACCTGATGCGTATCTTTGCCGGCGACCGTCTGGAAAATATGATGCGTACACTGAATGTGGATGAAGATACACCCATTGAAAGCAAGATGCTGACCAAGATTGTAGAATCCTCTCAGCTCAAGGTAGAGGGACGCAACTTCAGTATTCGTAAGAATGTCCTCAATTATGATGACGTTATGAATACACAGCGTGAAATCATCTATAAGCAGCGTGCTCAGGTGCTGGACGGCGAGGATCTCCATGACAGCATTCTGAAGATGATGGATGAAATGGTTGCATCTACTGTCAAGCTGTATATTGATGATGAGCTGACAGAACACACCGAATGGAATATCGTTGGTCTGAGAGATCACTTCTTAGGCTGGATTACAGATGAAAATGACCTGAATTACACAGAGGATGAGTTGAACAAGCTGACGGCTGCGGACATTACCAAGACTTTGACAGATAAGGTAAAGACCTTGTATGCTGCCAAGGAAGAAGAATATGGTGCAGAAACTCTTCGTGAGCTGGAACGTGTAATCATGCTGAAGGTTGTAGATACCAAGTGGATGGCACATATCGATGATATGAGCGAACTGAAGAGAGGTATCGGTCTGCGTGCATACGGTCAGAAGAATCCGGTTGTCGAGTATCGTTATGAGGGCTTTGAAATGTTCGATGCCATGGTTGCTTCCATTCAGGAAGAAACCGTTCGCATGCTGCTGACTGTAAAGCTCCAGCAGAATCAGGCTCCGGAACGGGAACAGGTTGCAAAGCCGGATGCACCCAATGCCGGATCCGGTGACGGAAGCTTCGGCAATCAGCGCAGAAATCCGGAACGGGCTGCAAAGAAGAATAAAAAGTAAGAATTACGGATCATTTGATGGGGACGAGGTGGAATGCTGCGTCCCCATCTTTGTGCGGAGGAATATATGGAAACCGGATATGAGACTTTTGCCCGTTACTATGACGGACTGACTGAAAATGTGGATTACCCGAAACGTGCCGCTTACTTTGACGGACTGATTCAGAAGCACAAGCGCAGTGCCGGTGTTGTGCTGCTGGATCTGGCATGCGGTACAGGCAGTATGTCCGAGGAGATGTGTAAGCTGGGCTACGATGTGATTGGCGTGGACTTCTCCTATGGTATGCTCAGCCGTGCCATGGAGAAGAAGATGGAAAGCGGTCTGCCCATACAGTATGTCTGCCAGGATATGCGGGAGCTGGAGCTGTATGGTACGGTGGATATCGTGCTTTGCACACTGGACAGCCTGAATCATCTGAACTGCTTTGCAGATGTGGAAACGGTTTTTCATAAGGTTTCGGAAAATCTGGAACCGGGCGGCTTGTTTCTCTTTGATATGAATACACCTTATAAGCATCGTTCGGTGCTGGGCAGTCAGATTTATATTTATGATACAGATGACGTATACTGTGTATGGGAAAACCAATATGAACCCAAAGATCATACCGTCACAATCTGTCTGGATTTTTTTGAACTGGATGAGGATGGACGCTATATCCGCAGCGGAGAGGAAATTATCGAACACGCCTATGAACCGGAACAGGTAGCATCTGCCCTGAAACAAGCCGGTCTGACGGTCATCGGCTGTTATCATGCAGACTCCGAGGAGCCGCTGCATGCAGACAGTCAGAGAATGATTTTTGTTGCACGAAAACAGGAGGAAATTTGAAAATGGGTATTTTAAAGCGTGCCATTGCAAAGGATGCATCTGTGGTATCCTGTGCGGTGGATGCAACCGATATGGTTGCAGAAATTGAGCGGATTCATCAGACCTCCGCAGTCATTACAGCGGGTCTGGGCAGACTGACCATTGCAGCCAGTATGATGGGCTACGGTCTAAAAGGCAGGGAAGATACAGTTACTTTGCGTGTGAAAGGAAACGGTCCCGCTGGCATGCTGGTTGCCGTTGCAGACAGTCACGGCAATGTCAAAAGCTATGCAGAGCATCCTGTGGTAGAAATTCCGCTGAATGAGAAAGGAAAGCTGGATGTAGGCGGCGCAATCGGAAATGACGGCACCCTGTCCGTAGTAAAAGATCTGGGACTGAAAGAACCTTATGTGGGCATGTGTCCGCTGGTGTCCGGTGAAATTGCAGAGGATATTGCCAGCTATTATGCAAACAGTGAACAGACACCCACTGTATGCGGTCTGGGCGTTCTTGTGAATCCCGACCTGAGTGTGAAGGTTGCAGGCGGCTACCTGATTCAGGTACTGCCCTTTGCGGAAGATGCGGTCATTGACCAGCTGGAAAAGAATCTGCAAACAATGCCGCCGGTAACAAAAATGATGACAGAGGGCATGACCCCTGACCAGATTGCCCTGCGTCTGCTGGACGGACTGGAGCCGAATCTTCTGGATGAAGCAGAAGTTCTGTACAAGTGTGATTGCAGCAGGGAACGCACTGAGCGCATCCTATATAGTTTGGGCAGGGATGAACTGAAAAAAATGGCAGATGAAAACAAACCCATTACCGTAAACTGCCACTTCTGTGACAAGAAGTATGTATTCACACCGCAGGAACTTCTGAATCTGAAAAAATAAGAAAAGCTTTTTCGGTCAAGCAGTTTTCTCGAAAAATGCTTGCGGAGCTCGAGGCAGAGCCTCGAATGGCTGCGCAGCAGACATACAAACCAAAACGTCCGTCAGAGGAAAAACCTCCGGCGGACGTTTTTTATTATACAAGCATAAAAATCAGCAAATCCCAGAACATATGCAGTGCAATGGGAATCACAATATTTTTCGTTCTGATAAATGCTATGCTGAATACAACACTTAAAACCAGAATGCCCAGAAATCCCAGACTGGTAAAGCTGGATACAAAGGTTCCCTTGGAAATCCAGATGGGAAAATGAATACAGAGAAACAGGAGTGCATTCAGACCAATGGCAAGATACTGCTTTTTCGGCGGATCGGACGCCTTATAAGTCGTATTCAGCAGCCATCCCCGGAATACAAGCTCCTCTGTCAGTCCCACGAAAAGCACGGTAATGATCTCATCTATACCGAAGGAATCCACAATGCCAATTCCGCCGTGGGTCCGCCATGCACTGATGAATATGTATACTGCAAAAATCAGAAATACCGGCAAAAAGCGCATCCAGTCCCTGGCATGCTGTGTGAACATTTCCTTCAGAGATACCATGCACTGGCTGCGGTATTTCACAATGAGCAAGGCTGCCGGCAGCGTCCACACCAGATTTTTTATCACACCACTGCGCAGCAGACTGGATATCAGTGTTTCTTCTCCCAGTGCATCGCAAATGATGGGCTTGAGCACCAGTGTATAGGCTGCCCATACAGCAAAGAAAAAAATCACATAGACGATGAGCACCAGATTCAAAGATTTGTTATTCTGTAATTTTTGTGTCATGGGGAATTCCCTCCAGATTCAATGGTGGTATATAGGATGCCTGTGCTGAGGAAAGCTCCTGAGAAAAGCCCTGAAAATCCAGCTCCTGTGCACAGTGCAGAACGCTCTGATATTCCATGGTGGTAAGCCGCCGGTTCAGATTCTTGTAAGAACATGCTTCGGACGGCGGTGTGTACTGCCCCATCAGACTGAGCAGAAAATCTTCTTTCGGCAGCAGCTGGGATAAAGCGTTCAGCAATGCCATGGACTCATGCCGATGCCCCGGCAGTACCAGATGCCGCACAATCATACCCCTTTGCAGGATTCCGTTTTCATCAAAAACAGGCTTTCCCACCTGCCGCAGCATCTCCGTCAGCGCATATGCTGCCACCTCCGGATAATTCCTTGCCTGTGCATACTTTTCAGCCGTTTCTGCGCAGAAATATTTAAAATCCGGCAGATAGATATCCACCACGCCATCCAGCATGGCAAGCGTCTCAGCATCTTCATAGCCGCTGCTGTTCCATACAATGGGAATATGCAGCTTGTCCCGAATCTTCTGCACGGCCGATACAATCCACGGTGTGTAGTGACTGCCTGTCACAAAATTGATATTATGTGCCCCCTGCTGCTGCAAATCCAGCATACAGGCACCCAGCTGATCTATAGTCAAAGGTGCACCAAAATGACCTGTACGGATGACTGCATTCTGACAGAAGCAGCACCGCAGACTGCATCCGGAAAAGAAAATGGTTCCGGAGCCGCCGGTACCGCTGATACAAGGCTCCTCCCAGTGATGCAGTGCACTCCTTGCCGCACGGATTTCACTGCCTCCGCCGCAGAAGCCTGCTGCCCTTGTACGATCCATTCCGCATTTACGGGGACAAAGAGTACAGTGGGTTATGTCATAGCCGTTTATGAAAGTCTGCATTTGAAATCCTCGTAAGTAAAGCGTTTTACAAGCTCAATGGTGCCATCTGCACGGTGCAGGGCAAGATCCGGCAGGGGCATACCATTAAAGGTATTGGTCTTGACCATGGAGTAAATCGCCATATCACAGAGAATCAGCTTGTCTCCCACCTTCAGCGGCTGGTCAAAGGAATAGTCCCCCAGCACATCGCCGGCAAGGCAGGTGTTCCCCCCCAGCCGGTAGGTATACGCCTTTTCATGAGGCATTCCGCTGCCGATGATATGGGGACGATAGGGCATTTCCAGCACATCCGGCATATGACAGGCGGCAGATGCATCCAGAATGGCAACCGGTATGCCATTGTCTACAAAGTCCAGAACCGTAGTCACCAGAAAGCCTGCATTCAGTGCCACTGCTTCACCCGGCTCCAGATATACCTGTACGCCATAACGCTGCTGCATCCTACGGATACAGCGAATCAGACAGGCAATATCATAATCATCCCGTGTGATATGATGACCGCCGCCAAAATTCACCCACTTGCATTTTTTCAGATAATGGTCGAACTTTTCCATGACATGAGGCAGCGTCCGTTCCAGAACATCTGCATTCTGTTCGCACATGGTATGGAAATGAATCCCCTCCAGTCCCTCAAATAATGCATCTGTAAACTGCTCTGCACGGGTGCCCATACGTGAACCTGGAATACAGGGGTTATACAAATCTGTTTCTACCTCTGCATATTCAGGATTCACACGGATGCCGCAGGAAATGGTTCTTCCGCAGCTTTGCACTGTATCCTTATGCTGCTGCCACTGATGCAGGGTGTTGAACACAATATGGTCACTGATGGCACAGATTTCCGGCATATCATCCGGATGAAATGCCGGTGAAAAAATATGCACCTCTCCCCCGAATGCCTCATGTCCCAGCTTTGCCTCATATAAACCGCTTGCGGTTGTACCGGCAAGGTATTCCCTCAGAATGGGATAGGTGCGGAACATGGAGAATGCCTTTTGCGCCAGCAGAATTTTACAGCCGGTTTCTGCCTGTATGGATTTCAGAATTTCACCATTCCGGCGCAGAAGCCGCTCATCCGTCAGAAAACAAGGGGTACGCAAGGCGGAAATATCAATATCAAAATTCTCTCGTATCACGAGCCTGTCTCCTTTCATTTATGGCTGTGCCAGCAGAAAAAAGCTCCACAGGTTATGCTCTGCATCATAAGCCGCACCAATGCCGATTTGCTCATAGCTTGTATCATTCAGCAGGTTGACGCCATCGTCTTGTGTGGTATCGCCCTGATATTTGGACAATGCATCCTGTGCATTGATGGTATTCAGCAAGGTAGATGTGAAAACCTCTGTTGCATCCGGAAGCATCGTTTTGATGAGCCGTTCCATATTTTCCTGATAGGTCATGCCAGCTGTGCTGTATTCATCCGCAATACTTTCAGCAGCTGCTGCTGTATCCGGTTCCCATGTAAGCT
This sequence comes from Ruminococcus sp., assembly GCA_051882115.1. Taxonomy (GTDB): domain Bacteria; phylum Bacillota; class Clostridia; order Oscillospirales; family Ruminococcaceae; genus Ruminococcus_C. Next base: position 1,355 of record JBJERF010000147.1, on the reverse strand, counting down.
CCGGCAAGCCGCTTTCTGTTCGTGCATGATTCATGAGCTGATACAGACGCATACGCTCGACATTTGCCCAGACAGCTTCTGTGCGGTCACGGACCACCGCATTCTCCACACCATAAAGCTGCTTCAATGCAGTAATCGTTTGATTGTAACCGCAGCTCTGATTGTTATAGCGTTCTTCTATATCATCAACGGCATTCAATAAACGCAGCTGATATTTGCTGTTTCCGGCTTCCTCAGGGGCACTTTCGCAGAGCGCAGCAATGCTGTAGCTGCTCTGTGCATTTTCCAGATCCCGCTGAAATGTAGATCTGGGCATAAACACAAGCAATCCTGTAGCAATCAGAGCAAGAATCAGGGCACAGATGCCCAGCGTGAAAAAGACCTTCCTCCGTTCATGTTTGTGTGCGCCTTTTTGTTTTTCCTTTTCTATACAAAACGGACATTCCGCCGTATCGGGCGGCAGTTCCCGTCCGCAATTTACACAACGCATCCGATCTGCTCCTTTCTTTTTCTTGTACGTTTCTTATTGTACTATACAGATATATATTTGTCAAGAAGCCGGAGATGCTGTTCCAGGAAAACAGCATTTGTTTTTTCGCTAAAAATGTTCCACCGGAACATTCTCAAAAGATACTCCTCTTTCAAAATGGCTCATGAAGTACCGGATTCCGCAGACGGACAGAAATCCGCCATGGGGCACTGACTGCATTTCGGCTTTCGGGCTGTACATACATCCCGTCCGAACTGAACAATCCGATGACAGAAGTCTGAAGAACGATCCGGTGGAATCAGCGGACGCAAATCACGCTCTACTTTTTCCGGTTCCTTACTCCTGGTCAATCCCAGCCGTCCCGTAATGCGGATAAAATGCGTATCTGTTACAATGGCCGGCTGATGATATACATCCCCTAAAATCAGGTTGGCAGTCTTTCTGCCCACGCCGGAAAGGGTCAGCAGTTCCTCCATGGTATCCGGAATCCGGCTGTCATAAACATCGATCAGCCGCTGTGCCATTTCAATAATGCTTTTGGCTTTGGTACGGTAAAAACCGCAGGGCTTTACATCCTGTTCCAGCTCCTCCAGATTTGCATGGGCAAATGATTCAAGGGTGGGATATTTTTCAAACAGCGTTTTTGTCACAATATTCACACGAGCATCCGTGCATTGAGCAGAAAGGCGCACGGAAATCAACAGCTCATAAGGTGCTTTGTAATGCAAGGCACAGACTGCTTCGGGATAATATGCCTCCAGTGTATCACAGGCTTTCAGGGCAATTTCTTCCTTTGTCATAAATATACATCCTTTCTTGCAGGGGTTATTTTTATTATAACACATTTTTCTCCGTTTGAACAGCC
>JBJERF010000146.1:0-2010 GCA_051882115.1 Ruminococcus sp. | reverse complement strand
AGGGCGGAAAGATGCCGAAAAGACGGCTGTTGGAAGATTTTAAACAGGCTCTAAATCTTGTACAGGAAGTATGCACCATCTGAGCCTGCAATAATCAAAGATATGCGATAAACTTTCAACAGTTTTATGTTGAAACTCTTGAAAATCCGGTTGAAAACTCTGTTGAAAAAGTGGAAAACCTCGTTTTTCAGCGGATTTTGTCATTGTGGAATATTAGACCTCCTCGGAAACTTACGAAGCACCATCTTCCTTGTCTCTTTTGCGCCTGACTTTGAGCCTCTCCCTTGAAATACACCAAGTATTCCTGTGGGAGAGGCTCTTTGTCAAGCACAAAATATCCTGCGGAATCTGGCACTTCTCCAGTTTCCGAGGAGGTCTATTCTGTCTTCACCGGAATTTCACATACGCCATTTTTAAAAAATTTTCAAAATTTTCTCACAGGTCATATGCTTCCATCCGGCAGGTACGCAGCGGAGCCGCCGGAATACCGTTTTTCCCGTACAGCGTAACCGGCGCAAAATTCTTCCATGCATACCGTGCCCGTGCCGGACAGGATACAGCGGCACTATGCAGCCGGATCGTATTGCCTGCAATTTCCGCTTTTGCCGGAACATAGGCTCCATCCTCTTGGGCAAGCTCAAAGCCGGCACCATCTTCTGTCAGGATCAGACCATCCTCCCCATGGTCAAATGCCAGTGTCAGTATATCGCCCTCCACAGAAAAGCTGCGGTAAATCGGCCCGAAGGCTGCTTTTTCATCTCCGCCGTACACCTGACAGAGGGTCTGCAATGCCAGCCGATGTGCCACAGGCAGCTTATCGACAGGATGAATATTATTCCATTCGCCGCAGTCCAGTGCAACCACAATGCCCGTATTTTTCAGGTTCTGGTAAACACGCATCTGATTTTCACGGATCAGACACCAGTTTTTTGCATCCTGTGCATCCTCATAGCAGAACATAGGCAGCTGCACCAGCAGAAACGGCAGTGTTTCATCTGCCCAGTCCTGCCGCCATCTTTCAATCATGGCAGTCAACAGGAGATCATATACCTCCGGACGATGATCGTCACTTTCACCCTGATAATACCAGAAGCCCCGAATCGTATAAGGCATGACACGCCGGAGCATGGTTTCATAAGTACCCGTGGGACGAAGGGGATTTTTTATGCCCATAGGCCCCGGATAACGATTCTCGCCGCAGCGGCGAATGACCTCATCCCATTTCATCTGCCCGTTTTCACGGTAACATGCCTCCATGCGCTCTGTCCATGCTGTATGGTATGCTACGTATGCATCATAATCCGCAATCATTTCCTCGTCTGTTTTTCCGGCGCAGGCATTTTCATAGTCCTGCCAGTAGGGGAAAAGCTTCGTATGCACATGCAGATCCTCTTTCGGCATCCAGCAGCTTGCAGATGTCCCCCCCAGATTGCAGCCGATAATCCCTACTGGCACACCCAGCTTTTCCGACAACTCCTTGGCTGCCCAGTAGGCAACCGCAGACCATTCCGCTGCGTTTTCCTCAGAAGCACACCGCCAGCTGTTGGTACGCTCTGCGGCTTCATAATTTTCGTCCATGAAGGTATTCCGGTACACATTGTAACAACGGACATTGGCATGACTGCATTGTTTCAGTTCCTCCGTACCGCCCTTTGCATTTTTCAGGAAAAATTCCATATTGGATTGTCCGCCGGCAAGCCAGACCTCGCCGGTCACAACATCCGTAAACTGATAATGCTCCTCTGCTCCGGAAATATCCATCGTCAGAAAAAGTCCCCCTTCCATTGCGGGAAGATAGACTTTCCAGCTTCCGTCTGATTTTACCTTACCGGATACGGACACGCCCATTTCCGGAATAGAAACCGTTACGTACTCTCCTGCTGTACCTGTACCAAAAACAGCAATGCGTTTGCCCTGCTGCAAAACCATATGATTGCTAAAAACTGCGGCTGCCTGAACCATTGTAAGCTCCTGCCTTTCTGCGTTCCAAATTTTTTTCATTATAACACA
>JBJERF010000145.1:0-8957 GCA_051882115.1 Ruminococcus sp. | reverse complement strand
GTTGCAAGCGCAGCTGCAATGACAGCTACAATGGCTCCTGCTTTTGCGTATGAGGGCGTGAGTGCTTCTGAAACAGCACTTATCAATTCTTATTCCAGCGAAAATGCACAGCGTATTGCTGCATATTGTCTGGAAAATGGCATGTCATTGGAAGAGACTAAGGAATTGGTAGATGGTTATGCGGAGAGACATCCGGACACCAATCTCAGTCGCTCCAGCAGCAGTGTTGATATGTACGCTCATGCTGCGTACTACAATCCGAGTGCTATCGCCACTACGGATCATTATATACTTGCTATTGTGACAGATACAACAGAAGCATTGGATGAAAAATTTACATTTACTTTTAATCCTACATATGTCACCTATGGAAATATGTATGCTCTATGTGGAAGGTATGCAACTGATTCTCAATCAATGTTTGTAACAAATACTGCTACTGCAAATAAGGTTATATCAGTGTTGTATATGCCGAACACAACTGCAACGGTATCTGCGGATGCTGCTGTAAAGTATAAAGTAAATAAGGTAAATGCTACCAGTGAGCGGCAGCTGAATGCAGCCATTTCATTTACAGACAACTTTGGTAATGGCATTGTTACTTATGAAACATATGCTGTGGGTGATGCAAACCATGATGGGTGTATAACTAAAGAAGGTGATGCTGACTTCGTTCTGGAGTACCTTACTGAACTGAGAGATGATCTGAGCCTTATATATACAGATAACAGCACGCATTATTCTGCTGTTACCAACCTTAAGGCTGCTGATGCGAATGAGGACGGCATAATTTCTCTGGCAGACGTTACACGTATTAACTCACTTGCCAACCCAAGCTAAAATGGATAAGCATACAGCTTGAAGCTTTTATTTAGCTTTTTCTTCTATCTTCTACAAGCGGCTATGCTTAATGGTGTATAGCCGTTTGTCATATAAACACAAACCATTTGCTTTAAGGAGGAGTTCTTATGAAAAAATCAACTTTACGCACGGTATCTGTAACGTTGGGAGCACTTCTGGCTATCAGTTCGTTCTCAATGACGGCTTCGGCAGAACTGTGGCAATCTTTCGGTACGGTGAACGAGGATTTTGAAATGACTTATGCGCTGCGTGAGAAAGGAACATCGGCAGATACAGTTTACATTGATTCTGAATCACTGAAAAACGGTGATTACGTATTCAAGGCAGCTTTGTACTTGAAAACGGAGGAATCGCTTGAAGATCTGATCCATTTTCATGCAACATGGGATGCAGTCAGTGAAGATGGAAATGAAACAAAATACATTACCACTGAAAACATTTACACCTATCGGGAAAAGTGGAACGACGACCGAACGAACAGGATTCTGGATGAACTTGATGCATCTACTACATATTACGTTGAATCTTATTATGGCGGAATTCCTCATTCAGCTGGTCCGAATCAGATTTACATTGATAATGAGGAAACAGGTGAGCGTAATTTTTATACGCTTACTGTTGACGAAAAGACCGGTGTTGCAAAAACAATGGTGTCTCATAAAGATAAGCCGGAAGTTCTTGTTCCTATGACAATTCATCATTATGATCCGAATACACCTTATGGTGAACGGTTTCTATGCGAAGAGAGATATCTTGACATTCACTGCCTTTCCGGATTCTCTGATGCATGGACTGGTACTGAAGAGGTAGCAGATGGCAGGGAGATGGGTAACTTTGATGTAATTATTGATCAGGATACACCGGATGGTGTTTATTACCTTAAATTTGCTTATAGTGGTAGTGGCAGTTTATGTCCAGCAAATTGTATGTCCGGTCTGTATCATGTATATCCTTCGAATGCATACACTACCGTTGAATATGCTCCGGCTACTGAGGAAGAGATGAACGACCCGGATTTCTTCCAGGAATACACCACAGAGGATCATAACGATGAAGCTTACTGGCTGAAAATTGTTGTAGGCAATCCGGAAGAAGCAGAAGCTGAGGAAACATCCGGTGATGTGAACATGGATGGAACAGTAGATATAACCGATGCTACCGAGGTTCTGCGTGTATATGCACAGGGAGCCGCAGCATCTGAAACAACCATTCCGATTCAGCAGGCTTCCAATATCAATGCAGACGTAAACGGTGACGGCGTTGTTGACCTTGCGGATGCAACTGCCATTCTGGAAATGTATGCAGCCAATGCATCTGCGCTGAACGCATAAGCAAGCATACTCCATTTTATAAATAACAGCAAGACCTCTCTGGATTCGTTCGGAGAGGTCTTACTGTATATTATAATTTTTCCTGAGCAAATTCATATTTTATGCTTAAAAATTCTTGAATCTGAAGCATCAGCGCAAACAGAAGCGCACGGTTTTCAAATTCCGTTCTGTTTTCCGGCATATTCTGACCGCTCATATTATGAAAGATTTCATCCAGCTCTTTCATCAGTGCCTTTACATCGTTTTTTTCATGATATTCCATAGAGATCTTATGTAAAAAATCCGATAGAATATGTGCCTGCTTGGGTGTGGCATTCATTTTGATGACGCTCTTATACATTTCATAGAGTACATTGCATTGATTCCGGCGCATTTTTAAATAGTCTTCATCATACGTTTCGGATGAAAATGTATTGTTTCTGTTTTCGTGGGCAACCTTTTCAGCTTCAAACAGCATTTCCTGAATTCTGTCAAAGCAATTTGCATTATAATCGGATTTATCATCCATCAGGATGCGTTCGGACATCCGTTCCAGGATTCTTTTGATTTCATCATCCAGAATCTGACGGCGGTTTTGCATTTTCAGCTTGCTTTTATGGAGATGCAGATTGATGAGAATGCCCATACCGGCTCCGATTGCAAAGATCAGGAATTCATTGAGCATCAGACTGAGCGCAATGGATTTTTCACTCAAAAGATGCGTGACCAGTACGGAAATCGGTACAATTGCATTTTTCCATTGGAGCTTATAGCATAGAATGACAAAAATAAAAATATAGATGCCGAATGCCCATGTATTATAGCCAATCAGATAGAAACAAATGGCTGCAATGAGCATCGCTGCAAAATAGGCACCCAATCTTTTCAGAGCCGTCCCGATTGTTTCTACTTTTGTATTCTGGATGCTCAGAATGGTAATCAGTCCCGATGTGAGACTATATTTCAGTCCGATATAAGATGCCAGCAGAATGGACAATACACAGCCCGCTGCAATTTTGGATGCATCGAATAAATCGGTATAAAAACGTGGATTCATTTTTTTCAATTTCAATCATCCTTTATTTTGTATGTTTTCTCATAAGAATTCTGTCTTCGGGTTTTCATTTCAAAATCCGGAAGGATTTCTTATGGACTTCAATCATCCCTTCTTTCTGGAGCTTGCTGATTTCTGTGGACATAGCACTTCTGTCAACGCCCAGATAGTCAGCCAGAGCCTGTCTGTCATAGGCGATACGGAAGGAATTGGAGCCGGCATTTTTTGCTTCTCTCAGCAGGAATGCCATAATTTTTTCTTTTGTGGTTCTTTTTGAAATGATTTCGATTTTCTGGTTCAGCAGCAGATTGTTCTTTGCCATAATGGAAAGCATATTGCTGATAAACCGGCTATGAAATCCGCATGCTTTACAGCATGCCATACGTGATTTTTTGCAGTCCATCAGAAGAATTTCGCAGTTTTCCGCAGCCACAGCACTGATGGGAAGGGTTTCAATCTCTGCATATGCATAGACTTCTGCAAATACATTGGTTGCCTGAACCGTTAAAATGATATTTCGGTTTCCCCGATAGTCATCCTGCATGATCTGAACCGTCCCTGAAAGCACAATGCCAACATGTGTAACAGGGCATCCCTCATGAAAGATGGTTTCATGGGATTGATAGTGCTTCGGTTTTGCTTGACAGCAGGTCAGGATTTTCTGTATTTCATCTGAACGGATGCCCTGAAACAGCGGAATATTTTCCAATTGTTTCAAATCAAAATTTTTCATAGCTTCTCCCTCATAAAGTTGTAAATCCAACATACAATTTTATTCTATTATAGTATAATTTTCTCATAAAGTCAAGCTGAATTTTCAGTTGAACAGGGAGGGTACCTATGAATAATATTACAGAAGCCATTTGCTATATCGGCGTAAACGATCATCAGACAGACCTTTTTGAGGGACAGTATGCTGTGCCCAACGGTATGGCGTATAATTCATACGTGATTACAGACGAAAAAATCGCAGTAATGGATACCGTTGACAAAAATTTCAAAGAAGAATGGCTGGAAAATCTTTCCCATGCGCTGGGTGGCAGAACGCCTGACTACCTTGTGATTCACCACATGGAACCGGATCATTCAGCCAATATTGCAGCTTTCATGGAGCTGTATCCGGAGGCTGTGATTGTTGCATCTGCAAAGGCATTTGCTATGATGAAGAATTTCTTCGGCACAGACTATGCAGGAAGGAACAGGGTTGTAGGCGAGGGCGATTCGCTGGAACTGGGCACACATACGCTGACCTTTATGACGGCACCTATGGTTCATTGGCCGGAGGTCATTGTGTCCTATGACCATGCCGACCATGTGCTGTTTTCAGCCGATGCATTCGGCAAATTCGGTGCACTGGATGTTGAAGAAGAATGGGCATGTGAAGCACGCCGTTATTATATAGGTATTGTAGGAAAATATGGTATGCAGGTACAGGCTTTGCTGAAAAAGGCATCCAAGCTGGATATTCAGATCATCTGTCCGCTTCATGGCCCCGTTCTGAGCGAAAATCTCAGCGAATATCTGACCCTGTATCATACGTGGTCTGCTTACGCTCCGGAAAGCAAGGGCGTTGCCATTGCCTATACATCCGTTTACGGCAATACCAAAGCCGCAGCAGAACTTCTTGCAGAAACGCTTACGGAAATGGGCTGTCCGAAGGTTGCACTTTCCGACCTTGCCCGTTGTGATATGGCAGAAGCCGTTGAGGATGCTTTTCGTTATGACCAGCTGGTACTGGCAACAACCACATACAACGGGGATGTTTTTCCGTTTATGAAAGCATTCATTGGGCACCTTACAGAGCATAATTTTCAGAATCGCACCGTTGCTTTTATAGAAAACGGAAGCTGGGCACCGACTGCTGCCAAAGTGATGCAGAAAATGCTGGAAAATTCAAAAAATCTCACCTTTGCAGAGCCGGTTGTACAGATCCGGTCTGCCCTTCAGGATGAAAGCCGTGCCCAGATTGCTGCCCTTGCGGAAGCCCTTTGCAAGGCATATCAGGATTGAATATGAATTTTCAGGAAATTGTATGCCGGCTGGATACACTGCTGCAAAACTGCCGGCTGGAGGAAGCAGAGCAGCTTCTGGCAGACAGCATTGCTGAAGCCAGTGCAGAGCAGAATACAGAGGCGGAAAAGTATCTTGTGAATGAACAAATCGGATTTTACCGGGACTGCGGAAATTTTCCAAAGGCTCTGCAAGCGGCACAGCAGGCAAGGGCTTTATTTGAGCATGCCGGGGATATGGGAAGCATATCCTATGCAACGACGCTTCTGAATTGCGCCAATGCTTATCGTGCGGCCGGAAAATATGACGATGCTCTTGCAGCATTTGCTGTTGTGAAACGGATTTACGATGAACTTCTGCCGGAAAATGACCATCGCATAGCCAGCTTCTATAATAATCTTGCCTTGCTCTATCAGGAAACGGAGCAATGGACACAGGCATGTGACTGCCTGAATTGTGCACTTGCGCTTGTACGGAAGGAAAAGGATGAAACACGCATTGCTATTTCCTGTGCCAATCTTGCCGTATCGCTGCTGCATCTGAAAAATACCCATGAGGCATTCCAGCTGCTGACAGAAGCGGACGGCATACTTGCCGGACGCAGCCCTTCTGATTTTCATTATAGTGCAGTTCTCTCCGGTTTTGGTGATGCATATTATCAGATGGGACAGTACCAGAAAGCAGCAGATTTTTACGAACAGGCACTTTCAGAGATTGAGCTTCATATGGGGCAGAACAATTTCTATGCCATCGTTTCTGAGAATCTTGCCGAGGCCTATGCCAAGCTGGGTGTGCAGCGGCCGAAGCTGACCGGTCTGGAGCTTTCCCGTAAATTTTTTACGGTTTTCGGTGCGCCCATGCTGGAAAAGAATTTTCCGGATGTGCTCAGTCAGCTTGCCATCGGACTTGCTGGTGAAGGCTCTGAATGTCTGGGCTATGATGATGAATTTTCACAGGATCATGATTTTGGTGCAGCCTTTTGCATCTGGGTGCCGGATACGATGCCTTCTGAAACGGTGGAGCAGCTGCAAAAAGCCTATGATTTGCTTCCGGTATCCTATATGGGCATCCGGCGGCTGGAAACAAAACATGCAAAGGGACGCACAGGCGTCTGCCGTATAGGAGATTTTTTCAACCGACTGCTGCAAATACAGGGTCTTCCTGAAACGGAAGAAGAATGGCTCCGTGTAGATGAAGCTATGCTCGCAGCAGCTTGCAGCGGGGAAATCTTCAGAGATTTCAGCGGTGAAATGACGAGAAGCCGCAGGAAGCTCAGTATGGGCTATCCCGAAGCCGTGCGGCTCAGACGGCTTGCGCAGCAGCTTGCCCTGATGGCGCAAAGCGGTCAGTATAACTATGTGCGGATGCGGAAGCGGGGAGATTTTGCAACGGCACAGCTTTATCTGTCGAAATTCTGCATCTGTGCCATGCGGGCAGCCCATCTCTGCTGCCGTGTATATGCACCCTATGAAAAATGGCTCTTGCGCAGCACAGCCGAATTGAATGGATTTGCTGAGTATGCGGATGCCATCCGGATGCTTCTGACGATGCCGCCTCAGACGACTTGTGTGTTGGATGAGGCAGCGGATCCGGTGTGCAGGCTGATTCAGAAAATCTGTAAAAAAATTGTATGGGAGGCAACACAGGAAATGACACAGGAAAATGTATATCTGGAGCAGCCGGCTCAGCAGCTTGCTGAAAAGGCAGCTCAGCTGGAACGGCATGAGGCTCTGGTTCAACAGATTGTGCAGCTGGAATGGCAGGCTTTTGATGTGGTGCAGAATCTGGGCGGCAGAGCATCCTGTCAGGATGATTGGGAAACCTTCTCCATTATGCGAAGCAGTCAATATCGTGTGTGGCCGTCGGAGCTGCTGGAAAAGTGGGTGACTGAATTTCGGGCTGCATCGGAAAGCGGAAGAAATCTCATCACTGAAAAATATGCCCGGATGATGGAAAGCACCGATCCGGAAAAGTATGTAGAGTTTCAGCAGCAGCTTCCGGTCATTCCGGAGGATTTTATAAAAATTCGTGAAGCAATTGTTGCCATTCAGGTCACATGGATGGATGCATTTGCGGAACGTTATCCCAAGCTTGCCGCAAATGCAAGAACCATTCATACAGCGCAGGATTCGGTTTTCGAAACCTCTTATGAAACATATCTTCGTGGTGAGCTGACCACGTATTCTTTTGATATGCTCTATGCATACGGCAGATGGATTACATCGCTTCACAGGGACCGAAAAAATCTTGCCTTTCTGATTATGGAGGAGACGGTTCATGCTTATGGGTACCCGTCTCTGGATGCTGCTGAAAAATAGCCGGATAAGAAAGAATAACGGCATGCACGTAAAGTGGAATCTATATGAAATGGAGGAATGCATATGAATCCTATGGCCATGATGCGGCTGAAATCCTTGCTCAGTAAATTCAAGGAAAATCATCCCAAAGTACCGATGTTTTTTGCAGCTGCTTCTACATGTGTGGGTGAAGACAGTGTGATTGAAATCCAGGTGCAGACTGCCGATGGAAAGTCCCTTTGCACCAATATGAAAGTGACGGCAGATGATCTGGAATTGATGCGCACACTGAAAGAAATGATGCCCAATCAATAAACGGGAGGATGGCATGATGAAAAAAATCACTGCAATGCTTGCTTTGCTGTTTTGTATGCTGCTTTGTACAGCCTGTACATCGGAAGAAGCAGCAAAGGAGCTGTCTGCACTTTTATCGGAAGCAGTATCCTCAACGGAGACGCTTTCTTCTGAATCGGAAACAGCGGCTGAATCATCCGATGATGCCTTTGTACAGGAAGAAACAGATGCCGTAACAGAGACTTCAGAGGAAGAAGCGGAATATACTACCGCTGAGGAAACCTTTGATACAGAGCTTACCATTGCTGAAGACGGCGTTTATACAAGCAAGGAGGATGTTGCCCTGTACATTCATATTTATGCGCATCTTCCGGATAATTTTATCACCAAAAAAGAAGCACAGGCACTTGGCTGGTCAGGCGGTTCTCTGGAGCCGTATGCACCCGGCAAATGCATCGGCGGCAATCGTTTTGGAAATTATGAGGGATTGCTTCCGGAAGAAGATGGAAGAACCTATACAGAGTGTGATATTGATACTTTAGGTGCAAACAGCCGGGGAGCCAAGCGCATTGTCTTTTCCAATGATGGACTGATTTATTATACAGAAGATCATTATGAAAGTTTTGAGCTGCTTTACGGGGAGGAATGAGCATGACGGTACTGATGCTGGATGGCAGCAGCATTGAGAATCTTTCTCAGCTGCATACAGCCTTTATGAAGGCATTTTCCTTTCCGGAATGGTATGGAAAGAATTTTGATGCTTTGTTCGACTGTCTGACCGATGTGGAGGAAGAAGCGGTCATCCGTGTGACTGCACAGACACAGCTATGGGAACATCTGGGCATGGATGCGGTCAATACCCTGCGGCATGTACTGGCAGATGCTGCTGCTGAGAACCCGAATCTGAAAATTGAATATATGGAATAAAAAGGTATAAAAGTTTTTTTGCGCCGCTTTTTTCTCAAAACCAGCGTGCCGCTGGATCGTCTACCCCACCCCCTTGAACATTATTGAAAACAGGAAAGCATCAACCCCTCCCAGAAGGGAGGGGGGGAAGGTTTCTGCAAGTTCAAAAGGGTATAAAAGTTTTTTTGCGCCGCTTTTTTCTCAAAAAAAGCGGTCGGGGGGTCA
>JBJERF010000144.1:0-2040 GCA_051882115.1 Ruminococcus sp. | reverse complement strand
AAAAGAAGAAGTGGCACCCATCCTTCCGGATGTGGAAAACGTTCCGGACGAAGAGGTTTCAGCAAGTGGCGCAGCAGGGGATGATGGAGTCCGGACAAAAGAAGATATACAGGATATCGTTGAACGTTTGTATTATCTTTTAGCAGGCATTGCTACGGCTGAAGACATCGGCATCTCAGAGGAGGAAATATTAGTTATTGCTCAGATGGGATGCGATGCTTGCGACTATTTTTACCAGCATTTACGCGAAGAAATTGATGGATTGGTAGAGGAAAAAACAATCGATCTAGATTTATTGTGGCTCGCGTATGATACTCTCCTTTCAATGCGAGTAGATGAATATATATTTAAATCTCAAACTTCGCACCCCTAGAAATCCCAACTTTTTAATCGAAAGTCCGAAATAAAAAACAGTACAGACCCAATGTATGGTATAATGTAATCACCACAAAACACCAAACACATACAAGGGGTCTGCACTATGAACAGTATAGCATTTGATGTTGAAAATGAAAAGCGTTTTTCTTCCAGAATTCAAAGATTTTTCAGGCGGTATCAGATCAGCGGCATTTTGAAGAAGTGCAACGCTTACAAAGAGCAGGGGTTTTCTGTTGTTACGCTGATTCAGTACCTGTTCTGCTTGGTCTTCCGCAACCGCAGCATGTTTCTGGATATGCAGTCGGAGAAAGCACCGGAATTTCGGAAGGACACGGTTTACCGTCTGAAAAACTCCACCCATATTGACTGGAAGCGTTTTACCACTCTGCTTGCCTCCAGGGTTATCAGCGACACCATCGAGCCGCTTACTTCAGAGAATCGGAGGAACGCATTCGTTGTGGATGATTCCATCTACGAGCGCAAAGGCTCCAAAAAGGCGGAGCTGTTGGCAAAGGTCTATGACCATGCCAGCCACCGCTACACCCGGGGCTTCCGTATGCTGACGCTGGGGTGGTCTGACGGCGTAACCTTTCTGCCAGTCAATTCCTGCCTTCTGTCCTCGGAAAAGGAAAGCAGCCGCATCAACGAAAGCTGTGAGGTTGATTCCAACTCCAACGGTGCAAAAGCACGGAAATTTGCCACAAAAAAGGCAACTGAGGTAATTCCAGAGCTGATTTCTGACGCAATGGATGCAGACATTCATGCCAATTATGTGCTGTTTGACAGTTGGTTTTCCTCCCCCAAGGTGATCCGTTCCATGAAAGCACTGGGGCTGGATGTGGTTGCCATGGTGAAAAAGAGCAGCAAGATCCACTACTGTTTTCAGGGGCAGATGTGTTCGTGCAAGGATATCTTCCGCAGCTGCAAGCACAGACGCGGCCGCTCCCGGTATCTTCTGAGTGTGCCGGTAGAGATTTGCGGAGAGGATGCCGCACCGATTGCCGCAAAACTGGTTTTTGTGCGTAACCGCAGCAACCGTAAGGACTATCTTGTACTGCTGAGTACCGATACTTCCCTGACCGAAGACGAGGTTATTGCACTGTATGGGAAACGGTGGGATATTGAAGTATTCTTCAAGACCAGCAAGTCTGTCCTGAAGCTGACGAAGGAATGCCGCTCCCTGTCCTACGATGCCATGTGCGCGCAGACCGCCATTGTGTTTACGCGATATATGTTCCTGGCGGTCGGCGTCCGGGAGGACAGCGACCTTCGCTCATCCGGGCCGCTGTTTTGCCTGGCAGCGGATGAGATAGCAGATATTTCCTTCGCCGCCGCTTTTGAGAAATTGCAACTTTTTCTCCAAAAACTGCTGGAGGGATTTATTACCCGCAAAGAGGATATTTGCGTGCTGGTCACGGATTTCCTTGAGGGTTTGCCTGATGACATGAAGCGTTTCCTCGATTTCGAGGGGTTAATGGGCACTTCTACGCCTGAAATGGGGTGCGAAGTTTGAGTTACAAATTGTCACAAGTTTAAATGTCTTTATAACGAAAAGCAACAGGCATGACCGAAGCCGGTCATGCCTGTTGTCGTTCATTTTTACTTGCGTAGTGGTGGCCTTTTTGCCCTGTAAATCCGTTAAATTTTCTACTCCATTTTTAC
>JBJERF010000143.1:0-2059 GCA_051882115.1 Ruminococcus sp. | reverse complement strand
CCAGCAGATAGCGGATGGTATCTTCTGAAGTTGCAGGGCTGAGAACAACGCCGGCTTTTACACCGCGTTTGTGGATTTTCTGCATGCAGCTGAGCAGACGTGTGGTGGATTCCTGGTGAATTGTGACGATATCCGCACCGGCATCGATGATACTGTCGATGTGTACTTCCGGGTTGTCGATCATCAGATGCACGTCCAGGGGGGTGTGGGTCATGCTCTTGATCATACGGATATGGTCTGCACCGAACGCCATACGTTCTACAAAATGTCCATCCATTACATCCACATGCAGCAGCTCTGCATGGTTTGCTTCAAGTTCTTCCAGCTGTTCACGGAATTTACCCAGATCAGCAGCAAATACGGAAGGGGAAATTTTTAATTCTCTCATATGTGTTCTCTCCTTTAACCAATATGTTTCTGTAAATATTCAACAAGTTCATCGTCCGGCAGGGTTCTGCACAATTCCAGTGCCTCCGAGTCTCCCAGAAATGTCATCATGTTCTGTAAGGCTCCGAGGTGTTCGTTTGGATCTTTGATTGCCATATTGAAAATCATATCGGTCTCAACCGTTTCCTCGTCATCATCCATGCGGCGGAAAGCAACCGGCTGTTCCAGCTTCAGAAAGCAGATACTGTTTTCCACGATGGTATCATCCTTGCAATGGGGGATTGCAGTGGGGATATCCGTGGGCAGCCCTGTGGGGTAGTCCACTTCTCGTTTCAGGCATCCTTCAATGAAACTTTCACTGACCAGACCTGCTTCTACCAGTGCTTTTCCGCAGAGGGTGATTGCTTCTTTATCGCTGGCCGCAGAACCGCGGACGATTACATATTTGTTTTGTGCCATTTTACACACCTCTTTTCCTATCAGCCGCCAATCAGCTTATGTAATATGGATACGATCAGATTACCCGGATTCCATCCGAAGTGGGAAGCGGTAACCATGGAATCGAAAGATACGCCTGTTACGGACATCATCTGGGTTGCTTCCGGTGCGAACATATTGGCAAAGAACAGGGTAGCGAACATGATAATGGTCATGGTAACCAGAGTACGGAATACGTTGCCTTTGCTGGTCAGTACACACATGGGAGCCAGGTAGCATACCTCAGCCAGAATACCCAGAGGGAAGAATCTCATATCGGGAACGAGGAAAGCCAGAAGAACGGTAACGGGGATCATGATCGCGGTACAGGTGATACAGCAGGGATCGCCAAGACCAAGAGCGATATCCATACCGATGTAGATTTCAGCATCCTCACCGAGTTTGCTCTGCATGTATTCATTTGCCTTGCTGCCCAGAGGAGACAGACCTTCCATCATGATACTTACCATACGGGGAATCAGTACCATAACTGCTGCAACACCCATACTGATGGTGCAGAGAGAACCGACGGACTGCTTTGTCAGCAGGGAAAGGAATGCACCTACGAACAGACCGATTACAGCAGGATCGCCAAGCACACCCAGCTTGCTTCCAAGCTTGTCGATACTCAGATCCACTTTGTTCAGACCGGGGATTTTGTCGATGATCTTGTTAAGCAGCTTGCTGATGGGATAAACCCATGCACAGAAAGCCAGTGTGGTACAGGTGGTTCCGTCCAGACCGTAGAACTCACCCCATTCCGGTGCTTCCCACTGTGCGAAGAACAGTGCTACGATAGCGCAGATCAGTGTTACAATGAAGCCGATAACCGCGCTGCCGAACAGTGCGTAGGCCAGAGCGCCGGGAACCAGGAAATGCATGTAATTCCAGATATCTACGTTCAGAACCTTTGTAATTCTGAGACGAACCAGAATCAGATTGATAATAACGATGGCCGGGATGGCAAATACTGCAAACGGTACGGTCCAGGATGCACCGCCCAGTGCAGCGAATCCGATTTCCAGTACGTCGTAACCGGAACCGATTTCTTCGTAATAATCCATAACCGGCTGGATCGTTGTTGTCAGCAGGTTAACTGCCAGACACAGACCCTGAAAACCGATACCAACCAGCAGACCGGATTTAATCGCCTGTCCCACTTTCATGCGGAAGAAAATTCCCAGAATGGCAATAA
>JBJERF010000142.1:0-2092 GCA_051882115.1 Ruminococcus sp. | reverse complement strand
GCTAATTCACGCATTTCCTGACTTTTTAACATGATGATGACCTCCTTGTTTTTGACTTTATGCAAAGAACGAGATAATTAAAGCTACTATAAATCCGGTGCCGCCCACAAGCGTTTCCATGATGGTCCAGGTTTTTAAAGTGGTTTTTTCATCGATTCCGATCAGGGATTTTACCAGCCAGAAACCGGAGTCGTTAAAATGGGAGCATACGGTTGCGCCGCCTGCCACCGCTGCTGTAACGCAGGCAAGGTATAAAGGTGACAGAGATGAAATTTCGGGCATGGCCGCGATGATGCCTGCAGCCATGGTCATGGCAACTGTGGAGGAACCTACGCAGATACGAACCAGAGCAGCAACGATAAATGCTACGATTACGATGGGAAGATTTGCGGAGGATACGGCATTGCCGATGACCTCGCCCAGGCCGGAGTACTGAAGCATGTAGCGGAGAACGCCGCCGCAGGCGGTAACCAGCAGAATCAGGCCGGTGGGTTCCAGAGATTTTGTCATGATTTTTTCCAGTTCCTGCAGATTGTATCCGTGTCTGAGACCCAGAACGAACATGGCAACTACAGTTGCAATCAGAAGAGCTACGAAAGGTTCACCGAGGAAGGCGAAAATGGGAGCAACACCGCTCAGAGCGGGAACCACACCGGAAACGGAGTCCAGAATGATCAGCACCAGAGGAATCAGGATGATACCGACAATGGTCCAGAAATTGGGGAGTTTTGAAGTGTCAATATCGTCCTGTTCAGCAACATGATCCGGCACGGGAACCATATATTTATTGCCGCAGATGGAACCCCAGATGGGACCTGCCACGATCATGGCGAAGGTACCGCAGAAAATGCCGACCATGATCACCCAGCCCAGATCAACGTTCAGCATGGTTGCTACCAGCACGGGACCGGGTGTGGGAGGGATAAATGCATGTCCGACTGCCAGACCTGCCAGCAGAGGAATCGCATAGAAAAGGGAAGAACGTTTTGTTCTCTTTGCCAGTGAGAAGGCCAGGGGGATCAGGATGATCAGACCGGCATCGAAGAATACCGGCATGGCGATAACCAGACCTGTGATACCCAGCGCCCATGCAGCTTTTTTATCACCGAAACGTCTGACCATGGTAACTGCCAGTGTCTGGGCACCGCCTGATGCCTCCAGAATGGCACCGAACATGGAACCGAGACCTACCAGCAGGGCAATTCCTTTCAATGTGTTGCCGATACCGTCATTAACAGCAGTTACAATGTCTTCAAATGGCATACCTGCCACAAGACCGATGGTAATGGCGCCAATCAGAATGGAGACCATAGCCTGAATTTTAAATTTGATAATCAGTACCAGAAGCAGTACGAGCCCGATCAGAGCAGCGATCACCAGTCTGGTGGGATCCAGTGCAGTTGCAGTGTTTGTCATAGAATTAACCTCCTGAAATAGTGATTGCTCAGAGCCGGCCCCGCCCTTTGGGATTTGTAATTGCCGGAAGCTTTCCGGTTCTGAACAGATACAAGTTTTCTTTTGTTCTCCTCATATACATCAGACGTCTTATGTTATGTATGACTTCATTATAAATAACAGGCGTAATTTTGTCAATACATCAGATGACTTTGAAAGCATTTCTGCTATTTGCACAAAAAACAGTGATAAAATCAGGAAATAAACGCTTGATTTTGTTGAAAACACACAGGATATGGTTTTTTCGGTGATATGGTGGAATAAAAAAGAGGCAGATACATCAGATGTATCTGCCGTAAATCACGGGAAATCAATGGGAATTATTATCCGGATCTGCTGTTGCGGACAGTGCTTTTTCTGCCGCGGACTCGTCCGGATCTTCAATCATCTTCATAATCATCTGACGATTGTAAGTCAGATGCATGACCATGGCACATTTGGCACCAACTGCGTCGCCTCTGGCGATGGAATCTACGATAGCCCGGTGGGTTTCAATGGTTTCCTTCATCAGGGTCCGGTGAGTCAGGTTGGCAAAGGTAACGACAGCAGTATGAATAACAGGGATCAGAATCTCCACTACCTGATTTCTGCTGCATCTGGCGATACAGGTGTGAAATTCCACATCCTTATGGGTATG
>JBJERF010000141.1:5831-9358 GCA_051882115.1 Ruminococcus sp. | reverse complement strand
CGCCGTCCGCAGACGGCGAAACCAGCGTACCGCTGGACCGTTTACCCCACCCCCTTGAACGTTACTGAAAACAGGCAGGCATCAACCCCTCCCACAAGGGAGGGGGGAAAGGTTGCCGCAAGGTCAAAAGGTATAAAAGTTTTTTTGCGCCGCTTTTTTCTCAAAAAAAGCGGTCGGGGGGTCAAGGGGGGCGAGCAGCCCCCTTGTCGCCGTCCGCAGACGGCGAAATCCCCTGCGCCATCCTTCCGGCGCGCGGAGAAAAGGGGTGAGAAATGCGACAGCATTTCGAGGGGGAAGCGTACAAGACCGCTTCCCCCTGCTTAAACGTTGAAGCAAGCATCCCTTGTAAACGTTCCGGTGGAACGTTTACAACGAATAACCTCTCAGTCTTGCCTTCGGCAAGCCAGCTCTCCTTAAAAGGAGAGCCTATAACACAGCCTGAAAAAGGAGAGCCTAAAACCGGAAACGAAAACCTCTATGAATTTATAAACATATATAGAAACAGGCGAATCCCATGGGAACCGCCTGCACCACTCTATTTAATCAATTTCCACTGCAATCTTCTGATTGGTCTTTGCAGCACCGGAACGCATAATCACACGGATTGCCTTGGCAATTCTGCCCTGCTTTCCAATGACTCTGCCCATATCATCCGGAGCAACGCTCAAGTGGAATACGATAACCCCTTCTTCATCGGGGGCATCCTCTGTAATCTGAATCGCAGACGGATCTTCAACCAGACCTGCTACAATCGTGTACAGCAATTCCTGCATATGTCTGCTCCTTTCGGAAAAATACCTGCAAGAAGCGTGAGCAGTCATACGAAAACCGCAGAGCTGCTCCCAACCTGCATGGATCAGACGACATTCCGATTAAAGAACGCCTTCCTTCTTCAGAATGCCCTTCACGGTATCTGTCGGCTGTGCACCATTTGACAGCCACTTCTTTGCCTTTTCAGCATCTACCTTTACAACAGACGGTTCCTTTGTCGGATCATAGTAACCGATTTCTTCGATGAATCTGCCGTCACGGGGATATCTTTCATCAGCAACTACAATACGATAAAACGGAGCCTTCTTTGCGCCCATTCTTCTCAGTCTGATTTTTACTGCCATTTCTTTTTCACCTCCATGTGATGATTTTATATATCAGCAGTTTCCTGCATGATTACCTTTTCTTATCGCTTGGGCGGAAAAACGCCCGGCGGAAGTCCCGGCATATTTCCGCTGCCCTGCATATTCTGAATATCATCCAGATTCATGCCGGCAAGCTTCTTCATAGCACGGCGGGACATCTTGCCATTTTTGCCCTTTGCTGCACCGCCCAGCTGCTTCATCATTTTCTGCATCTGCTCAAACTGCTTGAGCAAGCGATTGACATCCTCTACCTTGTTGCCGCTTCCGGCAGCGATTCTCCGCTTGCGGGAGGGATTGATGATAGAAGGCTTTTTCCGTTCTGCCGGCGTCATAGAAGTAATCAGAGCCTCAATGCGCACGAACTGACGGTCATCCAGATTTACATCCTTGAGCTTGCTGCCCACACCGGGGAGCATGCCCAGAATTGACTGCAAGGAGCCCATTTTCTGAATCTGCCGCAGCTGATCCAGCAAATCGTTCAAGTCAAACTGATTCTGTTCCAGACGCTGTGCCAGACGCTCTGCTTCATTGCGGTCAACGGTACTTTCTGCCTTTTCAATCAGGGTGAGCACATCGCCCATGCCCAGAATACGGGATGCCATACGCTGGGGATGGAACTGCTCAAACTCATCCAGCTTTTCGCCCATACCCACATATTTGATGGGCTTACCGGTGACAGCCAGTACAGACAGTGCTGCACCGCCTCTTGTATCGGAATCCAGCTTGGACATGAGTACGCTGTCAATACCCAGTGCATCATCAAAAGCCTTTGCCACATTGACTGCATCCTGACCGGTCATAGCATCCACAACCAGCATAATTTCATGGGGACTAGTCAGCTTTTTCAGCTCTTTCAGCTCATCCATCAGGGCTTCATCAATATGCAGACGGCCTGCTGTATCGAAAATGATCACATCATTTCCATGATCCTTGCCGTACTTCATGGCTTCTTTTGCAATAATCATGGGAGAAATCTGTCCCATTTCAAAGACCTTGACGCCGGCACGTTCACCGACCACCTGAAGCTGATTGATAGCCGCCGGGCGATAGATATCGCAGGCAACCAGCAGCGGATAGTGACCTTCTTTTTTCAGGAGCTTTGCCAGCTTGGCAGCATGGGTCGTTTTACCGGAGCCTTGCAGACCGCACATCATGATGACACAGGGCGGCTTGGATGGGAAATTGATATGTGTATGATCGTTTCCCATAAGGGCGCACAGCTCTTCGTTTACAATTTTGATGACCTGCTGACCGGGTGTCAGGCTGCTGAGGACTTCTTCGCCCACAGCTCTTTCAGAAACCTTTGCTACAAAGTCCTTTACGACTTTATAGCTGACATCTGCTTCCAGAAGTGCCATCCGGACTTCACGCATGGCTTCCTTGACATCTGCTTCAGTCAGCTTCCCATGAGATTTCAATTTTTTGAACACCTTATTCAGCTTATCGGAAAGACCCTCAAAAGCCATTGCACATCCTCCTTTTCCGCTTCCGGTTATAGCAGATGCAGACCCTCCTGCACCTTTTCAAGAACCGCACGGCATGTTTGCTGTGCCGCCGGATTTTCTGTTGTCTTTTCTGCAATGTTCTCTGTCATTGCAGCAATTTCCGCATAGTTCATTCTCAGCGCATGAAGTCTTTTTGCAAATTGCAGTTTTTCCTCCATATCCAGAAGGATTTCTTCACTGCGCTTGATGCTGTCCCGGACTGCCTGACGGGAGGTTCCTGCAAGCTCTGCGATTTCTCCCAGGGACAAATCCTCGCCATAATACAGCTCCGTTGCCTGTCTCTGACGCTGGGTCAGAAATTCGCCGTAGCAATCCAGAAGCATGACGAACTGCAAATTCTTTGCCACACGCCATACCTCCTTTGCGGTGTAAAGGCATTCAGCTTTACAATGATACCATACATTCCGCCGCTTGTCAAGGGCTTTTTTGATTTTTACAAAAGTTTTATTTTCATCCCATGGAAATCCGGCATCTGCTGAACCATACAGAAAGCAGGACTGCCGCATACAAATGCAGCAGTCCTTTCTGGTTTTCGTAGGGGATTATTTTAAGAGCTGCTTAAGCAGACTTAAATCAAAGGTGTTCACTCGTCCGTCTCCGTTTATGTCGGCAAGCGAAAGCTGCTCCGAGGTGAGCGTTTTCAGGGTGATGAGATATTTTTGAAGTGCTACAGCATCTGTGATGGTCGTTTTTCCGTCCTGGTTTATGTCACCATAAACCGGATTTTCCTTGATAATAATTGCGCCGTTGCTCATATTATACTCCACACTTCTACTGTCAGCTGTTGAAATAATACCATGTGTACCATCAAGTCCTTTTTCTAAAGCTGTAATTACATATGTATCACCAGCAGCTGCCGAGGGCGTTACCGTAAAAGTTATATAGG
>JBJERF010000141.1:0-5731 GCA_051882115.1 Ruminococcus sp. | reverse complement strand
GGATACATATATGCCATCTGCTTTCCAACTTGCATATAATGTCAGTGCATCTTTTTCCGGAACAAGTGTATCAGGAGTAATTTTAATGCTTCCGTTATACCATCCTTCAAAAGTATAGCCGGTTCGATTTTCAGGCGGCGTGTCTGCTGCTGCTCCGAATGTATCTCCCCATACATATTCTGTATGCTTAACTGTACCACCTGTAAAATTACTGTTCCACGTTACAGAACATTTGTTCTGCTCAACGATAAATGTAACTTTTTGTGTAGCAAGGACTTCTTTTGTATCATTATCAATCAAATTAAATGTAATAGTTTCTGTTCCGGTGGCAACGCCTTTTGCTGTCAATTTAATTGAATTATTATCCCATGTTCCCCATGTATATGAAATTTTTCGATCTTCACCACGAATTGTATGGATGTTTACCAACGGATGATCATCAGAACGTATATTTTCAAATGAGAATACAATTTCTTCACTTGAATTATCCGTAATATTTAATGTAACTGTATTTCTTGTTACGTTAAATTTATATTTACTCCAATGTGCATACAAATTTAATTCTGAAATTTTCGGCACTTTTGAACCTACAGAATATTTTGTTCCACCACTTTCAGCTGTATACCATCCCTCAAATGTATAACCAGTTTTGCTCATATCAGGCAATAGGAAATCATCAAACACAGTGCCGCACTTTATTCCGTATTCTGCCATAATTACACCATCATCATACAATCGTACTTTGCACGAATCAATTGTAACTGATATACTCAGATTCACGCTGGCAACTGTTGTTCCGTTAACTGTTACATAAAATAAACAGTTGCCGCTTCCTACCGCCTTTGGTGTCACTGTAAATGACATAATCGCCTGTGTGGATGTCTTTTTGCCATCATTATTATATGTAATATCCACTATATCTTTACAGCCGGAATCATCTGTGTTCACAATGCCGCCTTTACTCATATCTCCATTTACAGTAAGTGTAGTCGTTGATTTCTGACCCTGTCCAAGAATAAAATTCATAGATGATGTGGATAAACTCATATTCCAAGCAATCTCTTTTTCCTGCACAGAAATCGTTTTCGTATCTGTCAAGCTGCCTTCACCCTCTAAAGACCCTTTTGGTGTAGCATAGGTTGTAATCGTATAATCTCCTGCCTGAGATGCAACAAATGAATACGAAGTGTTTAAATTCATGGTGCCCGCATAAGGATACTCACCGTTCGGACCGGAAATAACAAGCCAATAATGGGATAAATTAGAACCTGCCGGAGAAGCTGTCCATGAAATATTGACTGTATCGCCTACAGTGTAGGAATCCTTGTCAGTGGAAATAGTAGGGGTAACAAGATCAGGCACCGGGATGTTATTATAATTTGGTCTCAAAAACAGCCTAATTTGACTATTGCTAAAAGATCTTTCACCGGCGCACTTACCTCCAGCGTTATTGCCACCTGCGCAGTATACTACACCGTTTTCAACCTTAGTTACTATTTCAACATGACTCCATGTCATAAAACACAAATCTCCTGTCTGAGGAGAACTTACCTCTATGGCACCTTTTTCACGCATAACTGATTCAAAATTAGCTACAGTTCCACCATGTCCAACTATGGAAGAATCTGCTCCTGCATTTTCAATACAGTCAGCTACAAATTCATCACACCATGCACCTGCATCAACTCCTGAATACCCGAATTCTGCTTCGGTTCTTCCTTTTTGCGATTTTGCAATTGTAGCAACGTCCTCTGCCATATTTCCAGTTAACGTGTATCTGCTCTTGTCAAAAAAATCTTTTCGACAGCAAATAGCAGATGCGGTCAGAGAGCTAAATGGAAATGCACTCAGCAATACCACAACAGAAATTATAAAACTTACCAATTTCCTTCTCATAATACCAACTCCCTTTTATTGTATTTTTGTTCATGTAAATACAACGAACGATGTATTTACAAAAATACAATACCACATTTGTTGTAAAAAGTCAATAGAAAGACATCATTTGTGGTATAATTTCAGTAAATGTGATAAACGAAAGGGGCTTCACTTATGCAACATTACCAGCGTATCCGGGATCTGAGAGAGGACAGCGATCTGACACAGGGAGAACTGTGCAAAAAGCTGTACATGCATAAGACCACCTATACCAACTACGAACAGGGTAAGCATACCGTACCGCTGGATTTTGCCGTGCTGCTTGCTGACTTCTACGATGTCAGTCTGGACTATATTGCAGGCCGCACAAATTCCCCCCATAACAACACCGGCACACGCCTTGCTCCGGACGAGCAGAATATCCTTGAAAAATTCTCCCAGCTGACCGAACGCAATAAAGGCAAGCTGGAGCTTTTTCTGGATCAGCTCTTTACCCAGCAGCAGGATCAGCTGCATTTGTTCAAAGAAGCACAATAAAGCTGATTTCCAAATAACGCATGTACTATGCAATGCAAAGAAAATCAGGCATCTGTATTTCGGAATCAATCCATGTGAAATAAAAAAAAGCCCATATGCCATGGTTCAACATTATTTTCTAAAAAATCAAAAAAATCCGTTGACAAATCCCCCTCCATATGATATACTATCTAAGTCAGCTAATGTGAAGCGATTTCATCGAGGTGTGGCTCAGTTTGGTAGAGCACTACGTTCGGGACGTAGGGGCCGCAAGTTCGAATCTTGTCACCTCGACCATATGAAAACCACGCAGTTTCAGAGGAAATTCTGATTGCGTGGTTTTTTTGTTTTGCAAGAAAAGCCGCCACCGGAAGAAATCCAGTGACGGTCTTTTTTATGCCCTGCGGCTGTTTTAAAACGTAAAAATGGTTTTGCATGGCATAAGAGCCATATAAAAATATATCTGTAAAAACAACCAAATACAACAAAAAGCTGAAATGACACATCCTGTCATTTCAGCTTTGCTTGCATGGCTCCCCCAGTTGGACTCGAACCAACGACAACTCGGTTAACAGCCGAGTGCTCTACCGACTGAGCTATGGAGGAATCTCTTTTGTTTGATTACAAAAGCTATTATACTACAACCGGATGCATTTGTCAAGACCTTTTTTCAATTTTTCTGAAAAATTTTTGAAGAGCCATCATAAAGCACGCTGCTCCGGAGCGTGTCCGGAGCAGCATACTATCTTAGCATACTATTTTCAAGAAGAATTATTTCCAGCGGCAGCCCTTGCATACCGCTGTAGAATTTCGCTGGCATCATTTAAATCAATGGTTCCGTCTGTAACCACATCCATTGCATAAGTCTCCCCTTGCCGCAGACGGATCATCTGCCCCACGGAGCGTGAAGCATATATTTTCAGGACTTCCGTGGCATCTGCAATCTCTATGCTGCCGTTTTGATTGCTGTCTCCGGAAATTTCATCGAAATCTGCATACAGATATTCCGGGAACTGAGGACTGCCGCTTTCGGTCTCCAGTACCGACAGCAATGTGGCAGATGCATACGTATGTGCAGCCGTTCCGGAGCCGCTTTCACGCACCGTCTGTCCCTGCCGGATGGCTTCCGTCAGCACCTCTCCCGGGGCATCTGCTGCCTGCTCTGCAAGGGAAAGCGCTGCATTCAGACGCAGCGGTTCTCCGGTTTCCGTACGCTGGGCAAAGGCTTTCAGAGGAATGTTACCGAATGCGCCGTACTCTCCTTTCATGGTAGTTGTATCCACCCATTCATTCTCACTGAGTATGTAGCTTTCTCCGGGGTCTGCATGATAATGCAGCGCAAAATTGCTGTTAATAGAACTGTTTTCCTCAATGGCAAGATAGCCATTCTGACCCTGCTCATTTTTTATACGCAGCACAAGGGAGAACTGCTGACCCTTTGAAAGCGAAACCGGCTGATCCAGCGCAACCGTATAATATCCATTGTTCAGTGTTTTTCCCGATACAGAAGCAACCTGTATGCCGTCTGTAGGATCGGTGGTATTCTCCTCCAGCAGATAGACATCGATTTCATAGGAGGAGCCGCTGCTGTTGCCGGTGGACATATAAAATGCGGCTTTGGTCAGCGTACAGTCATTTTCCGCCACAAAAATATTGGCTGCTGCATCATAATTATACGCTGTGATATACCCAGCCCCATCATATTCATATACATCATCATACATGGAAAGGGGATCCAGCTCATACCGGCAGAAAGACCCTGTCGACGGATCCTCATAGGACAGCCAGAAGTAGCCGTCATCAAACAAATCCACGCCATAGCTGTTTTTTACAAGCCAAGCGCCATCATAATCCGGACGGTTTTCCTCTGAAAAGTTTTCCCGGCTGTAATCATCATCCCAGCCTACAATCAGAGCTGCATGGTTGGCATCCTTATAAAAGGACTTATTGGCGGCATAGTACGCATAGGATGTACCATTATCATAGTATAAGGAACGCTTACTGTAAAAGGCAACTCCCACACCGCCGGATTCCATCAGCCATTTTTTAATGGTATTCCGTTCCGTATCCGTTGTCACTCGTGTGACCGTCTCCATGGTTCGCAGACGATACTGTCCGCCATACCTCTGATAAGCAGAATAACCGCTGTCCCAGTCATCATAAGCGCAGAACTGCTCCAGCTGCGTGCCCATTCCGGATGCAATGCCGGCTGCTGCCAGCATACCATTTCCGCCGCTTGATCCTTTGGCAGAAGCATCTATATAATCTCCGTAAAGGGGATCCAGCGGATCTTCCTGCTGAGTATAGAGAAAATAGCCCAGATGTGCTTCAGACAAATCCAGCGTACTCCAATCCGCCTTCAACCCCTGCTTGAGCAAATTGGATTCACATGCGCCTATGGCAGAAAAGGCAAAACACATGCCCTCTGTCCCCTGGTTGCGCACCGGTGTTACACAGCCCTCATCCCGCAAATCATAGGATGACGGCAGACGGGATGCCTGTACAACAGACATCTCCGGAGCCGTCTCCCCATCCTGCACATCATCTTCCTGTGCATACAGATACAGATAGCTTCCATGCAGTTCACCGGGTGCAGGAGCATCCGCAGACACAGGCGATACAAAATGGGACAGTATTCCGGCAGTTATCAGCAGGGCTGTCCATCTCATGATTCCTTTTTTACAGTTCATATGCAGTACCTCCTTTACAAACAGAGCCATGGTACATTCGAAAGTCGTCCTATTGATTGTAACATATTTTCTTTGTTTTTGTCAACCAATTCTTAAATTTATGACAAGGCGACAGCATTTACTTTTCACAAGTAAGAATTTTTTTCGGTCCAGCAGTTTTTTGCAAAAAAATGCTGGCAGGGTCCAGGGACAGCGTCCCTGGTCGCCGTCCGCAGACGGCGAAATCCCCTGCGCCATCCTTCTGGCGCACGGGGAATGGGGTGAGAAAAAGCGACAGCTTTTTCGAGGGGAAGCGAACAAGACCGCTTCCCCTTGTTCCAATGATGAAATATGTATCCCTTAAAAATGTTCCGGTGGAACATTTTTAAGGAAAAAAGTAAATGCTGTTGCCCTGAAATTTATGAAAAATACATAGAGCCATAGAAAAAAGTTTTTTCCATGGGCAATTTTTTTGTGAAAAGGACTTGAAAATTTTTGGGGAGTATGGTATAATACAAATATCTGATTCGGATTTCTGTATCAGTCGGAATGTTTTCCGGGATCAGCTCCGGAATATAGGTGTGCGGGTCCTGTGCAATGAAGCACCGTGAACCATGTCAGGCGGGAGACCGAGCAGCATTAAGCGGATCGTTTTGTGTGCCGCAGAA
>JBJERF010000140.1:0-9464 GCA_051882115.1 Ruminococcus sp. | reverse complement strand
CAGCCGCCGTGTATCGTCTGACATATTGGAATAGGGCATCTTTTTGTCAATGTAATCCCGAAACTGGCTTTCGACGGAGGTGAATACATATCGTTCCAACCGTTCTCTTGTGATGGAATTGGAAATATGGTAAATGAGTTTTGGATTGTCCTGCATGGTGTGGAGAAATACCTTCAGGGTATCTTCCCAACTGTCGGACGCTTTGGCCTGCCCAATAAAAAGCTCTTTCTTTTTATCCAGCCAATGATCCAGCAGGTCATAGATATCCTGAAAGTGATAGTAAAAGGTGTTGGCGCTGATCTCACTCTTGGAAACAATGGCGGATACCGTAATTTTATCAAAAGGTTTCTCAAGCAACAGTTCTTCAAAGGCATTGAAGATTGCTTTTTCTGTGTAGTTAGCCATTTTGTATTTCCTCTCTATATGGTACGGTACGGTCTATCGACGGAAATTAAACTTTTTACCTGGGTAAACAGTGCCAGCAGCTTATCGATGTTATGCCCGGCGGAATCAAAATAATAATAAATGAACTTGCCTTCTTTCCGGCAGTGAACGATACCCGCATCCTTCAAAATCTGCATATGATGGGAGACTGCTGGAGGAGTCAACTTCATTTCATTTGCGATCTCTGCAACGCGTACACCGGAGGCATCTGATTTCAACATGACCATCAGAAGCCTCTGACGTACTTCATCCCCAAACGCAGTCAACAATTTATGACATGCCGCAAATTCTTTTTCTAACTCTGTGTAGCTTTGAGGGTTCATAAGGTTAACCTCGAAATGATAAATATAATTAAGTATTTAATTACATTATATTGAAAGCGCAAAAAAAGTCAAGGCCAATTATCTCACAGCTTTTCGTTTTATGGTGAATTCGGACAATTTCATTATTTTCCCCCAAAATCGAAGAAAAAAAGAAGTCTGTCCTAAATAGGAGGAACCGCTTTTTTCCACCATGTAAATTTCAGATTAAGTGTTGTAACTTAATTAACACCTAGCAGTATATGCACGCTTATGTGAAAATGCGGCAAGAAATGATCACTGTCCTGGGAGCGGGACAATAAAAACTACTACTTTGATTGCGAGGGGAAAAATATGAAAAGAAACTACTTTACGTCTGAGTCTGTAACCTGTGGCCATCCCGACAAAGTTTGCGACCAGATTGCGGACAAAATTCTGGATTCTCTTTTGGAGCAGGATCCGCAATCCCGCGTCGCTTGCGAGGTAACTTGCGCGACAAACTCTGTCCATATTTTTGGAGAAGTAACAACCAGTGCTGAGATTGATTATCATTCTACTGCCAGACGCGTCATTCAGGAAATTGGGTACACCACACCCGGGCAGGGATTTGACGCGAAATCATGTAAAATTCAGGTGGAATTGCACAAACAGTCCCCGGATATTGCCAGAGGAATTGACCGCAGGAGCTTGTCAGAACGCCTGAACAGCGGTGCCGGCGACCAGGGCATGATGTTTGGATATGCCTGCAAGGAGACTTCCAACCTGATGCCGATGCCTATTGAGTTGGCCCATTCTTTGGCAAAGCGTCTGGAACAGGTGCGCCGAATCAACGAACTGGATTATCTGCTTCCGGACGGCAAAACACAGGTTACTGTAGAATACGATGAAAAAGACCAGCCGAGTCGGATTGCTGCTGTTATTGTGTCCAGTCAACACCGGGATTGGGTTGATATAGAAAAACTGCGCCAGGACATCATTGACCATGTGATTCTTCCGACACTGCCAGATTCACTGGTGGACAGAGAAACACAATTCTTCATCAACCCCACCGGACGGTTTGTTATGGGCGGTCCAGCTGCAGATTCCGGCCTCACAGGGCGGAAACTGATTGCAGACACCTATGGCGGCTATGCCCGACATGGCGGAGGAGCATTTTCCGGAAAAGATGCTTCCAAAGTTGACCGCAGTGGCGCATATCTGGCGCGGTATATTGCAAAAAACATTGTTGCCGCTGACCTTGCCGACCGCTGTGAAGTGCAACTTGGATATGCTATTGGACTGGCGGAGCCGGTATCTTTTCGGATTGACACCTTCGGTACCGAGCATTTGAAAAAGGAAACCATTTATGACGCAGTATCCCGCACAGTAGATATGCGGCCTATGGCCATTATTGACAAATTTGGTCTGACGAATCCTATCTTCTCCCGGGTTTCCTGCTATGGTCACTTCGGGAGTAATGCGGCAGACATGCCCTGGGAGCAGACAGATCTTTTACTCCACATATGATCAGGATACTGAAGGGAGAAGGCATAGATGCAGAACAAACTCGTACACGCGGCTGAACGCATGGCATTTAAGGCTGTGCTGGATAAATTTATTGCGAAGAGCCGGACAGAAACAGCAACGGAAGCTGCAAATGATCTGATTGGCTTTGTGGAAAAGATTATGAAAGGCGCATGGAACGACGACAGCTTTGAGACCCTTCGGCAGATTGCCTCCAACCAGGACAGCAAATGGGCCCGCTATGCGGATCGGATCATCAAAGACAGTGATCCGAAAATTCTTTCTTCGTTCCTGTTGAACGCTGCGTATGAAGGCGGCTTTCGTGGCTACCGAACAGCACAGGAGTTGTCTGAGCAGTACCAGTGCAATATTCCATGGATCATCCTGATGGATCCGACTTCTGCCTGCAATATGCACTGCACAGGATGCTGGGCAGCGGAGTACGGGCATAAGCAGAATCTCAGTTATGAGATCATGGACAAAGTACTCACTGAAGGCAAAGAACTTGGCATCCACGCGTGCCTGCTAACAGGCGGGGAGCCGCTGGTGCGCAAGAAGGACATCCTGCGGCTGTGTGAAAAACACCAGGACATCGCATTCCACGCCTTCACAAACGGTACACTGATTGACGACGAGTTTTGTCAGGACCTGCTCCGGGTCGGTAACTTCTTCGTATCCGTGAGTATCGAAGGCTTTGAAGACACCAATGACAGCCGCCGTGGAGAGGGACATTTTGGGAAGGCTATCCAGGCTATGGAGCTGATGCATTCCTATAAGATTCCCTTTGGCGTATCCATCTGCTATACCAGCAGGAACTATCTGGATGTAACCAGCGATGAATTCCTGGATATGCTCATAGGCAAAGGCTGCGCTTTTGCGTGGTATTTCCACTATATGCCGGTGGGCATGAACGCATCCACTGAACTGCTCCTTACGCCGGATCAGCGCGTGTACATGAAAAACCGGGTAAGGGAGATCCGCGGCTTGGAGGGCGGCAAGGAGATATTTGCGATTGATTTCCAGAATGACGGAGAATTTACAAACGGTTGTATCGCCGGAGGAAAGCTATACTGTCACATCAATGCGGCAGGCGATGTAGAGCCATGTGTATTCATCCATTACTCCGGTGCCAATATCAATGAAAAATCGTTGCTGGACTGCCTGCGGCAGCCGCTGTTCCTGAAATATCATGAAGGTCAGCCGTTCAATGATAACCATTTAAGACCCTGCCCCATGCTGGAAAATCCGGGCATTCTGCAAAGAATTGTACAGGAGTCTGGAGCCAGATCCACGGATCTGGAGGCGCCGGAGAGCGCGGAGCACCTTTGCGGAAAGTGCGTGGAATATGCGAAAAACTGGGCACCGGTGGCAGAGCGGATTTGGCAGGAGGACCACGGAGTATCCGGCACGGAAGTGTAAAACGTGCCAGAGCGAGCGGAATGCCGTCATAATGGCAGACGATAGGAGGACAGTATGCAAAGCAACCGATTCAAGAAAGAGAATATATTTACAATTCCAAATCTGATGAGTCTGATTCGCCTTCTTCTTGTTCCTCTTATCCTCTGGCTGTATTGCGCACAGAAAGCGTATGCGCTCACAATTCTGGTAGCTGCGGTTTCCGCAATCACAGATATCATTGACGGCAAAATCGCCAGGAAATTCAATATAGTTTCCGATGCCGGGAAAGTGCTGGATCCGATTGCAGACAAGCTTACGCAGGCTGCATTAGTCGTTTGCCTACTCTCCAGGTACCCTTGGATGTGGGCATTACTGATTTTATTCCTTATCAAGGAAAGTCTCATGCTGTTTTGGGGATATCTGGCGCTTAAATACACAGCTTCAGTGAACAGCGCAAAATGGTATGGAAAACTAAACACGGTGACTTTGTATGCTGTAACGATGATTCTGATTCTGTTTGCAGATATTCCGGAGACTACGGCCAAGATACTCATAACAATATGTGCAACGGTTATGCTGATGGCTCTGATTATGTACGGCCGTCTCTATCACGCAGTATTCAGGCAGGTGCCTTCGGATAGCGATCTGAAAAAGCAATTAAGCAGGGGAAGAAAAGTCGCACTGGTATTGATTTGGGCAGGAATCATTGTTCTGTGCATTGTATATCGCAAGGAATTGTCCGCAGAAGGAATTGCACATTTTACGCCTCATAACCCTTGGCTTGCGGCAATTTTCATGCTGTTTCTGTTTGCGCTGAAGAGCCTGAGTATTGTAATTTATTGCGGACTCTTGTATGCAGCCAATGGGATCCTGTTCCCGCTGCCAATCGCAATCATCTTGAATATCATAGGAAGTGTAATTATGGTGACACTTCCGTATGAAATAGGGGAAAAAACAGGATCTGCTGCAGTGGAGCAAATCCGCCAAAAATATCCCAGAGCAGGCTCGATTCAAGAACTAAGGGCAAAGAATGATTTTATCTTTACATTCTTTGCCCGTATGGTTCGACTTCCCAGTGATGTGCTCAGCCTGTACATGGGTGCAGTGAGTGTTGAGTATCCAAAATTCCTTGCAGGCAGTCTGTTGGGTATGCTTCCGCATATGATCACCTTTCCAATTATGGGAATGAGTGCCAGGAATGTGCGATCACCGGAATTTATCATCTCTCTCTGCGCGGAGATTGCTTATATTCTTATTACCACAGTAATTTATACGTTATACCGTAAGAGAAAAAAACCGGCATAAACTTATCCATAGGTTTATAACGTCAATATGCACACATCCTTTGTGAATTGTTCACGTGCAAAGGAGAAGAGTATGGATAAAAGAATTGCAATTGTAACAGACACAAACAGCGGAATCACTGCTGAGGAAGCAAAGAAGCTTGGCATTTACCAGGTCGCAATGCCTGTAATCGTAAACGAAGAGACTTACTTTGAAAATGAATCCATTTCTCAGGAGGATTTTTTTGAACGTTTACGCCAGGGGGCAAGCGTAAGTACCTCTCAGCCAGCACCGGGGCTCCTGATGGATTGTTGGGAGGGCCTGCTGATGCGCTATGAGGAGGTTCTTTATCTTCCTATGTCCAGCGGCCTCTCAGGGAGCTGTCAGACTGCGGCAATGCTGGCTGAGGGATACGACGGGAAAGTACATGTGATAGACAATCACAGGATTTCCGTTACGCTGCGCCAATCGGTGCTGGAAGCGGTTTCTTTGGTCAGCCAAGGGAAGACGGCACAGGAGATTTCATCCTACCTGGAGCAGGATGGTCTGGAAGCCAGTATCTATATCGCTGTCAATACATTGGAGCATCTGAAAAAAAGCGGCCGAGTGACAGCAGCCGGGGCTGCCGTAGGCACTATGCTGAGTATCAAACCGGTTTTACAGATCCAGGGCGGTAAGTTGGATGCCTACAGGAAAGTCCGGGGAATGCGCGCAGCAATGAAAGCCATGATTGATGGGTTGAAGGATGACCAGGAACGGCGGTTTTCGGGTCAAAAAATTGCGATTCGTGCAGCTTATTCCGGAGATGTCCAGGCGGGAATGCTGTGGAGGGAAGAATTGCAAACAGCATTTTCGGATATTGTGATTGGGTTAGACCCTCTGCCGCTCAGCATCTGCTGCCATACGGGAGATGGCGCTCTGGGTGTCGGTATGATGAAAGATATTTTGACGAAGGAAGAGTGCGGGAGTACATGAAAACAGGTGTTGTCGATGTAGGCGGCGGTTTGCGGGGCGTTTACGCGGCCGGAGTCTTTGATTTCTGTATGGATCAGGGAATCCGCTTTGACCTGGGCATTGGTGTTTCCGCAGGCAGTGCCAATGTCGCTTCTTACATAGCCGGGCAGAAAAAAAGAAATTATCTATTTTTTACAGAATACCCGTTTCGTAAGGAATACATGAGTATTCGTAATTTTTTCAAAAAGCATTCCTATCTGGATTTGGATTACATCTATGGCAACCTCAGCAACTCTGATGGCGAAAACCCCTTGGATTATGGAGCCATTATGAACAGCACAATTGATTTTGTCGCAGTAGCGACAAACGCAAAAACAGGAGAAGCAGAGTATTTTGATAAGACTGATCTGCATCAGGATGATTACGCTGTGCTGAAAGCATCCTCGGCCATTCCGTATGTGTGTCATCCGTATATGGTTAATGGGGTTTTCTATTACGATGGAGCTTTGAGTGACGCGGTTCCGATTGAAACGGCATTTGCTCTGGGATGTGATAAAGTGGTCCTGATTCTGACAAAGCCGAGGGATCTGATAGGGGACCCCGGACTGGATATGAAATTTGCGAAAAAAATTGAACGGGACTATCCTCAAAGTGCGCATCGGCTCCGGCAGCGAGCCCGGCAATACAATTGCGGTGTTGCGTTGGCTAAAAAATATGAAGCGGATGGACGTGTGTGCATTATTGCACCAGATGATATCTGCGGCGTGGATACGTTGACAAAAAACCGGGATGCATTGAAGCGTTTATATGACAAGGGGTATCAGGACGGTCGAGCAATTTTAGACTTTCTTCCCGCCTGACAGAAGACGGCAGCACCGGAACATCTGGAAAAGAGAACAGTCAGAAAATGACTGACATTATCAGGAGGGAACAAGATGCGATTCAAGCGTGCATGGTTTCGAGCACTGGTACGCAGACGGGTTGCAGTGATTTTGCTTTTGGTGTTACAGGTTCTGTTTATCTGTTATGTGATAAACAGTGAAACCACCGCAGCAGAAATAATCCGTGTTCTCTTACGTGCTGCAAGTGGGTTTATAGCATTGCATGTCGTCTGTCAAAAGGATAAGGGCGCCCATAAAGTGGCATGGATATCATTGACCCTGTTGTTCCCGCTGTTTGGCAGTGTGCTTTATCTGCTCTGCTATTTTCAATCATCCACGCGTCATTTTCGTACAGCTATCGCGCAGATCAAGCAGGATACAAAAATGCTGTATCATCGTCCCGGCTCGGTGTCCGCACAAAAATCGCAAGCAGATCTGTTTCCTTATTCAACACAGAAACAATACATACAGGATTATGCTGGCTTTCCCGCCTATGATCAGAGCGATGTTCAATATTATTCACCGGGAGAAATGTTTTGGGCACCGTTTCTTTATGAACTGAGAAAAGCGCAATCTTACATCTTTATGGAGTACTTTATCCTTGATCCTGGCTTGCTCTGGGATAGCGTTTTGGAAATATTAATCGAAAAAGCAAGCTGCGGTGTGGACGTGAGAATTATTTATGACGACATCGGTTGTTTCTTGACATTGCCTTCAAATTTCGCAAAGCAGATGGCTCAATATGGCATCAAATGTGTAGCCTTTAATCCGTTCCGCCCATTTCTCTCGACCAGTCAAAACAATCGGGATCACCGTAAAATCACGGCCATTGACGGGACGGTCGCATTTACAGGGGGACTGAATCTTGCAGATGAATATGTCAATTTGTATGAGAAACACGGTTACTGGAAAGATTGTGCCGTGAAAGTGGAAGGAAAAGCGGCATGGAGTCTGACACTGATGTTCCTGGAAATGTGGGAACTGTGCTGCAAGACACATGAATGCTTTGCCGATTTTTATCCGGCAGACGGGTATCCTCAGCGAAAGGATACATCTGGCTATGTGCAGCCTTATGCAGACAGTCCTTTGGATGATGAAAATGTCTGCGAGCATGTATATATGCAGATACTCAATCAGGCGAAAGAGTATGTATACATTACAACGCCTTATCTAATCGTAGATGGCAGTATGGTGTCGGCCCTTTGCCTGGCCGCGAAAAGCGGCGTTGATGTTCGGATCATTACGCCGCAAGTCTGGGACAAGGCACTAATTCATATGACGACCCGATCATATTACAGAGAGTTGACGCAGGGTGGCGTGAAAATATATGAGTATACCGGCGGTTTTATCCACTCCAAGACATTCGTATCCGACGATAGAGTTGCCAGCGTCGGAACAGCCAATTTGGATTTTCGGAGTTTGTATCTTCATTTTGAGTGTGGGATCTGGATGTGCGACAAACACGCTGTTATGAAGATGAAGCAGGACTTTTTGGATACTGTAGATGTATCCCATGAAATTACCTTTGAAGATTGCAAAGCGAACCCGATTAAAAGGGCTTTTCAAAGTGTCCTTCGCCTGTTTGCGCCCCTAATGTAGATAATATACTGCTTAGCCGTTACGAACCAGGAAGAAAAGAGACGTTGTAAGATTTCAAAATAAAGCATTGCGCATATTGGATGGACTATGTGCAATGCCGTATCAGTTAACAATCGGAAAGGAAGGTGAACTGCAATTATGGTTGAGATAAGAGAAATCCGGAAAAGTTATGGAACAGGGAAAAACAGCCATATTGCATTGAACAATATCAACCTCTCCTTTCGAAAAAATGAATTTGTCGCAATTCTGGGGCCTTCTGGTTCTGGAAAGACGACGCTGCTCAATATCATCGGAGGTCTGGATCATTATGATTCCGGAGACCTGGTGATCGATCATATTTCTACGAGCGGTTATTCCCCCAGAGATTGGGATTCTTATCGTAATCATTCCATCGGGTTTATTTTTCAGAGCTATAACCTGATCCAGCATCAGAACATTTTGTCAAATGTCGAGATGGCACTGACGATTTCCGGTATTTCAGGGAAACAGCGAAAAGATATGGCAGCACAAGCCCTTGCGAAGGTGGGACTGGGGGATCAACTGACAAAGCTTCCCAATCAGCTTTCCGGAGGGCAGATGCAACGTGTGGCTATCGCCCGGGCCTTGGTCAACAACCCCAAAATTGTGCTTGCGGATGAACCTACAGGCGCTCTTGACAGCAAAACCAGCGTACAGGTGATGGAACTGCTGAAAGAAGTGGCTCAGGATCGTTTGATCATCATGGTCACTCATAACCCGGAGCTGGCAGAGCGGTATGCGACTCGTATTATTACGCTGAAAGATGGCGAAATCATCAGCGATACAGATCCATATGTCCCGGAACAAGAACCAACAGAAGCGGTCAGAAGGAACATGGGGCATGCTTCTATGAATATGATTACTGCCCTCTCGCTCAGCTTCCACAATCTCTGGACTAAACGCTCCAGGACACTTTTAACCGCATTTGCCGGCTCCATTGGAATCATAGGAATCGCACTGATTGCCGCACTTTCTTCCGGTGTGGATGACTATGTCTATCAGCAAGAAGCCAAAATGGCATATCAATATCCGCTTCTTGTGGAAACCCTGAACATGGATGTCTCTTCTATGCTTTCAGATTTGA
>JBJERF010000139.1:0-2129 GCA_051882115.1 Ruminococcus sp. | reverse complement strand
GATGCAATCATGCGTTCAAGGGGGCTTGGGGAACCCCTCAACAAGCAGCGTCTGGAGCCGTCTGGCTATCCAGAAGCATTGCTTGCCGCTTTCTATACCCCGAACATATCTACTTGCATCACATCAGTTCTGCTTAATAATTCCGTCCACCAAGGTTGATATGGAGTCGAGCTGTGATTCATCCAGCTTTTTCAGTTTTTCAGTCAGCTGTGATAATTTCTCAGGATTGCGTGCATCCATATCAAAAAAAGCACTTGGAGTAATGTTAAGGTATTCACAGATATAGAAGAAATTGCCCATCGAAGGTAGGGCTTTTCCGGTTTCAATATTGTTGATATAACCGGCATTTTGTCCGATAGACAAACTCATGTCTCGGGCTGAAATGCCCTTCAACGTCCTAAGCTGCGCAAGGCGCAGAGGAAACTCCTCTTCGTACACAATATCACCACCTTTGTGATATTGTATCCGGCAGATAGTGAATTTATATTGGAACTGTTCCGTTATTTATCTTGAATTGTGTGAATATATCCTTTATAATTAAATCTATGTGGGAAACAAACTGATGCGGTCACTCTTTAAGCGGTTTTGCGTCCAAATTTTGGATTACCCCTTTCGGACTGCTTGAAAAAACGTGTCAGGATTCCTACAGTCCTGGCACGTTTTCAAAAAATGGAGGTGGCAGCCCTGACATGGAGATATTCACAGTCAGCTTTTTCGGGCACCGCAATGTCTCGCAGGTTTCTCTAATTGAAAAACGGCTGGAAGCTGTCATTCAACGCCTGCTGGCAGAGAAAGAATATGTGGAATTTCTTGTTGGCCGAAGCGGAGAATTCGATCAGCTTGCGTCTTCTGCTGTGCGCAGAGCCAAGCG
Source organism: Ruminococcus sp. (assembly GCA_051882115.1). Lineage (GTDB taxonomy): Bacteria > Bacillota > Clostridia > Oscillospirales > Ruminococcaceae > Ruminococcus_C. The sequence goes on along the minus strand of JBJERF010000139.1, from coordinate 1,258 downwards.
AACGTTGTGGGATGACAACAGTGCCCTCGTCCTGGTGCTGCCGTATCCAACAGCGGAATACCAAAAAAATGAGGATAGCTTTCATCGCTATTACGACGAGATTGAGATATGCCAAAACTCTGCCGCTGCACATTTCAAATCAGCCATGCAGATTCGTAATTGGGAAATGGTTGACCGATCCCACTTGGTTGTCTGCTGCATTGAGCATGACAGCGGCGGGGCCTATCAGACAGTGCAGTATGCCCGAAAGCAGCAAAAGCGGATCGTCAATCTTGCAGATCTATCCACCAAATAAATAAAACTTCTCTACGTACTTTTCCCTCTGTGCGTCCTGTGCAAAAAAGGTTTGGAATTGGATACAATATGTATGAAAATCCAAATAACGCACTTAGGAGGGAACCAAAATGGCAGAACGAATATTATCTGAAGAAACCATCCATGCCTTTCGTGAATATCTGGTCCTGGAGGAAAAAAGCACGGCCACCGTAGAGAAATATCTCCGGGATGTCCGTGCTTTTCATTTGTTTGCAGGCCAACAGACTGTGACAAAAGAGCGGATGATGGCTTATAAGAAATTTCTGATTGAAAAAGGATATGCGGCCAGCTCCATCAATTCCATGCTGGCAAGCATCAACAGCCTGCTGGCCTTCCTGGGCTGGTCAGATTGCAAAGTAAAAAACATCAAGACCCAACGACAGACCTACTGTGCTGAGGAAAAAGAACTGACGAAATCAGAATATCTTCGGTTGCTGGCGGCGGCTAAGGACCGGCCCCAGCTGCATCTGATTCTGGAAACCATCTGCGGCACTGGCATTCGTGTCTCTGAACTGCGGTTCTTTACCGCAGAAGCTGTAAAGCGTGGAGAAATCACTGTCAGATGTAAAAGCAAAACCAGGACGATATTACTTCCGGGTAAGCTAAAGAAGATGCTTCTGGATCACGCAAAGAAAAACGGCATCCGTTCTGGAGCAATCTTTATTACCAGAAACGGGAAGCCGTTGGACCGGAGCAATATTTGGGCACAGATGAAATCTCTCTGCGAGGCAGCCGGAGTAAAAGCCAGCAAGGTGTTTCCCCACAATCTTCGCAAGCTGTTTGCTCGAACCTTTTATGGTATTGAGAAAGACATCGCCAAGTTGGCTGATATTTTGGGACACAGCAGCATCGACACAACAAGAATCTATATCATGACCACCGGTACAGAACACCGGCGAAAGATTGAACGATTGGGCCTTGTCGTTTAGGCAATAAAAAACAC
>JBJERF010000138.1:0-9584 GCA_051882115.1 Ruminococcus sp. | reverse complement strand
GAGCCCGTAGTGGACTTTCACCACCAAGTCATTGCCCATGCCGGGCACACCACCACAAAAAAGAGTGATGCGCCTGGCATCACCCTTTCCGCTAACCCCTGTGCCAGCGCTCAGGTCGCTCCTCAGCGTTGCCCTACCCTCCGGCACAGTCAAAAGCATGTTCATGATACCATTGCGAAATGTAAATTTCAAGCCGCCTGCTGGCCGCCAATTATGGCCCTGACTGGCCGGTATTGCGGCCCAGCTGGCCCGGCGGAACGGCTATATGCACTGCGTCAGGAAATCCTAGATTACTTCCTTCCAACTGGCGTCGTTCCCAAGCTGATCAATCTGACCTCCGGCCCCAGGCGGGAGGTCGCCCTGCGAAATGTCATGAATGGCCGGGGGATTTCCATTTGCTACGAAAGTGATATTTCCATCTATAAGATCAATTCCCTGAAGGTTTGCTCCATCAAAGAGTTCCCCAGCTGCGCTCTTTGTCTCGGGGTTAAGAAAGATCACATCACCACAAATCACGAGCAAATGCTGATCAGCACCCTTATTTCTTACTCACAGAACAGCATATGTCCCACGGATTTCTGAACGTTATGCCGCATTGTGCTGTTCCCTTCCGCAAAATAACGGCGGCTGCCCAGTCCGGGCAACCGCCTTATAGCAGCTCTGGGAGGCTTCTGCGCCCAGAGCTTCGTTTTTTATGGGGTGCTTATTTCACCGCTATTGCGCCGCCGGACGGACTGGAACGTCCATGATCCCGGCAGTGCTGGTGAAGTGCTGGCTCTGGACATACTGCTTCAATAATTCCTGTAGCGCTCTGCATAATACTGGCGCCTTTGTCGTGAACGTTTGGTCTCCTCATACTAATCTTTGATTAAATCCCCATGTCGAGAACGACACCGCCGCAAAGGAAAACAGGAGCCGTGCGTATCTTCTACGATTGGAAAAATAATTGCTTTCACAGTAAAGTTCAGTATCACTCTTGACCTTGCCGCCAGTATTTATACTATCATCGATTACACAGACTCTTCCGCGGCCTTTCAGAAGCAGGCGCACACAAAATCTGGTATGCGCCCCTCCTCATCAGAATTTAAAGTGCCGGATAAATCCCCTGTTTATGCTTCCTCTGTAACCTTTTTAATCCATTGAAACTGCTCCTGCAGGTCATAATCGCCGCCGTGTCCCTTTCCCCAGGCCACAGCCAGGTCCACATCTGCGCTCTGTTTTTCCAATGCAAACGCCAGCAGCACTGGTATGGCAAGGGATGTATCCGAATCCAGAGAGCCATGACGGATTCGCCAGTACCCGGCCATCGTGCAGTCTTTCGCATTTATATAGTTCATTGCATTCATCATACGCACAGCCTTCTCATCAGCCATTTCCCCATGCTGTGTCGATTTTTGCAGAGCATATTGAGTAAAATGTTTCAGAGAAACATCCGCATCACCAAAAAGCATATTTTCCGGAGTGGTCAAATCATACCTGTCAAATGCCGGTCCCGGTTTACAGCGTATCACAGCGTCAGTATAAAGATTCCAATCCGCCCCAATCACTTTGCCATCAGACATTTTCAGCCAGTTGATATGGGACAAATCCGTTCCATTCTCCACAGCTTTTCGGGCAGATTCTGCCAATATTTGTTCAAGAATATGCACAAGGCTGCCACCCCCATCCTCGTTAAGGGTAATCTTTTCTTGCCCTTTACAGAGCTCCAGGTTGTTGACATAATCCGGAAATTTTGTTTTAAGCTCTTTTTCGATTTTCAGTTCAAAAGGATTCAATGAAAAGAATGTTTCGCCTTTCCTGTACACGTTCTGTTTTCCAAACTGCCATTCATATGCCGCATCGGCATTTTCCAGATTGGTAATCGGGCAATAGCAATTGCATGCAAATACATCGTCTCTCTCGTCTGCCGCTCCCAGTTCTTCCAGATACTCATCGAAATCGTGGATATTTCCGGAAACACCCAAAAGAGCTGTCAAAGCACCTCCCGCACTGGTTCCGCAGACAATGATCTTTTCTGTATCCCCCGGAATATATTCCTTATTATACCGCAGATATCGGATAGCTGCTTTCAGATCCACGGCCACAGCCGGTGCCTTTCCCACATACATTCCGTTTTCATTCTGGCTGGTGCGCCCTCTGGTTCCGGGAGCCGCCACAATAAATCCTTTTTTCAGCGCCAGAAACACCGAATTGGGTTCTGTTTCAGATCCCCAATTCGCTCCCGGCGCACCGGGCGTCGAAGGCATATAGCCTCCTACCATAATTCTCAGATAGATGGGCGCAGTCCCGGCTTCATACTCTTCTGCTTTTTCTCCATGGTAATAGGCTTCCGGAACATATATATTCATCTGCTGTTCTACCGGTGATGCCGGGTGCTTTACATAGGACAGATTTTTAAATGCCCTATACACAATGGTATCCCCTGCCATGGGACATGAACAGATTTCATACGCATTTTCATTCATTTTCAAATCATTCACTACCTGTCACTCCCTGTCTGTAATCGCACTTTCTCAACATAGAGCAGTTTTTTCTGCCTGTAAGCGTCCGCTTTGAACGATTCTGTACAGCACCCTTTTCAGAACTCCTTAAACAACTGCTTTGCAAAATCATGAAACGCCCTGCGCCATGCGCCCCAGCTGTGCACCTGCCCATCATATACATATCTGCGATGACAGGAGAGTGCTGTGATCCCCTGAGCAGTCAGATAACCATCATCCCTTAAGAAATTTTTCCATGTGGGATCCAGATTTCCTATGCCTCTGAAAAACAGTCGGAACTCCTTTTCAAACACCTCAGGATGTCGGGTAATTTCAAGGAATTCATAATTTTCATACTGACTGTCCGTGGCCATACCGCGCATACATCCGCTAAAAAGACCGATGGAACCAAACAACTCCGGATGGGTAAATGTAATGTGCGCCGTCTGAGTTGACCCCATGGAAAGGCCTGCCATGGCCCGGTGCCATTTGTCCGTTTTTGTGGAAAACCGACTGTCGATATACGGAATGCAGTCTTTCAGCAGCATATCCGTAAAAGCAAAAAATTCATTTTTTCCTTCAATCTCACTGGGGTATCGAACCATTCCGTCGTTCATCACAATAATAAAGGGCACACTTTCTTTTCTGGCAAGCATGTTATCCATCATATTGGCCAACTTGCCTTCATACATCCATGTTGTCTCATTGCCGGAATTTCCATGCTGAAGATACAGCACCGGATATTTCTCATCCCTGTTATACTCCGGCGGCAAATATACAAAACAGCGCATCCACCTTTCCAGCGATTTCGAATAGAACAACTCCCGTGACACAGAGCCATGAGGGACATTTTCAATACGAACATCCGTCACCTCCGGGTCCGGTATGTCACAATAATTCACCAGTCGGTTATGCAGATAGACCACCGGAGCCGTCGGGCAGACAACCAGTGTATTATCCACATAAAAATTGCAGAGCTGCTCACCGATCAGCGACGGGCTGTACGGCAGTATTCCTTCAAACACTCCGTCATCCCGGAGGTTCAGGGCAATGGTAGGCCCACGGTCGCCCTCGATCTCCACATCCACACTGCCGGCATAGGGTGCATACATGCGGAACCTTATATCACCATTATCCAGAATGTGTATGCCAGTTTCCACATTTTTATATTCAACACTCTGAGAGGTCATATTGTTATTCTTCTGCCGGATTTTTTCCGGATAAGATTCACTGAAGGATATGGCATTTTCCAAAAACCAATTGTTTTTCAGCAAAGAAGGATCAAATTTTCTCATACTCTCTCCGTTTCTCATGCTTTACGTAATACATTCTTTTTTCTATTCTTCACCTGCAGTCCGAAAATCACAAGCGCACACACCACATAAATTTCACAAAAACCATACAGTACTGTATATCCCATTCTTTCCGAAATCACACCGGCAATGGCAGCTCCAAGGGCACCTCCCAGATCCATACAAATGTAAAAAGTGGAGTTGGCTGCCCCTCTGTTGGACTTGTCACAGCTGAGCATAACCATGGCGTTGAGCATTGGCTGGGCCACTCCATACCCAAAGCCAAAAAAAACACCAGCCAGAAGAAGCATCGGCAAAGTGTGCGCACAGGCAAACAGTACAAATGCTGCAGCTATGGAAGCCAGTGCCGGTAAGATAACGGCCTGGGGCCCTTTACGGTCACTGATTTTTCCAGTGAACAGCCTGGTGATCATCAGGGATACCGCATATACCATAAAGTACATTTTGTAGTTTTCGATACCTCTGGCAATGGAGAGCAGGGAAACAAAGCTTGCAATTGAACCACTGCAGAATGATACAAACAGCATAACAAGGGATGCAGGAACCGCACTTTTCTCATAAAGGCGGATCTTTGGTTTTTCCATGCTCTTTTTCCGATCCTTGGGCAGCTTCTTCTCATATCGTACCATGGATGCAAGAAAAACACAGACAAATCCAGCAACTGTGCAGATCATGAAAAAGCTTCGGAATCCAAAATCATCCATGAGAGTCACTGCCAGTGTCGGGCCGATGGCTGTTGCAAGAACATTAGACAATCCATAATACCCGATCCCCTCACTCATTCTCTCATCTGGAATAATATCCGCAGCCATGGTGGATGTTGTGTTAGTATTACCTGAAAATCCGAGTCCCTGTATAAACCTGAGGACAAGCAGTGCCGGAATGGTGGCTGCAAAATTGTAGCCCACAAGAGACACAACCACCAGACTTGCCCCCAGAATCACTACCATATACCGGCTCTTTGTATCAGCAAGATATCCCCAGAAAGGGCGGATGGCTATGGCAGCTATCATATAGACGGCTACCAGCAGACCCGCATCCACATTATTGCCCCCAATGGATTTACTGTACACAGGTATCGCCGTAGTAAACGACTGATAAATCGTGCTGTTTAAAAATGTTAAGATCAGGACAATGATAAAGTCCATTGTAAAAAGACTTCTTATATTTCCATCTGCTTTTGTCCGCTTCAATATTATCTCCTCCTTACTCACGTCCCTGGCCCCATAAGGCAAACGGAATCTTCTCCCCGGTGGAAGTGATTCCTGTTCCTACCCCATATTTCAGTATATTTCTTTAATTCTGCAGCATGACACAAAATGTCCGTTACCGGTATCCGTCAATATCTGGGGCTGACGGCACTCCTCAGCCGCATAAGGGCATCGGGACGCAAAACGGCATCCCGGTTTGGGATTGATTGGGGATGTTACTTCTCCCTTTAAAATAATCCTCTTACTCCTGTTATGAATATTGGTGGAAGGAATTGCAGAAAGCAATGCCTTTGTATAAGGATGCAACGGATTTCTGAATAATTCCTTTGCTTCTGATGATTCAACCACCTGCCCAAGATACATTACACAGATTTCATTGGAAATATGTTTTACAACAGACAGATCATGGGTGACAAACATATAGGTTGTACCAAGTTCCTGCTGCAGATCCTGCAAAAGATTAAGTACCTGCGCCTGTATAGAAACATCCAGTGCAGAAACCGGCTCATCACATACCACAAATTTGGGGTTCAATGCCAAAGCCCGACCAATACCAATACGTTGTCTTCTCCCACCGTCCAGTTCATGAGGGTAAGCATAGCGCAGCCGTTTTTCAATACCGACTCTGTCCATCAGTCTCACAGTTTCTTCTTCCAGTTCCTTTCCTCGAAACCTTCCGGAAAGAACCAGCGGCTCCGAAACGGTCTGCTCTGCCGTCATTCTCGGATTCAGCGACGCATATGGATCCTGGAAAATAATCTGCATATTCTGGCGCAGTTTTGTCAGTTCCCTGCGATTCACATGGGTGACATCCTTCCCCTCGAAAAAGATACTTCCGTCAGTACTGTCCAGCAGGTGGATTAGTGTCCTTCCAAGAGTCGATTTCCCGCAGCCGGATTCCCCCACTACGCCCAGAGTCTTCCCCTGCTCGATTTTAATGGAAACATCATCCACCGCATGAAGCTGACCATAAGGTGTAGCAAAATATTTTTTCAAATTTTTTGTTTCTATCAATGCGGACATATTATTTCTCCTTTGCAGTCAAATGACACCGGCACAAATGATGTTTCCCTATTTGGGTCAGTTGTGGCTCCGATTCCATGCACTCCTTTGCGGCATATTTGCACCTCGGAGAAAAATTACACCCCTTTGGCAGGTCAGATGGATCCGGAAGCATCCCTTCCACCGGTTTTAACCGTTCCACATCCTCATCCAGCTTGGGAATTGCACCAAACAGCCCTTCTGTATATGGATGAGTCGGATGATCAAAAATCGCTTCCAAATTCCCATATTCAACGATTTGTCCGGCATAAACCACTGCCACCTCATCGCAGGTCTCTGCCACAATCCCGAGATCATGGGTAATCATTATCATCGACGTATTCAGATTTCTTTTCAAATTATTAATCATCTCCAGCACCTGTGCCTGTATGGTCACATCCAGCGCTGTGGTTGGTTCGTCCGCCAGAAGCAGCTCCGGATTGCAGGCCAGTGCCATAGCAATAATCACTCGCTGTTTCATTCCTCCGGAAAACTGATGCGGATATTCCGAATAGCGTTCCGGTGTTATACCAACCATTTGCAGCATATCCACTGCTTTCTTCTCAGCATCCGCTTTGCTCATATTTTTATTATGAAGCTTTATTGTTTCCGCAATCTGGTTTCCCACCTTCATAACCGGGTTCAGAGCAGTCATTGGATCCTGAAAGATCATGGACACCTTTTTTCCCCTTATTTTCCGCATGGCCTTTTCTGACAGCTGCAGGAGATTTTCCCCGTCCAGGATGATCTGACCGTCCGGAACTCTGGCAGGAGGATCGGGCAGCACCCCTATAATCGCTTTTGCAATAGATGTTTTTCCCGCACCTGTTTCTCCCACCAGTCCAAGCGTCGAACCACGTTTCAGATCAAAGGACACACCATTCACCGCATGGTATAATTCCGCTTGGTGCGTAAAATGCAAAGGAGAGATTCAAATGAGCACTGCAACCATTGCAAATCCGATCCGCCATACCCGCCAGGAGCTTCTCAAACAGGAGGAAGCTGTCTTCAGCCGCATCCCCGGTATTGACAAACTGCGTCAAGCCGCTCCCGAAAGTATCCCGGAGCTGGAAGCAAAATACCCGGATGCCGCTTTCGCATTGATGATCGTGGGCAACCTCTTTTCCGGTGACCGGGAACAAAACGAAATCCACCAGCGGGCATATACCTCAATTCTGAACGGTGAGTCCATTACCGGTGTTCGTTTCAAATATGACTATGATCTGGAATCCTACCTGTTGAATCACATGTGGGACTGACGCTTACATAATCGCAAAAGGCCGTTATGGTTTCCTTTCGGATTCCATAACGGCCTCACTGCATTTCCATATCCATCGTCTCCGTCTGCTCTGCGGAGGTAATGTTCACATAGTCACTCATGATATTCAGTGCAGAGTCATAGCTCTGGCACTGGGTGATCCTGTTGAACATCTCCTTTGCCTGGTCCTCCATACCATGCTCCCGCAGGGTTTGACTGGCAATCCCAATGAGGTTGAAGATATTGCCGTCCCTCCCAATTAGAGGACAATCCGGTTTGACTGGTTCCTGCTTCTGTTCCTGGACAAAACCGCCGAGCCGGATTGGCACATAGTCAGACAGCCATGTGCCTCCGAAGTGCGGATGGGTTTGCAGTCGCCACATGGCCAGCTTCCCAATCTCAATCGTCATTCCTTCCTTGAAGGGGAACAGCAGACAGGTCAGACCATCATGTTCAAAGGTATAGGCTTCCTCGAATCTGGCGCCCTTTTTGAGAATCCCTTCTTCTGTCAGCATCTGATTGATACCGTCTACCCATTCCTGCAGATCACCACCGCAGCCCTGGAGAATAAGTCCCTCCTGGTCGTTCATCGTGCGGAGTTTGTCCGTCGTTATTTCCTGAACGCTCATAGCTTCATCTCCCCCATTGTCAAAGCCTGTTCCTGGGCGATTTCCTGTTGTGTCAGTTTGCGGAAGCTGTCCACACCGGGAATCAGCGACAAGCTGCGCCCATTATCCCAGGCAACTCCGACCGTGCCAGCATCGTCCACATACCGCACAGTGCCTCTGGTTCCTGATGGTACCGGGGCAAATGGGTCAGTCATTTGATACAGCAGAATTCTGCTGCCGGGAGGATAACTTAGCCGGGTAAATTCCACCTGCTGACGAGTTGGGAATAGTCTGTTCATTCGATATCACCCTTTCTTTCAGATAGTTTGGACAGTCTGGTTCGCATACACTCCCCATCCTCACCACGGCACAGAAAACCATGCCCGGGAAAGGGGCACCCCTCGCACAGTGGGGATGCTGTACAGACGGGCTTTTCAGTCTGTGCGGGAGGCCCTGTGTGGGAACGGTATTCCGGTCTGGTTCTGCTTGGCTTGGAACTTGCTTGGTTTGGGTTCTTCACTATTTACCTCCATTTCCGCCGGCGCCCTTTTTCAGGCGCAGGCTATTGTTCATTGAAAACGAAAAAAGCCGTCCTCCCTAAGACGGAAGAACGACCTAACATCGGGAGCTGCGAACCAGCGCCCTTTTTGAAAATAAAAAAGCCGGGATTCTTATGGCTGCCAAGCCACAAAAATCCCGGCTGATTCACAAATGATAATTTTCTGAAAACTCTATAAAAAATCAGCGCCCTTTTTTAAATCTCTGAGGAAAATCCAGTCAAATGAAAAAGGGCGCTGGTTACTTTCATACAACATAGGGCGAACAAACTTGTGTTGCCTCCATTAACTGCAATAGCATCTATGGAACCCAATCCTTAGTCGTTCACATTTTTGTGTGAAATCTTGCTTAAAGCAGCAATTAAAATGCGTCAAATTAAAAGGAAAACACTAAAAATCCCAACTTTTTCGAGTTAGCATTTTTAGTGTTACCCAATTATGGTTGCGGAGGCAGGACTCGAACCTACGACCTCCGGGTTATGAGAGCGGGTAGCATTATTTTGTATCATATTCTATCAAACCGAAATGCTACTTTTTACCTAAAAACATGAGATTTCTCATAACATATCAACCTATATCATTTTGGGCGTTTATGGCTGCTGTGGCCCAGAATTGGCCCAGAATTCCCATGGGTGGCCCACGGTCCCAGGCTCACACCCGCCGAAGCTGGATTGAACCGCCACGGTTTCATGGCTGGCGATACTCCCTCCCTGAGAGGCGGCAGGGGTGAACGAAATGGGCACCGTCCAGGCAGCAGCGGTCAGCATACTTCTTGTTGACATTTGGCCCAATGTGGGTTATTCTGTCGGTGGTGCTACCAGTAACGGTAGGCGGTTAGCCCCCCATTCTTCGGGGGTAACTTCTTAGCCCCCGAATCTCAGACAGAGAAAAGGGGGTGTTGCAGATGGTTACATACTCCGACCTCATTCAGATCGGCATTTTAATCGTTGGCATCATCGGCCTGTTTTTGCAGACAAAAAAGAAGTAACCGCCCCTCGCCCAAAGAGTGCGGTTACTTCTTGTAACAAAACCACTTAGGGGCTGACCGTCTGCCGGTAGCACCCTCGTTACATCACCACTATACCCCAAAACACAGGTTTTGTCAATGCTCCCGCC
>JBJERF010000137.1:0-2160 GCA_051882115.1 Ruminococcus sp. | reverse complement strand
TTACCGCAGACAAAGGACTTGCCGGAGCATATAACCAAAACGCAATCAAAGAGGCACAGAAGCACCTTTCCGATCACCCAGATACAAAACTGTTCGTTGTGGGGGAATATGGGAGACAGTTCTTTTTGCAGCACCATATCCCTATTGAGCGCAGCTTCCTCTATACCGCACAAAATCCTACTATGCAGCGTGCCAGAGAAATCAGCACGCTTCTATTGGATTTATTTGACCGGGGAACGCTGGACAAAATTTTTGTCGTTTATACCGACCTGAAAAATGGTCTGGCTGCGGAAGCTGTTTCAACCAGGCTGCTTCCCTTCCACCGCACACAATTTGCAACATCATCAAAGGAAAAGGTTGTTACGGCTCCCTTTGAGTTTTTTCCTTCCATTGGCGAGGTTCTTGACAATGTGATGTACAGCTATGTGTCTGGCTTCATTTATAGTGCACTGGTAGACAGCTTTTGCAGCGAACAGAACGCAAGAATGACAGCGATGAACTCAGCAAATCAAAATGCAGAAAAAATATTGGATGACCTGTCTGTTCAGTACAATCGGATACGGCAGGCGGCAATTACACAGGAAATTACAGAGGTATCATCCGGTGCAAAAGCACAGAAGAAAAAACGGATGAAGGAGGTGTCTGGTTTATGAGTATAGGAAAGATTACAGAAATATCAGGGCCGGTTGTGGATGTCAGCTTTAAGCATGGGCAGCTTCCTAAAATCAAGGAGGCTCTGACCGTTTTTGTGGATGGGAAAAAACGTGTCATGGAGGTGGCACAGCACGTTGGGAAGGATACAGTACGCTGTATTATGTTGGCAGAAAGTGAAAACATTGCCCGCGGAATGGAGGTACAGGCAAACGGTACAGGAATTAAAGTCCCGGTTGGCATCTGTACATTAGGAAGAATGTTTAATGTCCTGGGGCAGCCGATTGACGGAGGTGCGCTGGTTCCTGATACGGAGCAGCATTGGGAAATCCACCGAAAAGCACCGTCTTTTGAAGAACAGCGCCCGGTAGTAGAAATTCTGGAAACGGGTATCAAGGTCATTGACCTGCTGGAACCATACCCGAAGGGCGGAAAAATTGGTCTGTTCGGCGGTGCCGGTGTCGGAAAAACCGTGCTGATTCAGGAACTGATCCACAATGTTGCAATGGAGCATGGCGGCTATTCTATTTTTACTGGTGTTGGAGAAAGAAGCCGTGAGGGAAATGACCTCTGGACAGAAATGCGGGAAAGTGGCGTGGCGGATAAAACAGCGCTGGTATTCGGACAGATGAACGAATCGCCGGGTGTTCGTATGCGGGTTGCCCTCTCAGGGCTTACGATGGCAGAGTATTTCCGTGATGAGGAACACAAAGACGTACTTCTGTTCATTGATAATATTTTTCGATTTGTTCAGGCTGGTAGTGAGGTTTCCACTCTGCTTGGCCGTATGCCCTCTGCGGTTGGTTATCAGCCTACGCTTGCGGGCGAGATGGGAGCTTTGCAGGAGCGGATTACCTCAACGAAAAGCGGTTCCGTTACATCAGTGCAGGCAGTCTATGTACCTGCGGATGATCTGACCGATCCGGCTCCGGCGACTACTTTCACGCATCTGGACGCAACCACTGTACTTAGCAGGAAAATTGCGGAACAGGGCATTTATCCCGCTGTCGATCCGCTTGCATCTACTTCCCGGATTTTGGAGGCGGACATTGTAGGTGAGGAACACTATCAGATTGCCCGCCGGGTACAGGAAATCTTGCAGAAATACAATGAGTTGCAGGATATTATTGCAATTCTCGGTATGGATGAACTCTCCGACGAGGATAAGCAGACTGTAACGCGCGCAAGAAAAATTCAGCGTTTTCTTGCCCAGCCTACTCATGTGGCAGAAAAATTTACTGGAATACCGGGGGTTTATGTGCCTTTGAAAGAGACAATCCGGGGATTTAAGGCGATTGTGGACGGACATATGGATCAATACCCGGAAGCTGCATTTTACAATGTGGGAACCATTGACAATGTAGTGGAAAAAGCAAAACAGATGGAGGGTATTTAAACCTATGAATAACTTTCAGGTGTATATTCTGGCTGCTGATTGTGTTTTCTACGAAGGCCCCTGTGAATCTTTGATCGTTCCCACTTTGCAGGGGCAATACGGTATCCTGCCGA
>JBJERF010000136.1:0-9656 GCA_051882115.1 Ruminococcus sp. | reverse complement strand
AGAAGAAAAAGTGGAAGAGCTCCTGTCGCAGATGACACTGGAGGAGAAAATCGGCCAGCTGAATCAGGCGGGTACGACAACCATATGCACCCTTCCCGGTGTGGAAGCAGATATCGACAGCTGGATTACGGATACCATGGAAGGCAGAATGTCAGAGGCAGAACTGCACAGAAGGCTGGCCATGTGTGAAGAGGATCTGAAGCTGAATGAGGTTACAGCAGGAGAGATCGGCAGTTTTGTCAATCTGCATGATCCTGAAAAGCTTGCGCAGGTCCGGGAGGCAGCTGAGAAAAGCCGGATGAAGATCCCGCTTCTGGTAGGAATCGATATTATCCGCGGGTTCCGCACCCTGTTTCCTACCCCTATTGCCATGGCCGGAACTTTTGATATGGACATCATTAGAAAAATGGTGAAGGTTGCCAAAAAAGAAGCGCTGGCTGTGGGAATCAACTGGGTGCTGGGTCCCATGCTGGATGTGGCCCGAGATGCCCGGTGGGGGCGAATTGTGGAAAGCCCCGGCGAGGATCCTTATCTGGCTTCGGAAATTGCCAGAACAATGATTGAAGAGTATCATACAGACGATGGTGACGGCGTTTTGATGACAACGGCCAAACACTTTCTTGCCTACGGTGCTGTCAGCGGAGGACAGGATTACAATACGGTGAGTATTTCCAGGCAGCAGCTGTATGATACCTATCTGCCTCCGTTTCGGGCAGCCATCGAAGCGGGTGTAGACAGTGTAATGTCCGCTTTTCATGATCTGGACGGTGTGCCGTGTACTTGTAATCGCTGGCTTTTGACAGATCTTCTGAGGGATGAACTGGGATTTGACGGTATTGTAGTGACTGATGCGGAAGCTGTAAAACAGTGTGTAACTCATGGCGTGGCAGAGGATGAAGCGGATGCGGCCCGACTTTCTTTCCTGGCAGGGAATGATATCGATCTGACATCCTATGGTTATCAGAAATATATGAAAAAACTGGTGGAAGATGGTAAAATTGATGAAAGTCTCATAGATCAGTCAGTCAGACGCATCCTGAAAAAGAAAATCAGCTATGGTCTTTTTGAAAAAGAATCGCAGCTTTCCCGGGATAAGGAGAAATGTGCTGTTTTTACAGCTGAAAACCGTGAAATTGCCAGAGAGGCTGCCAGACGCGCGGCTGTTCTTCTGAAAAATGACGGCGTGCTGCCTGTGGCTGAGGAAAAAAAGAAGCTTCTCATCATCGGCGAGCTGGCAGATGACAGAGAAGCACTGACCGGTCCCTGGGCTTTTACCGGCAGAGGGGACTGTACCGTAACTATTCTGGAAGGAATGCGGAATGTGGCAGCTGATGATGTGGAAATTACTTATGTGCCCGGATTCGGTGTACATGATCGAACAGATGGTTTCGCTGATGCACTTGCTGCGGCCGAAAAAGCTGATTTTATCATTGCTGTAGCCGGTGAAACCGCATTTATGAGCGGGGAAGCTTCCTCCAAAGCTGATCTGAAGCTGGCCGGTGCTCAGGAAGAATTTTTACTGAAGCTGGCAGAAATACCGGTACCGAAAGCAGTTCTGCTGGTTAACGGAAGACCTCTGGCCATCGGAAAACTTCAGAATCATCCGAATATCAATGCAATTCTGGAAACATGGCATCTGGGCACGGAAAGCGGAAATGCAATCGCGGAAATCCTGTTTGGTCTGGTTAATCCGAGCGGAAAACTGGCTGTTACTTTTGCCAACAGCGCGGGTCAGGAGCCCATGTATTACAATCATCCCAATACGGGAAAACCGGGAGGAACCTTCAAGTTCACTTCCAAATATCAGGATGTTCCCGTAACACCGCTGTATCCATTTGGTTACGGACTCAGCTATACCACATTTTCCTTTAATCATCTTGAAATCAAAACGCCGGAAATCAGCCGGGAGCAGAGTTTCAGGTGCAGCGTGGAGATTACCAATACGGGTTTACGGACAGGATCGGAAGTTGTTCAGGTATATGTTCAAGACAGGGTTGCTTCCTGCGTAAGGCCGGTGAAAGAGCTGAAACGATTCATGAGAGTGGAACTGGAACCGGGAGAGACGAAAAAATGCAGTTTTGAAATAAAGGCAGAAGAACTGGGATTCTACAACAATGATGGAGAATACATAGTAGAGCCGGGTAAATATTATCTGTATATCGGTTCGGACAGTGCCGGTGGTCCGGCTGCTGAATTCCGGATTACAGAATAAAGAATACAAAATAAAAATTATAAAATGGAGACTCAGGAGAGGAGATGGAAACATGGCATTTATTCAGGCAAATTTTATGTCAACTTCCTTATTGCGGACGGTGACGGTTAATGTGATTCTTCCGGCAGATAAACCCCAGCTGCCGGGAATGCAGGAGACACTTCCCGAAAAATTTCCTGCATTGTACCTGCTGCATGGTGTAATGGGAAATTATACGGACTGGATTAACGGTACAGCAATCCAGCGTTGGGCGGAAGAAAAGAATCTGGCAGTGATCATGCCTTCCGGAGAAAACGGATTTTATGTGGATAACGAAGCCATGCACAGTTTGTATGGTGAATTTATGGGAAAAGAACTGGTGGAAATTACCAGAAAGATGTTCCCTCTGTCTGACAGAAGAGAGGATACTTTTATAGCCGGGCTGTCCATGGGCGGATACGGTGCACTGAGGAATGGATTGAAATACAGTGATACCTTCAGCCATATTGCAGGTCTGTCGTCGGCCCTGATTATTGACGGGCTGGAAGAACGTACCAATGATCATCCTTTTCATTTTGAAAGAAGAGATTATGCGGAAGCTGTTTTCGGGGATTTATCTGTAGTGAAGGAAAGTGATAAAAATCCCGAATGGCTGGCCAGACAGAAAAAAGCGGAGGGTGCGCAGCTGCCGCGGATTTATATGGCCTGCGGTACAGAGGATTTTCTGTTGAAGCCCAATCAGAAACTCAGGGATGCATTTCTTGAAGAAGGACTGGATCTGACCTATGAGGAAGGACCGGGCGGACACGAATGGGATTTCTGGAACAGATATATTAAGAAAGTGGTTGACTGGCTGCCGTTGTAATAAAACATATTTGCAAATAAGGACACTGTCTGACTCAAATCCCGACCTTTATAAAAGCATTTCCGAATTGTACAATTAAGTCATAAAAAGGAAAGAAACAGCAGAAAGGAGAGATTGTTATGCAGACATATCATCTGGCAATTGATATCGGAGCATCCTCCGGGCGTCATATTCTGGGGCATCTGGAGAACGGCAGAATGATACTGGAAGAGATCTATCGTTTTGATAACATCCAGATACGCAAAAACGAACATGATTGCTGGAATCTGGAGGAACTGTATCTGAATGTCCTCGCTGGTATCAGAGTCTGTGCCGAACTTGGAAAAATCCCCAAAACCATTGGTATTGACACATGGGGTGTTGACTATGTCCTGCTGGACGACAGCATGCAGCTTTGCTGTGATCCGGTTGCGTACCGCGATTCGCGGACAGATGGAATGGACGCGGAAGTGTCAAAATGGATTTCCCAGGAAGAATTATATAAACGCACAGGAATTCAGAAGCAGCTGTTCAATACCATCTACCAGCTGATGGCACAGAAAAAGTATAATCCGGAGCAGCTTTCGCAGGCAGCCCATTTTCTGATGATTCCCGACTATCTGAATTACCGGCTGACGGGTAAAGTGATGAATGAATATACCAACGCCAGCACGACCAATCTTGTGAATGCTGAGAAGAAATACTGGGATACAGAGCTTCTGGAAATACTGGGGATACCTGCAGGAATTTTTGAGCAGATCGGCATGCCGGGAGATGTGATTGGTGATCTGACACCCGGTGTGCAGAAAACAGTCGGTTTTAACAGCACAGTGATACTTCCTGCCACACATGATACCGGATCCGCTTATCTGGCCGTACCGGCAAAGGATGACAATGCCGTTTATCTGTCAAGCGGAACATGGTCTCTTCTGGGAGTGGAGAATACCGTTCCGGTTACTACAGAGGAGAGCAGGAAGCTGAATTTCACCAATGAAGGCGGATATCAGTATCGATTCCGATATCTGAAAAATATCATGGGCCTCTGGATGATTCAGAGCATCCGGCGTGAGCTGAATGGTGTGAATTACGTGGAAGGCAAAGGCGAAGCAAAACAGAAGGCCGGAATACAGATCGGCTTTGGCGAGCTGAGCAATATGGCTCAGAATACATCCGGTTTCAGCAGTGTGATTGATGTGAATGATGACCGTTTTTTATCTCCGGACAGTATGATTCAGGAGATTAAAAATGCATGCGAGGAAAGCGGACAGCCGATACCTGCAACTACAGGCGAACTGATGCAGTGTGTCTATCTGAGCCTGTCCAGATGTTATGCGGATGCAATCGTAAAACTGTCTGAACTGACAGGAAAGAATTATACCAGCATTAATATTGTAGGCGGCGGATGTCAGGACAATTACCTGAATAAGATGACCTCAAAGGCAGCCGGGCTTCCGGTTTATGCCGGTCCCATTGAAGGAACTGCCCTGGGAAATCTGATGGTGCAGATGCTCTATTGCAACGAATTTACAGATCTGGCAGATGCGCGTGCAGCCATTCGCAGATCGTTTGATATCCCGGAAATTAATGCGTGAAACAAAGTATTACAGGAATGCAGAAAGAGAGGATAATTATGTCAGATTATGCAGCGGCAAAAGCAAAATATGCCGGAATTGGTGTAGATACCGATGCAGCCATTGCAAAACTGAAAACAGTACCGGTTTCCCTGCACTGCTGGCAGGGTGATGATGTGAGAGGCTTTGATACAGACCCGAACAAGCCTCTGACCGGAGGAATCCAGACCACCGGAAATTATCCGGGCAGAGCACGGACACCGGAAGAACTGATGGCAGATATTGATCAGGTGCTTTCATTATGTCCCGGAACAAAAAAGATCAACATTCATGCTTCTTATGCCATTTTTGAAGATGGTGAATGGGCAGACCGGGATCAGATTGAGCCGAAGCATTTTAAAAAATGGGTGGAATTCTGCAGGGAACGTGGTCTCGGTGCTGATTTTAATCCCACATTTTTTTCTCATCCCAAATGCGATCCGCTGACCCTGTCAAGCCCCAATGAAGAAACCAGAAAGTTCTGGATCAATCATGGTAAAGCATGTATCCGGATTTCACAGTATCTGGCGGAAGAACTGGGACAGCCCTGTGTGATGAACATCTGGACAGGTGATGGATTCAAGGATATTCCGGCAGACCGCAAAGGCCCCCGCGAACGTTATCGTGATTCCATCGATCAGATTTTATCGGAGCCTTATGATTTCAGACTGGTAAAACCCTGTATTGAATCCAAGGTATTCGGAATCGGTGTGGAGGCCTATACAGTCGGCAGCTCCGAGTTTGCATTGACCTATGCATCATTTAATAAAGATAAATGTATTCCGCTGATGGACAACGGACATTATCATCCGACGGAAGTGGTCAGTGATAAAATCCCGGCCCTGCTGGCGTTTTTCCCGGAGATCGCGCTGCATGTTACCCGTCCCATCCGCTGGGATTCTGACCATGTGGTTCTGTTTGATGACGAGACAAAGGAAATCTGTAAGGAAATTGTACGCTGCGGCGGCCTGGACGGCAGCGTAAATATCGCTCTGGACTATTTCGATGCATCGATTAACCGTATTGCCGCATGGACAGTCGGTTTCCGCAATGTGCAGAAAGCACTGCTTTATGCGCTGGTTACTCCCAATGATGATCTGAAACGGATGCAGGATGAGAGCAATTTCACAGAACTGATGGTTTGGCAGGAAGAATTGAAGACCATGCCCTTTGGTGAGATCTGGGAGGAATACTGCAGACAGTGCGGTGTACCGGCCGATGGTGAATGGTTCAGTCAGATTGCAGCCTATGAAAAAGAAATTCTGTCCGAACGGGCATAAATCCGAACGGCCATAAAAAGGATATTGACAGCAATATACAGACAAGGCAGAATAAGAAGAAAGGAAGTTTATTATGAAAATTACAGATCTGGCATTTGTTCAGGGGTTTGTCCGCCTTACAGACGATGGGTATCAGCAGAACTGGCATGAACGCAACGGAGGAAATCTGACTTATCGTATGAAAGCGGAAGAAGTGGAGGAAGCAAAACCGTTTTTCACTTATGAGAGACCGTATCAGCCCATTGGAACCAGCGTTCCCGGACTGGCCGGCGAATATTTTATGGTAACCGGTTCCGGCAAATATTTCCGCAATGTGATTCTTGATCCGGAAGATACCTGTGCAATCATTGAGATTGACGAAAAGGGTGATAATTACCGTATTTTATGGGGACTGGCAAACGGCGGACGCCCCACCTCGGAGCTGCCCAGCCACCTGATGAATCATGAGGTTAAAAAACGTGTGACAGACGGCAGACATCGTGTGATCTATCACTGCCATCCGACAAATCTGATTGCCCTGACCTTTGTGCTGCCGCTTACGGCGGAAGCATTTACACGGGAACTCTGGGAGATGGCAACAGAATGTCCGGTTGTATTCCCGTCAGGAGTAGGCGTTGTACCGTGGATGGTTCCGGGAGGCAGAGAGATTGCAGTTGAAACTTCGAAACTGATGGAAGATTATGATGCGGCAATCTGGGCACATCACGGCCTGTTCTGCTCAGGTGAGGATTTTGACCTGACATTCGGTCTGGCTCATACCATTGAAAAATCCGCCGAAATTCTGGTTAAGGTCCTCAGCATGACAGGAACCAAACGCCAGACGATTCAGCCCGATGAGTTTTGCGCGCTGGCAAAAGACTTTAAAGTGACACTGCCGGAGAGATTTTTGTTTGAAAAACACCTGTAGTACGGAAGCGGACAGACTGAGAGATAGCTCTGCGCAGAGAAGAATTGATTGGTACCCGCAGCACAGAAAAGGATTGATGAGATGAAACGTGAACTGCTTGAGATGATGGAAGAGATTACTGAAGAGGAGCGGCACATTCTGGACGGCAGCGGCATCGAAAAAGAGCTGTATACGGATAAAAAACGTTTTATCGTGGACAGCGAGAAGATGCTTGAACAGGGAAAGACCATTGCTGTACGCGCCCATACGCGTTTTGTGGAATTTCCGAAACACCGCCACAATTATATCGAGATGATGTATGTCTGCAAAGGCTCTGTCATTCATGATATTGACGGTACGATTGTCCGGATGGAACCCGGTGATCTGCTGTTTCTCAATCAGTACACAGAACATTCCATCCGAAAGACAGGGAAAGACGATGTTGGAATTAATCTGATGATTCTGCCTCAGTTTTTCGATTTTGCAATTCAGATGCTGGAGAAAGACAATATTATTGCAGATTTTCTCGTAAGTGTCCTGAGCAACAGCGTGCATAAGGGACATTATCTTCATTTTAAAACTGCGGGCATCGTGCAGATTGAGAATATCATGGAAAATATGATTTATTCAATTGTACATAAGCAGGATGAAGATAAAATCAATCAGGTTTTAATGGGTGTTCTGTTTCAGTATCTGCTCAAATATGTCGATGCACTGGACAGGCATTCGGAAACAAACTATTCCGAGGTGCTTGTCCGGGCTTCCATGGATTATATTCATCAGAATTACAGAACTGCCTCGTTGTCTGAGCTGGCAGGGATGCTCAATCAATCCGTGTCGGGATTAAGCCGTCTGATTAAGCAGAAAAGCGGCTGTTCCTTTAAGGAACTGCTGCAGAGAAAGCGTTTCCAGCAGGCAATTCTGCTGTTATGCAGAACACAGCTCCCGGTCAATGATATTATCGCAGCTGTCGGATATGAAAATAACAGTTATTTCTACCGTCAGTTTAAAGAAAAGTATGCTGTTTCACCGAAAGAATACCGTGAACAGCATCAGAATGATGAGAATATCCTGTTCTGATATCGGAAAGCGATTCTCATCAATATAAAAATTCAGGAGGAAAATACTATGGCTGTAAATCGTTTTGTATTGAATGGTATTTCATACCATGGAAAAGGTGCCATTCAGGAAATTCCCGGAATTATCAGAAGTAAGGGCTTGAAAAAAGCATTTATCGCTTCCGACCCTGATCTGGTTAAATTCCATGTAACGAGCAAGGTTACGGATCTTCTGGATGCAAATAATCAGGATTATGTGGTGTATTCCGATATCAAACCAAATCCTACAATCGAAAATGTTCTGGCAGGCGTAGAAGCCTATAGGAAATCTGGTGCCGATTACATGATTACCATCGGCGGAGGTTCTTCCATGGACACCGGTAAAGCAATCGGCATTATCATCAATAATCCCGAATTTGGTGATGTTCGCTCTCTGGAAGGCGTTGCAGCAACCAAAAATCCTACCGTGTTTACCATTGCGGTTCCCACAACTGCCGGCACAGCTGCAGAAGCAACAATCAACTATGTCATCACTGATGTCGAGAAAAAACGGAAATTTGTCTGCGTGGATGTCAATGATATCCCCAATATCGCAGTAATTGACCCCGATATGATGTCCAGTATGCCCAAAGGTCTGACAGCAGCAACCGGTATGGATGCACTGACCCATGCAATTGAAGGATATACTACAAAAGCAGCATGGGAACTGGCTGACTGTCTGAATCTGGAAGCAATCAAGCTGATTTCCGCAAGTCTGCGTGGAGCTGTGCAGAATGATCCTGAAGGCCGGGAGGGCATGGCTCTCGGACAATATGTAACAGGCATGGCATTTTCCAATGTCGGCCTGGGTATTGCGCATTCCATGGCACATACACTTGGCGCCGTTTATGATACTCCTCACGGTGTTGCATGTGCCATGATGCTTCCTATTGTTATGGAATACAATCAGGAATATACAGGTGAAAAATTCAAATATATTGCAGAGGCAATGGGAATCGATACCACAGGCATGGATCAGTACGCTTACCGTAAAGCAGCCATTGACGCAGTTCGTCAGCTGTCCGCGGATGTGGGCATCCCCACAAAACTGGAAGCAATGAAAGAAGATGACCTGCAGTTCCTGGCAGAATCCGCTGCAGCTGATGCCTGTGCACCGGGCAATCCGAGAGAAGCGGGTGTGGAAGACTTCAAAGAATTATTCCGTAAAATCATGTAATTTATGTCAGAACATTGGAAATTCCGTTAGAAAAAACCCCAGATAGATAAAAAACCTGCGTTCCTGCCCACATGCTTAACTGCATGGAACGCAGGTTTTTTGAGGTTGGTTCTGAAAAGTTACGGTTTTGAAATGGATGCAGACGTTCGTTTTTCACCTCTGTGACCCGAGCAGGATATCATATATAGTTGATTGAGTCCGCAAATAGTGATAAACTGGACTGAGTCAACAAAACAGCAGGTTGGCAGATTGTGAGACACATTTATGAAGAAAGCTATGAATCCACGTTTGATGCTGATCGCATCCATGACAATATTTGGCACATTGGGTCTTTTTGTACGAAATATCCCTGTTTCTTCAGGTGAACTGGCATTGTATCGAGCCATTCTGGCGACTCTTTTAATTGCTGTATTTCTGATCATAACCAGACAAAAGATACCATTTGCAAATATAAAAGCAGAAGTTCCTTTTCTGCTTTTATCGGGGGCAGCAATGGGCATTAATTGGATACTTTTGTTTGAAGCATATAAATACACTACTGTTTCTGCTGCTACATTAAGCTATTATTTTG
>JBJERF010000135.1:0-2166 GCA_051882115.1 Ruminococcus sp. | reverse complement strand
TTTACTTTAGCACCCAGATAAGTGGCAATTCTATGCTCTTTTCCGTTTATCAGAACTACACCGATAATTCCGGTAAAATGAAATCCGAAAAAAGGAATATCCGCAACAGATAACATCAGCGAGCCGTTATTGAAATGACACTGCGTCCAGATATATTCTTTGGGAAAAGAACTGCCGCAGTCTCCTTCGATATATCCAATTCCATTTCTAAAAACATACTGCTGTCCATGGACTGTAAGTTGTCCGTCGATCCGATGCCGCATACTATAAACACCGTGCCTGCACTGCATGAATGGAACAAATTTGAAAGGTCCCATGATGTCATACCGAATTGGTGAAAGATTGGAAAAACGAAGCACTCCATTGGCAGAAAACTTATCATTTTTCATGTGCAATCGGATACCCTTTTCAGAGAAAACATTTTCACCGATTTTGACCACCAACGGATTCTCCTGATATTGTAAAGATTCAAATGGAATACTGAAAGCTGCATCATCTGTAATAACCTGCAATGATGCAGCTTTTTTATGATTACTTTGGTGAAATGCCGGGATAAATGCAATGGTTTTGTTTTTGCCACTGCATTTGAAATACCAGCCTTTGAAATAGTCTTTTTGCTGCATTTTCCGTCCTCCGTGTTAATGTATTTCAAATTTAGTATGACTTGTTCTGCAATGGATATACGAATTAGTTGTACGGGACAGCATGGCATATTCTCTGAAAGATGATAAAGTGACCTATTATGTCTGCAAGAATCATGCCTGTCTGCCGCCGACAAATCATCTGGAATAATAAAAAAGAACGCTCACTACGGCAATGCCATAGTGAGCGTTTTCTGGTGTTAAGTTTAAATATAGTGATACTTTTTCCGCATTTTGACAATAAAAAATACAGTAATCATCACAGCCATAATTTCAGCAGCAACAATGGATATCCATATTCCGTCAATTCCCAGAAAAGCAGGAAGAATCAGTACTGCTGCAATCTGAAACACCAGTGTACGCAGAAATGAAATCAGCGCTGAGATAAGACCGTTGTTGAGAGCAGTAAAAAAGGATGAACCATAAATGGAAAATCCGGCAAACAGGAAGGAGAAAGAAAAAATCATAAATCCATGCCGAGTCAGATTCAGCAGTGCCTCATCATATCCAACAAAAATTTCTGCAAGAGGATGCGCCAGAATTTCAGCCGGCAGAAACATACACACAGCAAAAACGCTTATTATACAAAAACTCTTTTTCAGCAGGCTTTTCAGTTCCGTATGATTGCCTGCACCGTAATGATAACCAGTGACAGGAGCCGTGCCGACGGAATATCCGATAAACGCCGCAAGGAAAATCATATTGACATACATCAGCACGCCGTATGCTGCAACGCCATTTTCACCGGCATATTTCATCAGCTGTATGTTATAGAGCATACTAACAATAGACATGGAAATGTTGGACATCAGCTCCGAAGAACCGTTTGTGCAGGCTTTCAGCAGAGCTTTTCCGTCCCATTTTGTTCTGGTCAGCCGCAGCTTACTTTTGTTCGGACGGCTGAAATATATCAGAGGAACAGTGCCGCCTACCGCCTGACTGACAGCAGTTGCAGCCGCCGCACCAATTACGCCCCAGTGAAAAACTGCCATAAAAAGTGCATCCAGTATCATGTTGGTAATTCCTGATGCGATAGTTACCGCAAGACCAAGCTGCGGCTTTTCCGCTGCTGCAAAATAACTCTGGAATTCATATTGCAGCATATAAAACGGGAGTGCAATGAGAATCACTCTGCCATAAGTAACGCAGTTTTCAAGCATTTCACCCTTTGCCCCAAGTAACCCGGCAAGAGGACGAATTAGAATGATTCCCAGAATGCCTATTACAATGCCGCAGACTGCCGTTGTATAAACAAACAATGAAAACAGCCGCTTTGCCTTGCGGCTGTTGCCCTCTCCCATGGTTTTAGCAATCAGCGCACTGCCGCCTGTTCCGAACATAAATCCCACAGCACCGAGAATCATAAGAAAGGGCATAATGAAATTGACAGCGGCAAAGGGGGTTTTACCGACAAAATTGGAAACGAAAAAACCGTCAACCACGCCGTAAACCGAAGTGAAGATCATCATGACAATGGACGGCAATGTAAAACGCAGCAGCTTTTTCAGCGTAAAATGTTCAGACA
>JBJERF010000134.1:0-2226 GCA_051882115.1 Ruminococcus sp. | reverse complement strand
GAATGACAGTGCAGAAGTGGTGTGCAGAAAATGGGATCAATCCCAAGACCTATTATTATCACCTTCGAAAAATCCGTGAAAAATGCGTAGCATCAGCACCAGCTATCGTACCTTTGGGATCACCGAGGAGAACATCTTCAGATATCCATATTGAGAAAAACGGCTTGCAAATCTCCTTACCCACAGATATTTCAGCGGACACTCTGATCGCTCTGGTACACGAATTATGCTGAATAATCTACCGCCTGAGCAGCAGACGTACATTGTTACGGGATATACCGACCTTCGTCGCTCCATAGACGGACTTGCAACAATTGTTCAGGCACAGCTGCAGCTTGATCCGTACAGCACGGCATTGTTTCTGTTCTGCGGCAGACGATGTGACCGCATCAAAGGATTACTCTGGGAAGGTGACGGTTTTCTGCTTCTGTACAAAAGACTCGACAACGGAAAATTTCAATGGCCGCGCAACGAAACGGAAGCGTTACTTTTGACAACACAGCAAAGACGCTGGCTTCTGGAAGGACTTAAAATCGAGCAGCCTAAAGCAATACAGGAAGGCCGCAGAAGCGCCATTTATTAGGAGCATTTTTATGTGTAAATTCTCCGATTTTACTTGATTTTTCGGTGATTTTGTGCTATAATAGTTGTAGTACAAAATGATCGGAGGGGTGCAGTATGAACGTGCGTATCTCATCAAAAGATAATCAGTCACTGGCACAGGAAAATGCTGCGCTCCGAAATGAAGTGAATATTCTCAAAGAACAGCTTGCTCTTTTGCAGGAACAGTTTGATTGGCTGAAAAAGCAGGTTTTCGGCAGAAAGACCGAACAGACCTCTGTCATCATGGATGGCTGTACACAGCTTTCACTGTTTCAGGATGAAAAAGAACAGGCTGTTTTTGCGCCTGAGAAGATGGTAACTGTTCCTGAGCATCAGCGTAAAACAAGGCGCACACATGATGAGTGGATGAAAAAACTGCCAATAGAGGAAATGGTACATAAGGAAGAAAATCCGGTATGTGACATCTGCGGTTCCCCCATGAACGTAATCGGCAAAGTGAAACTGTATGACGAGCTGGTTTATCAGCCCGCACAGGTTTATGTTCGCCGTCACTATGCGGAAAACTATATGTGTACCAAATGCTTGCAGAATTCCGAAAATGAAGCAGATTCTTACGAAATTGAAAAATGCTATATTCGCTGCGCTGATTATCCAAAGCCGATGATACCACACAGCTTTTGTTCCCCGGAATTATCTGCACATATTATCTATGAAAAGTTTGCAAAAGCAGTGCCGCTGTACCGGCAGGAAAAGGACTTCGCAGCTAAGGGCATCCCTCTTCTCAGAGCCACTATGTCTGAATGGGTATGTACAATAGCGGAGCGCTGGTGTCTGCCGATTCTCGAAGAAATGCACAGACGGCTGCTTTCAGCCGGGATCATTCATGGTGATGAGACTGTGCTTCAGGTGCTGCATGAAACGGATAGGAAAGCTACAACCGATTCTCGAATGTGGGTCTACTGCAATGGCAAAATGAATGACCGCAGCATCATAATTTTTGAGTACCAGCAAACGAGAGGAGGCGTTCATCCGGCTAAGTTTCTCAAGGGTTTTACCGGCTTTCTGATATGTGACGGCTACGATGCATATAATGCTGTGGTCGGAACAAAACGATGTGGCTGCTGGACGCATACAAGAAGGCGTTTTGTAGAAGCCTTGCCAAAGGATAAATCTGCCTACAGCACATCTGTTGCTGCAAAAGCTGTGGACTTTTGCAACAGAATCTACCACGAAGAAGGATTACTGTCAGATTTGACTGCTGAAGAAAGATATGAACAGCGTCTTGTGAAGGTAAAGCCCTTGCTGGATGCTTTCTTCTCATGGCTTGAAGAACAAAACGTCAGCGGAAAAGGCAAGCTGGCTAAGGCTGTGAGATATGCGCTGAATGAAAAGAAGTATCTCTACACCTTTTTAGAGGATGGGAATGTCCCAATCGACAACAATCGCGCAGAGAATGCGATCAGACCATTTGCAGTCGGCCGCAAAAACTGGCTGTTCAACAATACTGAGCGCGGCGCAAAATGCAGTGCGATTTTGTATTCGATCATTTCCACAGCTCTGGCTAACGGATTGGATGCCGAGAAGTACCTGACTGAGCTGTTTTCACAAATACCCGGCACAATACTGCTGCCGTGGAAAGTCTGATATTCCATTACCTCGCCG
>JBJERF010000133.1:0-10056 GCA_051882115.1 Ruminococcus sp. | reverse complement strand
TTAATAGAATCTGCGATACAGCATGGCGGACGCACTGAAGAGTGCGTCCGTTTTTTTGATATCGGACAAAATCCGACAGAACAGTTTGGAGGATTCGTATCAAAAATACAGAGAGGAGGCATGGGATGCTGTTTCGGACAACCATGGCACTGCGAAGTATCTGTGACCTATCACCGCAGCTGCTGGAAAAATACGGAATCAAAGGGCTGCTTCTGGATCTGGACAATACACTGACCACCCATGATAATCCCCGTCCGGCACCGGGCGTACCGGAGTGGATTGCATGTATGAAAAAAAACGGAATCCGGATGTGTATTGTCTCCAACAATCATCCCCCCAGAGTAAAGCCCTTTGCGGATGCTTTAGGACTGGATTTTGTATGTGAAGGAAGGAAGCCCCTGTCCAAGGGCTTTCGTGAGGCAAAAGAAAAAATGGAGCTGCCGTGGGATGCACTGGCGGTTGTGGGCGATCAGATTTTTACGGATGTTCTGGGAGCCAATCTGAAACGGCTCAAATGTATTTTTGTATTTCCCATGGAACATGAAACTACACGGTTCTTCCGGTTGAAGCGGCGTATGGAAATTCCGTTCCTGCCCCGACGCATTACAGAACCGATTACAGAAGAGAAAGGAAGCTTGTCATGAAAAGAATATTGGTGATTCACGGGCCGAATCTGAATTTGCTGGGAGAGCGTGAGCCGGGCGTCTACGGCAGTACGTCCTTTGCCCAGCTCAATGAGGCCATTCAGGATCGTGCAGAGAAAATGGGGATGGAATGTGAGATTTTTCAGTCCAACCATGAGGGGGCAATTGTGGATCAGCTGCATGCTGCCAGAAAATTATTTGACGGCGTGATTATCAACGCCGGTGCCTACACACACTATAGTTATGCCATTCACGATGCCATTCACGATATCCGGATTCCCTGCATTGAAGTGCATATCAGTAACATCTATGCACGGGAGGGATTCCGTTCCCATTCGGTCATCAGTCCGGTCTGTGCCGGAACCATTGCCGGATTCGGCATCAACAGTTATTTCCTGGCATTGCAGGCAATGGCAGAGATGTAAGGAGTACAGCGTATGAATCAGCGAATAGAACGGCTTATGGCAAAGCTGCCGGAAGAGGTGGACTGTGCCCTGATTACATCGGATATCAATCGCCGGTATTTTACGGGCATGCGCTCTTCTGCCGGAATGCTGCTCTGCTTTCGGGAGGAGGCATACCTGATCATTGATTTCCGGTATATCGAAAAGGCACGGCAGACTGTACAGAGCTGTACGGTTCTTCAGCAGGAGAATATCTATGTTCAGATCAAGGAGCTGATGCATAAGCATGGTGCCAAGCGCATGGCGGTGGAGGCCATGGAGCTGACCTTGAGCCGGTTTGCACAGCTGCGGGAAAAGCTGGGGGATGACGTGGAGCTGGATGATTCCAACGCACTCAGCAAGGCGGTTTATGCCTGCCGTATGGTCAAGGAGCCGGAGGAGCTTGAAAAAATCCGCTGTGCGCAGCAGCTGGCAGAAGCGGCATTTGAGCATATTCTCACGTTTATTCGCCCCGGTGTAACAGAGCGTGCCATTCAGATGGAGCTGGATTTTACCATGATTCGTCTGGGTGCAGAGGACTTGTCCTTTCCAACCATTGCGCTGACCGGTGCGAGCACATCCATGCCCCATGGCGTTCCCTCGGAAAAGGTCGTACAGAAGGGTGATTTCGTCCTGATGGATTATGGTGCCATGGTGGATGGCTATCACAGTGATATGACACGTACCGTTGCAGTGGGACAGCCCAGTGAGGAAATGGCGCATGTGTATCATGTGGTATTGGAAGCACAGAACCGCAGTCTGCAGGCAGTACAGGCAGGTATAACGGGACAGCAGCTGGATGCAGCTGCACGCACGTATATTGCACAGGCAGGCTACGGGGAATTTTTCGGGCATGCACTGGGTCATGGCGTGGGAATGGAAATTCATGAATATCCCAATGCTTCTCCTGCCGGAAATACGGTGCTGCGCACAGGGCATGTTGTCACGGTGGAACCGGGGATATATCTTTCGGGAAGATTCGGTGTCCGTATTGAGGATTTCGTCGCAGTCACAGAGAATGGCTGCGAAAATCTGACCCATGCACCAAAAAATCTGATGATTTTGTAAGAATGGGGAAATTTTTCTGCAAGAGGTCTTGCCAAATCGATTTTTTTGTAGTATAATAGGAATATATCATGTGTTTTGGTATGCTGTGCAGAACAATCTTCTGCGGCAGCAGATTGAAATGCGGCAACAAACGGAGGTTTAATTTATGATTTCAGCAGGTGATTTCAGAAACGGCGTTACATTTGAAATGGATGGCAACGTGGTTCAGGTAATTGAATTTCAGCATGTAAAGCCGGGTAAGGGCGCAGCTTTTGTCCGCACAAAGTATAAGAATGTGATTACAGGTGCAGTTGTAGAACGTTCCTTCAATCCGACGGATAAGTATCCGACTGCTTATATTGAGCGCAAGGATATGCAGTATCTGTATAATGAGGACGATCTGTATTACTTTATGGATATGGAAACCTATGAGCAGCTGCCCATTGACAAGTCCAAGCTGGGTCCGGCTTTTGCATTTGTCAAGGAAAACATGGAAGTAAAGGTACTGTCCTATAAGGGCAACGTATTCGGTGTAGAGCCCCCCTTCTTCGTAGAGCTGGAGGTTACTGAAACCGATCCGGGCTTCAAGGGCGATACAGCAACCAATGCAACCAAGCCGGCAACACTGGAAACCGGTGCAGAAATTAAGGTTCCGCTGTTCATCAACCAGGGCGATATGATCCGGATTGATACAAGAACAGGCGAATATATGGAACGTGCATAAGCCAAACGATCATAACTGAAACTGAATGGATGAGAGGTAGATCAATATGAAGCTGAGCGAACAGATGTCATACCTGCGGGGTCTTGTAGACGGCATGGAAATTGATATGACAACCAAGGAAGGCAAGGTTCTGGGACAGGTTCTGGAGGTATTGCAGGCAACCGTGCTTTATGTGGATGATCTTCAGAGTCAGATTGATGAACTGACGGAGCTGTGCGAAACGCTGGATGAGGATCTGGGCGATGTAGAAGAATTTCTGATGGACGAAGATGACGAAGACGATGATGAGGATGAGGACGAGGACGAAGACGACTTTGATGCATACGACGAAGATGAAGATCTGTACGAAACCGTATGTCCCACCTGTAAGAATACCATCGTGCTGGCTGATTCCATTCTGGATGAGGGACAGATGAAGTGCCCGTGCTGCGGAGAGCTTCTGGAATTTGATTTTGACGATATTTCCATTGAAGATTTCGAAGAAAATGCATGTGACTGCGAAGATACAGATGCTGAATAAGACAATGGCTTGTTTTTAAAAACAGGTTTGAAAAATAAGCTGACACCTTGTCGGCTTATTTTTTTGTATGAGAAATGGGACTTGCCATGCAGAAAAAGTTGTGCTATAATGAAGAAAAAACCGTATCTGTACAGGATGCAGATACAGATAAAATCCAAGAGAGGTGAACGCTGTGTTTCCGATTGTAGAAAAAAAGGTATTGAATCAGGGTGTTGTTCAGATCAAGGTTTCTGCACCGCTGATTGCAAAGAAAGCACTGCCCGGTCAGTTTATTATTTTCCGGGTAGATGAGTACGGCGAGCGTGTTCCGCTGACCATTGCGGATTATGACCGTGAAAAGGGCATTATTACTCTGATTTTCCAGATGGTGGGCAATTCCACACGCCGTCTGGCAGAGCTGGAGGCGGGAGATGCCATTCTGGATCTGGTAGGTCCGCTGGGCGTTCCTACGGAAATTCCGGAGGGCGTAAAGTCCGTATGTGTCATTGGCGGCGGTGTGGGCTGCGCCATTGCCTATCCTCAGGCAAAGCACCTGTATCAGCAGGGGCTGTCGGTGGATGTCATTGCAGGCTTCCGCAGCAAGGACATTGTGATTCTGGAGGAAGAATTCAAGGCGGCAAGCACCAACCTGTATGTCTGCACCGATGACGGCAGCTATGGTACAAAGGGCTTTGTTACCAATATGCTTCAGGAGCAGATTGATTCCGGCAAAAAATATGATCTGGTCATCGCCATCGGTCCGATTCCTATGATGAAGTTTGTCTGCAAAGTAACCCAGCCATACGGCATCCAGACGCTTGTATCCCTGAATCCGGTAATGATTGATGGTACAGGCATGTGCGGCGGCTGCCGTGTAACTGTGGGCGGAGAAATCAAGTATGCCTGTGTAGACGGACCGGATTTTGACGGCCATCAGGTCGATTTTGACGAGTTGATGAGACGGAACGGCACCTATCGTGAACAGGAGCACGAATGCCGTATGATGAAACAGATGTAAAAGATACAAGGAAAGGAAAGAAACACAATGGCAAATATGGCGATGGAAAAGGTTCCAATGCCGGAACGTGACCCGAAAGAACGTGCCAAGTGCTTTGAAGAGGTGTCCATGGGCTATACGGCTGCAATGGCACAGGAAGAAGCTGCCCGCTGTCTGGGCTGTAAGGCAATGCCCTGCGTAAAGGGATGTCCGGTAGGCGTTCAGATTCCGAATTTCATAGGCAAAATTGCACAGGGAGATTTCGCCGGTGCATATGAAACCATTACGGCAACCAATAGCCTGCCGGCAATCTGTGGACGTGTATGTCCTCAGGAAAGCCAGTGTGAGGGCAAATGTGTGCGGGGCGTCAAGGGTGAGCCGGTAGGCATCGGCCGTCTGGAACGTTTTGCAGCAGATTATATGCGTGAGCAGGGGAAGAAACCGGCAGAACCGGCTGCAAAGAATGGTCATAAGGTAGCGGTGATCGGCGGCGGTCCGGCAGGTCTGACCTGTGCAGGAGATCTGGCAAAGCTGGGATACGAAGTGACCATTTATGAAGCATTTCAGGTTGCAGGCGGCGTACTCATGTACGGCATTCCGGAATTTCGTCTGCCCAAGCAGATTGTACAGGAGGAAATCAGCAATCTGAAGGAACTGGGCGTTGAAATCTGTACCAATATGGTCATCGGCAAGATTCTCTCTATTGATGAGCTGATGGAGCAGGGCTATGAGGCCGTATTCGTTGGATCCGGTGCCGGTCTGCCTCGCTTTATGGGCATTCCGGGTGAGGGGCTGGTTGGTGTATGTTCTGCCAATGAGTATCTGACCCGAATCAACCTGATGAAGGGCTATCTGGATGAATATGATACACCGGTTATTCGTTCCAAGGCAGTTGCTGTTGTAGGCGGCGGTAATGTTGCCATGGATGCTGCCAGAAGTGCACTGCGTATGGGTGCAGAGCATGTATATATTGTATACCGCCGTTCCGAAGCAGAAATGCCGGCTCGTGTGGAGGAAGTTCATCACGCAAAGGAAGAGGGCGTAGAGTTCCTGAATCTGAACAATCCGGTAGAGCTGATCGGGGATGAAAACGGCCGTGTATGCGGCATGAAGTGCATCCGCATGGAGCTGGGTGAACCGGACGAAAGCGGACGGCGCAGACCTGTAGAGGTTCCGGGCAGTGAATATGTTCTGGATGTGGATACGGTCATTATGTCTATCGGTACTTCACCGAATCCGCTGATTCGTTCTACTACGAAGGGACTGGAGGCAAACCGCTGGGGCTGTCTGGTTGTGGATGAAGAAACCATGGCAACCACCAAGGACGGCGTTTATGCAGGCGGTGATGCTGTAACCGGTGCTGCAACGGTTATTCTGGCAATGGGTGCCGGAAAGAAAGCAGCTGCATCCATTGATGCATACATCAAAGGCAAGGAATAATTGTGCTGCAAGTCACATATGCTTGCAGCAAACGGAAAGGAAAATCAATCATGAGAAAGCATTTCGTAAAATTTGGCTTGATTGCATCTCTGACTGCTCTGGCAGCAGGTGCAATGACGGTATCTGCATCCGCTGACGGCTCCACGAGTGCAAGCGGATCCAGTGGTATGGGCATGATGTCCTCTCTGCTGATTATGGTTCTGCTGTTTGCCGTTATGTATTTCATTCTGATTCGTCCTCAGAAGAAGAAGGAAAAGGAACAGAAGGCCATGCAGAATGACCTGCGTATGGGTGACGAAGTTGTAACCATCGGCGGTGTTGTCGGTCTGGTTGTAAAGATCGGTGATGATACAGTAGTCATTGAGTGCGGTGACAGAAGCAGAATTCGCATGAAGAAGTGGGCGATTCAGGAAAATGTGACGGTTCGTGAGGATGCGGAACGTGCCCGTGCAGCGGCAGCTGCTGAAATCCAGAAGAAAAAGCAGGAGAAAAAGAAGGGCAAAAAGGGAACCGATGATTCCGCACAGGCAGAAGATCAGGGAATGCTGAAGGATTGATTCAGAGATGAGAGCGGCGGAAAGAAATCAACCGCTCTCATTTTTTTGTTGATTTGTATTGATTTGTATTTTCGTGTTTTTTTGGAAAATGGAGGCGTTTCATGCATATGGTACAGAAAAAGAACGGACAGAAGCTGCTGACTGTATGGACCATGGTTTTGCTGTGTTTTACTATGGCCATTCAGCTGATGGTTCCTACAAAGGCAACAGCATACAGCAATTCGGACTATGTAGATCAGTATGGAGATTTTCTTTATGCATTGGGGCAAGCAGAATCCGGCAATGACTATTCCGCTGTGAACGGACAGTATCTGGGCAGATGGCAGATCGGACCGCTGAGTTTGCAGGAGGTCGGGTTTCTGGATGCTCAGGGAAACTGGACAGAACTGGCTGCTTCCTATGGCATTTACAGCAGGGAGACCTTTCTCACTTCTCCGGAGGGGCAGGATTACGCAGTTCTGGCATATCATAAGAGAATCTGGTATTATGCGCAGAATATGGGACTGGATGACTATATCGGTCAGACAGTAAGCGGTGTAACGGTGACTTTTGGGGGCATCATTGTAGGTTCCCATGCGCTGGGCATTGGCGGTATGCAGTCCTTGCTGACCAGCGGAACCAGCGGAAATTCCGGAAACGATGCGGTTGCATTGCGTTATATGCAAAACTATGGAAGCTATGATATTCAAGCCACCGTTCTGGGCGAGGTTCCGGCAACTACTACCGTGACAACCACTACGACAACAACCACCACGACAACTACAACTACAACGACGACGACCACTACCACAACAACTACTACGACAACGACTGCTGCTGAAACGCTGACAACGACAACCACAACGACTGCATCCACAACCGCAGCATCCACCACGGATTCCGGTGCAAGTGCCCCTGCTTATGTCACCGTTCGTCCTTCTTCGGATTTTGTGGAAGCCGGTGACTTTGTGGAGCTGTATATTGACAGCGATGCTGCAACACTTTATCATGTTCTGATTACTGCGCCCGATGGAAAGGAAACGGAGTATATTCTGAGCGGAACCATGATGGGCTTTGTCTTTTCAGAGACAGGTATGTATGAGATTGTTGTTACCGCTTCCAATGCTGCCGGTGCGGCTGTCTCTGAGCCGCTCTATGTTGTTGTGCAGGAAAAGTTCGTTGTTCCGGAGGAAAATATAGGTGATGCAGATATGAACGGTGCTGTCAATCTGACAGACGGTACCCTGATTCTGAAGTATTATGCAGAGACGGCATCCGGTGCTCCATCGACCATCCGTACTTTTAACCGGTATTATGCAGATGTAGATGGAGATGGTTCCATCACCTTGAAGGATGCTTCATTGGTTCTGCGCTATTATGCTTATCATGCCAGTGGAATTTCTATTACCTGGAGCGAACTATGTTCTAAGTAAGTCATGCTCCGCATAAAATGTTTTAGCTGCATTGGATGCGGAGGTGACAGAATGAAAATCAAATGCAGAAAGCTGCGGGGGAAATTCTGGGAATCCCGATGGTGCTGTACATTGGCTGCCGTTGTAGCAGGATTGCTTGTGACGATATTATGTCTGTCCGGATTTTCTGTGCTGATGACCAATCTGGATGCACCGGATGCATTGGTTTCCTGCATGGCGAGCATTGCACTTTGTGCCGGCAGCTTTACAGCCGGATTTACGGCGGCAAAACATCGGCGCAGACATGGCATTCTTGTGGGGCTGGGCTGCGGTATTATCATCTATTTTATTGTGTTCTTTTTCGGGCTGCTGCTGCTTCGGAGCTTTTGCGGAGCCGGAACATGGATGAAACTGATTCTGATTTTGCTTTGCAGCTGTATTGGCGGTGTGTGCGGAGTGAATACCCGTGTGCATAAACCGCCCCGATAATGGAAAATGATGGAGAAAGCCTGCCAATAGGATGAAATGAAATTGTGCAATATGTAAAAATTCTGTATTTTATAGCAGAGACTATTGAAAAAAGCATGGATTTGTGTTAAAATAGAAGAAATAATTCATCGATTTGGGAGGGACTCCATATGAAACATATCAAGACCATCAATCAGGCAAATCTGAAGGCAACAGCTGCTAAGGGCGGCTGCGGTAAGTGTCAGGCATCTTGTCAGTCTGCTTGTAAGACATCCTGTACCGTTGCAAATCAGAAGTGCGAGCGATAAGCGAATAAAGCGATCTGAAAAAATCCGCATGCCAATGGTGTGCGGATTCTCACTACAGAGCAAAGGGACAAGAGCTGTCCCTTTCTTCATTTTTAAATATGAGATAAAAGGATGATGAACCGTGATACATAAATATAAGCTGTGCGGCTACAATGTGGTGCTGGATGTCAACAGCGGCGGTGTGCATATTGTAGATGATTTGACATATGACCTGCTGACTTATATTGAGCCGCCTCTTTCAGCGGTCTGTCCGGAGGATGCCATTGAAAAACTGACCCGTTTTTACAGCCGGGAGGAGATTGTTTCCTGTTATGAGGAAATTCTGGAGGCCTATCGGGCAGGTATTCTGTTTTCTGAGGATGATTATGAGCAGTATGCAGAGGTTGCAGTGGCATCGCCTATTAAAGCGATGTGTCTGAATATTGCCCATGACTGCAATCTGCGCTGTGCATATTGCTTTGCATCTACCGGTGATTTTGGGGAGGGCAGAAAGCTGATGACCTTTGAAACCGGTAAGAAAGCCATTGATTTTCTGCTGACCCATTCTGCCAACAGAGAAAATCTGGAGCTGGATTTCTTCGGCGGGGAACCGCTGATGAATTTTGATGTGGTCAAGCAGATTGTGTCCTATGCACGCAGCAAGGAAGAGGAATATCACAAGCATTTCCGCTTTACCATTACCACAAACGGTATGCTGCTGGACGATGATAAAATCGACTATATCAATCAGGAAATGTCCAATGTGGTTTTATCCATTGATGGACGGAAAGCGGTCAATGACCGCATGCGCAAGCGTGTGGACGGAAGCGGCT
Organism: Ruminococcus sp.; assembly: GCA_051882115.1. Lineage (GTDB taxonomy): Bacteria > Bacillota > Clostridia > Oscillospirales > Ruminococcaceae > Ruminococcus_C. Next base: position 726 of record JBJERF010000133.1, on the reverse strand, counting down.
GCTATGATCGCATTGTACCCCGTTATCGTAAGCTGGTAGAGCAGCGGGGCGATGGGGAATATTATGTACGAGGAACCTATACCAAGTACAATCTGGATTTTTCTGAGGATGTATTCAGCCTGTTGGATGCCGGTTTTGACCAGATTTCCGTGGAGCCGGTTGTGACAGATCCGAAGGATCCTTATGCATTGACGGAAAAGGATTTGCCGGTGATTTTCAAGGAATACGAAACCTTGATGCAGAAGATTCTGGATTATGAAAAGGATGGCAAGAAATTCAACTTTTTCCATTTTATGCTGGATCTGGATCAGGGACCCTGTGCCATCAAGCGGCTGAGAGGCTGCGGCTGCGGCAATGACTATGTTGCCATTACGCCGGATGGTGATATCTATCCCTGCCACCAGTTCGTGGGAGAGGAAAAATATAAGATGGGCAATATTGACGAGGGCACTTTTGATTATGAAATGAAAAAGGACTTTGCAAAGATGCACATCTATACAAAGCCGGATTGCCGTGACTGCTGGGCAAAGTTCTATTGCAGCGGCGGCTGCAATGCCAACAACTATCAGTATGCAGGGGATCCCCGTAAGGCACATCGCATGTCCTGTGAAATTGAAAAGAAGCGTCTGGAATGCGCTATTGTACTCAAGGCCATTCGCATGGGCGAAAGTGCTGACCCGAATGAAGAATAAAAAAGAAAAGAGCTGCTGTGCAGAAATGTACAGC
>JBJERF010000132.1:0-2252 GCA_051882115.1 Ruminococcus sp. | reverse complement strand
GGTCAAGGGGCAAAGCCCCTTGTCGCCGTCCGCAGACGGCGAAATCCCCTGCGCCGAGCCTAAGGCGCGCGGGGAAAGGGGTGAAAAAATGCGACAGCATTTTTGAGGGGAAGCGGACAAGACCGCTTCCCCTTGTTCCATGGATGAAGCAAAGTACATCTTGCAAACGTTCCAGTGGAACGTTTGGAACGAAAAAAGCTCTTCAAGCGTATGGAAGCCGTGGTATCTGTGCAGAATCTATAAAATAAAAGCGCATCTGCCCAACCGATGCGCTTTTTTACCGAAAAAATGAAAAGAAAATCTGAACACCTGAAAAACTTCCTTGACAAGCAGTAAAATTGTGCTATAATAGGTAGTGGTGACAATTTGGTGACAACTTCACCGGATTGCGAAGAAATTTGATTACAATTCGGAACAAAACGAAAGGTTGTGAATGTGATGCATCACATTTTTCACAAATGCGCAGCAATCCTGAGCTGTGCAGTGCTGGCAGGTACAACATGTATGTCCGTGTATGCAGAAAGCGAAATGAGCTATCTGCAAATGAACGAAAACGGTTCTTATACGGTATTGTATACGGTCGCACAGGATGAGATTTCTGAAGAAGGCTGGTATACAGCAGACGGCGGCGAAACCTTCTGCTATTATTATGAGGATGGCAGTCATCCGTCCGGTGCGACTGTTCTTCCGGATGGCTATACGTATCTGTTTACAGCAGAGGGCACGCTGAAAACAGGCTGGCAGATGATCGGGGATATCCGCTACTATTACAGTCCCCTGAACGGTCAGATTCAACTGGGATGGGTATCCTACATGAACCAGACCTATTATGTAGATGCAGAAACTGGCAAAGTAACGGGTGAACGTACCATTGACGGGATGGACTGTGTCTTTGATGCGTTCGGAGCATTGGTATCTCAGACAAAAGCAGAAACGGGCATTTCTTACGAAGTCCCCTATTATGCACAGGCTGACCCACGCTGGGGCAATGTATACATCGGAACCAAAACCATTGCAAAGGTAGGCTGTCTGACCAGCTGCATGGCAATGATGCATTCGTACTATACGGGAACAGAAATCACACCGGATGTGATGTGCAAGCAATATCTGACTTACAACAACAATTCTCTGCTGTGGGCAGAGGTATACAATCTGGGCTATCAGGTCATTGATGTAACGGGAAACAGCAATGCAACGAATCTGAAAAAGCTGTATGAAAAGCTTCAGACCGGACCGGTGATTGTAGGAGCAACCAACGTATACGGCGGCATGCATTACGTACTGGTAACAGGCTGTACGAAGAGCAGCGATACGAACCTGAGTGCATCGGATTTTCTGATTCACGATCCGGGTTTTGAAAATAAGACCACGCTGGATGAGCATTTTGCAGATTACGGCAGCTGGTATCAATTTTATTGCAAGTAAAAAACAACGGGGCGTTGCTGCAAAATTTGCAGTGACGCTTTTCTTACGGAGGGATTTCCATGATTGAAAAAGCAATGACCATTGCATATCCGGTAGCAGATAAGCTTTATCTGAATCTGACGAACCGCTGTCCCTGTGCATGCACATTCTGTATCCGCAACAATGGTTCGGGGGCATACGGATCCGAGCCGCTGTGGCTGGAGCATGAGCCGACATGGAAAGAGGTAAAGGAAGCAATTGACGCAGCGAATCCGGAGCAATACACGGAGGTTGTATTCTGCGGTTACGGGGAACCGACAGAGGCACTGGAGCTTTTGTGTGAAGCGGCAGATTATCTGCGGATGGCATATTCGGGGATACCGACACGGCTGAACACAAACGGACTGGGGGATCTGATACATGGCAAGGATACTGCGCCGTATCTGAAAGGGCGCATTGACACGGTATCGGTGAGTCTGAACGCTGGCACAAAGGAAGAATACCTGCGAGTCACACGACCGAAATTTGGAGCAGAGTCTTTTGAAGCCATGCAGCAGTATGCGCTGCGGTGCAAGGAATACGTAGACAAGGTGATGTTTACGGTAGTAGATATTCTGCCCGAGGAAGAAATTGCGGCAGCAAAAGCACTTGCGGAAAAGCTGGGCATTGAGCTGCGCATTAGGACATACCAACAATAATCCAGCGGCACGCTGATCGCCGTCCGCAAGATTTGTCGCTGATCCCCCCTCCCTTGTGGGAGGGGGCTGATGCCTTCCTGTTTTCAGTAACTGAAACGGGGGTGGGGTAAACGGTCCAGCGGCACGCTGGTCGCCGTCCGCAAGATTTGT
>JBJERF010000131.1:0-2269 GCA_051882115.1 Ruminococcus sp. | reverse complement strand
TTGGCGATTTACTTCCTGGCCTGCAGAGCCAGGAACGGGCGCTTGGGAATTGCCGTACTGGCAGCTGCGTCTATTCTTTTTGCAGCCGTTTCCAATATACAGAGCGCAGCAATTTTGCTCCTCAGCGTTGCGGCAAACTATTGGCTTGGCCATCAAATATCTCGCAGACAAGGAAAGACCCAAAAAGTATGGCTGATCGTTGGACTTATCTTCGATATCGGAATCCTAGGGTATTTCAAATACGCCAATTTCCTGGTTGACGGTATCAATGGGCTTTTCGGAGCTGATATACCGCTGGTAAGTGCTTTCCTGCCTGTTGGGTTGAGCTTCTATACGTTCCAGCAGATTGCATATTTGGCAGATAGTTATCAAGGTGAAGCTGTGACCTGCGGGTTCGGGGAGTATCTGCTCTATGTCGCTTTCTTTCCCAAACTGGTTCAGGGACCGATTGCACAGCAAAAGGAATTGATCCCGCAGTTTTCTGATTTGGGCAGGAAAGCGTTGAATTGGGATAACGTTGCAAAAGGGCTTTCTGTGTTTGCAATTGGTCTGGCAAAAAAAGTTTTGGTGGCAGACAACTTTGGCAAAATCGTGGACTATGGTTTCGGCCACATTTCTTCATTGAACTCGTTTGAAGCCATTTTGGCTGTTCTGGGCTACACATTCCAGATATACTTTGACTTTTCTGGCTATTGTGATATGGCTGTCGGCATTGGCCTGATGTTCAATATCGAGCTTCCCCAGAATTTCAACGCCCCCTATAAAGCCCTGAGTATTTCTGATTTCTGGAAACGGTGGCATATCACACTGACGAAGTTTCTCACCAAGTATATCTACATTCCATTGGGCGGCAGCCGCAAGGGAACGGTCAGAACCTGTCTGAATATTCTGATTGTGTTTTTGGTCAGTGGATTATGGCACGGCGCAGGCTATACGTTTCTACTCTGGGGATTGATGCATGGTATCGCAATGGTACTTGAGCGGATTACAAAAAGCAGGTACGAAAAGCTGCCCAAGGTAATCCGCTGGATCGTAACCTTTGCTTTTATCAACATGACCTGGGTGTTTTTCCGGGCGGGAAGTGTTACAGAAGCCATGGCGATGCTAAAGCAGGTCTTTATGGGTGGATGGAGTTTTGCCATCAATGCCGAGTTAACGGAAACGCTGTTACAACCGACCTTGATCAGCATTGCAAACAGAATAGTAGGGCTGCCAGTCGTCTCTATTCTGGCCTATGCAGCAGCATTGCTCACGGTCCTATTGCTAAAAAACAGCACCGAGCGGCTGAAAACCTTCAAGCCAAGTGCAGGCATGTGGGTTCAGACGTATTTTCTGCTGATTTTGAGCATCCTTTCTGTTTCCGGCGTGAGCACCTTCCTGTATTCCAATTTCTAAGAGGGAAACGTGATGAAATCAAAGAAATGGACAATCACAATGCTATTGGGAATCGTTTTGTCACTGGCTGTATTTGCTGGGATCATGTATTGGATGGATCCCCTGCTTCATTACGGCACAGAAAACGATACTTTTACTTACTATGAATACGGCGAAATGTATTCAAATCCGGGAATCGCAAAGCACTACACTTATGATGCGGTCATGGTTGGTACATCCATGGTAGAAAATACTGACGTAGATCTATGCGATGAATTATTCGGGTGCAATATGGTCCGTCTGCCTTACTCCGGCGGAACAACCTATAACATGAAAACAATTCTGGATGTCTGTTTTGCCAGTGGCAATGAAATCAAGACGGTTTACTGGGAGCTGGATGAGTTTCAGATATTTGGCAGCGCAACAGAACCACGATATCCATTGCCGGAATATCTCTATCGCATGGATCATAAGGAAGATTTGTCTTATTTGCTGAACCTGGATATTCTCTATCACTATGGAATGAATAATATTCTTGGGACACTTCGGGGTGAGAAGCAATCGGCCGAAAGGCGCGGCGAAACGCTGACCGGAACCTTCAGCGCGGAAGCGACCCTGGCTGGCTATTCCCGCCCGGAACAATCAACAACTATTCGTAGTTTCTCCAACTCCACCTTACCCGAAAAAGTTGATGCGAATCTCTGTAATATGGAAGCATTGATTTTGGCCCACCCTGAAACGCAATTTGTGTTCTTCATGCCTCCATTCAGTGTACTATATTGGGATGCAGAAATCCGCAATGGAACATTTGAATCTACAATGGATGGCGTAGAATATGCCCTGAAGCATCTGCTGGAATATGAGAATGTGCAGATTTACTTCTATCAAGGCGAAG
>JBJERF010000130.1:0-2330 GCA_051882115.1 Ruminococcus sp. | reverse complement strand
TTCTGGAAGCCACCAAAGAAGTCCTTGCAGAGAATGAAGCGGAAAAGAAAAATGTATCTCCGAACCTTGCCACTCTCCTGCGTGATTATTTGAATCTGCGAAAGGCAGAGCGTAGCGAGTGGTCGAGATACGGTCAGCAGAAAGGAACGACCGATGATTTGAAAACCATTTCCCAAGCAACCGTCTATCTGCAACAGCATGAGCTTTTTACTCTGGAAGATTTGGACACCGCCCTGCAAGGCGTGAGTGAAAAGGCTACTGCCATTCGTGAAGATATGCAGAAAGCCGCCAATCGCATGAAAGCCATTACAGCCATTCAGAACGCCGTTGCTGATTGCCAGAAACACCAAGCAGTCCATGACAAGTATATCAAAATCGGTTGGAAAATCAGAAAGGAAGCCTATGCCGAAAGTCACAAGGACGAGATTACCGCTTTTAACAAGGCATACCGCACTATCAAAAAGCATGGTGCTGATTTGAATGTGGATTTGAAAGCCTTACAGAAAGAATATGACGATTTGAAGATTTCCCATACTGATCTGAAAGCACAGCTTGCCGCAGTCAATGAGGAATTGAAACCGATGAAAGATATTCGCTACTGGGTCGGCAAGGTGCTATCGCCGGAACAGGCAATCACGAAACAGCCAGAGCCGAAGCACTCGCTGTCCGAGCGTTTGAAGTATGAGCAGGAACAGAAGAAACAGAAACAGGTGCAGAAAGCACCGAAACAGAAAAAACACGATATGGAACTCTAACAGGCACTTGCCGTTTTCACTATGAAAATGTTGAGTGCCTTTTTTGTTCCCCGAAAGGATGATGCAATGAATGTATTTGAAGCAGTAAAACAGAATCTGACCACCCGACAGGCGGCAGAGCTATACGGTATTCGTGTGGGTCGCAATGGAATGGCGGTCTGCCCATTCCACAATGACAAGAACCCAAGTATGAAAGTGGATAAGCGTTTCCATTGCTTCGCTTGCCAAGCGGACGGAGATGTGATTGATTTTGTTTCCCGACTTTTCGGCTTGTCGAGCAAGGAAGCCGCCATAAAAATAGCAGATGATTTTGGTATCAGCTATGACAGCAGACAGAGACCGTCAATCAGACCAAAAATCCGAGAGCCTACCCCAGAGCAGAAATATCAGCAGGAAGAAAATCATTGCTACAAGGTCTTATCTGATTACTTCCATCTTCTGAGGAAATGGGAAAAGCAATACGCACCGCAACAGGCAGATGATGTGTGGCATCCGCTTTTTGTGGAAGCGTTGCAGAGGAAAAGCCATGTGGAATATATGCTGGATATTCTTCTGTATGGCACACCCGAAGAAAAGAAAGCCCTTGTAGCCGAACAGAGAAAAGAGGTGATGAAACTTGAACAGCGAATTGCAGGACACACAGCCGGGCATGACCGTGGAAGAAGTCAGAGGAAGTCTGGACTTGACCGATAGCGGAGCCATCAAGAACAGCATAAGGAACTGCCTGACCGTGTTTCAGAACGACCCTTATCTGCAAGGTGCTGTCAGGTACAACATTCTCACGGAACGAATTGATATTGTGAAGCCCCTCTGGTGGAGTAAGCAGACAGCGACCTTGAATGATACGGATTTGAATTATCTCATGCTCTATCTGGAAGATAAGTACGGACTGACCAGCGAGAAGAAAATTCAGAAAGCAATCTCCATTATCGCTGACTGCAATAAGTATCACCCCATCCGTGACTATCTGAACAGTCTGGAATGGGACGGCACAGAACGCATCCGTTATGCGCTGTCCCGTTTTCTCGGCGCAGATGAAAATGAGTACACCTATGAATGTTTGCGACTGTTCATGTTGGGAGCTATCAGCAGAGTGTTTAAGCCCGGATGCAAATTTGAAGTCATGCTCTGCCTGGTTGGTGGGCAAGGTGCAGGAAAGTCCTCATTCTTTCGATTGTTGGCAGTCAAAGACGAATGGTTCTCCGATGACCTGAAAAAGATTGACGATGACAATGTTTACCGCAAGATGCAGGGACATTGGATAATCGAAATGTCGGAAATGATTGCCACAGCCAATGCCAGGAGCATCGAGGAAATTAAGTCTTTTATCAGCAGACCGAAGGAGACTTATAAAGTGCCGTATGAAACCCATCCGGCAGACAGGCTGCGACAATGCGTGTTCGGTGGCAGCTCCAACACAATGGACTTTCTGCCCCTTGACCGAAGCGGAAACCGTAGGTTTCTGCCCATCATGGTACACCCCGAAAGAGCCGAGGTTCACATTTTGGAAGATGAAGCTGCATCCAGAGCGTTCATTGACACGATGTGGGCAGAAGCCATGTTCATCTATCTCAA
>JBJERF010000129.1:0-10553 GCA_051882115.1 Ruminococcus sp. | reverse complement strand
AGGCTTGCAGGGTCCAGGGACAGCGTCCCTGGTCGCCGTCCGCAGACGGCGAAACTCCCTGCGCCATTCTTCTGGCGCGCGGGGAAAAGGGGTGAGAAATGCGACAGCATTTCGAGGGGGAAGCGGACAAGACCGCTTCCCCCTGTTTCAACAATGCAGTCAGTTTCCCTTGTAAACGTTCCGGTGGAACGTTTACAACAAATATCAACCTCTCAGTCTTGCCTTCGGCAAGCCAGCTCTCCTTAAAAGGAGAGCCCGTTTCATACGCTGAATCAAACAAGGCTCGCACCATCCGCAAGATTTTACGCTTTATCCTTGACAAATTTTTGTTCTTTGCGTATAATAGAATACAGAAAGACATAGCAGTTAGAGTAGCATGCCTCAAATGCTCCAGAGAGTATCGGGTCGGTGTGACGATATGCATCCGGCATGTGAAGTGCAACTGTCAGTCGGCATGGGGAAGGTCTTCTGACTGCGTATCTGTGCCCGCTTCGCCTCCGTTAAATGGCTCTAAGTGATAAATCAGAGTGGAACCGTGGCTCTTGCCGCCTCTGTCAGATGCATGTGCTGCATCTTCGCAGAGGCTTTTTTATGCCCTTCCACCCAATCTCCGAAAGGCGGTGTTTCCTTGTTCCGAAAGCTGAAAGATGATATTGCTGTCGTAAAAGAGAAAGATCCTGCTGCCCGAAGCAGCTTCGAAATATTACTCACCTATTCCGGTCTGAAGGCTGTCCGCAGCTACCGGCGTGCCCACTGGTTCTATCAGCATGGCTTCTATACCATTGCCCGTATCATTTCCCAGCGTTCCCGCCATAAAACCGGTATCGAAATCCATCCCGGTGCCCAGATCGGAAAAGGCCTTTTTATTGACCACGGTATGGGCGTCGTTATCGGCGAAACTACCATCATCGGCGATAACTGCCTGCTGTATCAGGGCGTAACCCTGGGCGGCACCGGAAAGGATAAAGGCAAACGTCACCCTACACTGGGCAATAATGTCATGGTGGGCGCAGGCGCAAAAGTTCTCGGCCCCATTACCATCGGTGATAATGTCAAGATCGCTGCCAATGCTGTGGTGCTCAAGCCCATTCCCGATAATTGCACCGCTGTAGGCGTCCCTGCCCGTGTGGCTGTCCGTGACGGTGTAAAGGTGGAACAGGATCTCGACCAGATCCATTATCCGGATCTTACCATGCAGGATATTACGGAGCTGAAATCCGGTATGCAGCAGCTGCAGACAGAGGTCAGCTTCCTTGAACATCAGTATGAAATCGAATATGAACATCAGGATGAAAAAAAGTAAAGGAGCGTTATCTCATGAAAATCTATAATACCCTGTCCAGAAAAACAGAAACCCTTGTGCCTATGGAGGAGAACCACGTGCGTATCTACGCATGTGGCCCCACCGTGTATAATTACATCCATATCGGCAATGCACGCCCCATCTGTGCTTTCGATGTGCTGCGCCGGTATCTCAAATATCGGGGCTATCAGGTGACCTATGTGCAGAATTTTACCGATGTGGATGACAAGATTATCCGCAGAGCCAATGAAGAAGGCGTGGATGCTCAGGAAATCTCAGAGCGTTATATTGCTGAATATAAAAAAGATGCCCATGGTCTGAATGTCATGGACGCAGATGTGCACCCTAAGGTAACGGAAAGCATGGATCTGATTATTGACATTGTCAAGAAGCTGGTAGAGACGGGTCATGCCTATGAAAAAAATGGCGATGTGTACTTCCGTACCCGTTCCTTCCCCGAATACGGCAAGCTGTCCGGTCAGCCCATTGAAGAGCTTCAGGCCGGTGCCCGCATTGATGTAAATGATATCAAGGACGATCCGCTGGATTTTGCTGTCTGGAAAAGCGCAAAGCCCGGTGAACCCTACTGGGATTCCCCCTGGGGTAAGGGCAGACCCGGCTGGCATATCGAATGCTCTGCCATGTCCAGCCACTATCTGGGCGAAACACTGGATATCCACTGCGGCGGTCAGGATCTCATCTTCCCCCACCACGAAAATGAAATCGCACAGAGCGAGGCGGCATCCGGCAAGCCCTTTTCCCATTACTGGATGCACAACGGCTATATCAACATCGACAATAAGAAAATGTCCAAGTCCCTGGGCAATTTCTTTACCGTCCGTGAGGTGGCAGAGCAGTATGGCTATGAGGTCATCCGCTACCTGATGGTACAGGCACATTACAGAAGCCCCATCAACTATTGCAAGGAACTGCTGGATGCGTGCAAGGCATCTCTGGAACGGCTGTATACCTGTCGGGATACGCTGGATCGTGCCATCGGTGCTGCGCCCTCCGGTTCGGTTTCTGAGGAGGCAGCTGCTCTGTTCGCACAGCGCAGAAAGCAGTTTGAGGATGCCATGGACGATGATCTCAATACAGCCGATGCGGTAGCGGCTCTGTTTGAACTGGTGCGTGATCTGAACAGAATGTGCGCAGACAATACCACATCCAAGGAGCAGCTGACCGCTGGTGCTGACCTGTTCGATACCATTACCCAGGTGCTGGGCATTCTCTATAACCGCAAAAAGACAGACGAGATTCCTCCGGAGGTGCTGCGTCTGGCGGATGCCCGTTCTGCGGCAAGAAAAGAAAGAAATTTTGCTGAGGCTGACCGTCTCCGTGACGAAATTGCCGCTCTGGGCTGGCAGATCAAGGAAACCCGTCAGGGTACGGAAATTACCAGAATATAAGTGAGGATATCAGCATGGCATATTTTAGCAAGACTGCCATCCGCAGAATGACCATCGTGGTCATTCTCATGGCGGCAATCAGTCTGACAATGTTTTCCTGTACAACCTATTGTGCGCAGAATCAGCAGACCTATATCGATATGGAACAGGTGCACCTGTATCAGCTGGAGCAGCCGGCAGAGGATGCACCGGCGGCGGTCATTCATACCACCGCCGGCGATATTACGGCGGTACTGTACCCCCAGGCGGCTCCTCAGTATGTGAAACAGTTTATCCGGCTGGCGGAAGAGGGATATTACGATCAGACCTATGTATTTCAGGTGGAAACCGGTGTCTATTTCTCTGCCGGCAGTCATGAGGCGGATGGGCTGCTTACGGCAACAGAGGCTGCTGCACCCCAGGAAAATGTACCTGTAGAGACAACGGGCGATTTGTGGCCTTTCCGGGGCGCACTCTGTGCACCGGTGACGGCTCATGACACCAGCTTCTGGAAAAATCTGTTCGGCGGCGCACAGGATTACTGCGGAACACGGTTCCTGGTCTGCAATACCATCGAATTTGACGAAGCAACCGTTTCCGAAATGGAACAGATGGATGAATCGGCAAAGGAAATTTCTGATGCATTTATTGAAAGAGGCGGTATCCCCAACTATTCTCAGCAGATGACCATTTTTGGTCAGGCTTACGGCGATGAAAGCTTTGAGACCATTGACCGCATTACATCCGCTGTCCTCAGGGAACGTGCAGAGGACACCGATTATACCCCCCCCGCTGAGGATATCCTCATTGAAACCGTGGATGTCACCACCTGGGGCGAAATTGCCCAGTAAAAGAGAGAATTTCTTTCCGCTTTTTTATGAAAGATTAGCAGAAAATAACAAATTCAGAAAATATCACCGCAGAATACCTTTACAAATGCAGAATTGTAGTGTATAATAAAAGGGTTGAATCGCAGAATAATCATGAGCATTTGTACAGCAGTAAGAAGATTTTTTTTGAAGACCGATTAAGAATGGATAGAGAGAGAATGACAATCGGGCAGCTGCACCATGGCAGCCGTCAGGAACAAAGGAACGGAATGGCGTACTCCGGTGCCATATCATAAAGAGAGACCGTCTGTTCCGATGAAGGAGAGAATAATAGTTTGGAAAAATTTGTAATTCGGGGCGGACGCCGTCTGTCCGGTGAAATTGAAGTCAGCGGTGCAAAAAATGCCGCAGTAGCACTGATTCCGGCAATTCTGCTTTGCGATGAACCTTGTACACTGGAAAATGTTCCAGATATCAGTGATGTCTCCATGAGTCTGCGTATTATGTATGAAATGGGCGCACAGGTGGATTATATCAATCCCTCTACTGTGCGGATTTCTGCAAAGGGACTGAAAAATTTCTGTGTGCCTTATGAAAGTGCCCGCCGGATGCGTGCTTCCTATTACTTTCTGGGTGCGCTGCTGGGCCGCTTCTGCAAGGCAAGAGTTTCTATGCCCGGCGGATGTCCTCTGGGCGACCGCCCCATTGACCAGCATCTGAAAGCTTTTGCTGCCCTGGGCGCAAAGTGCAATATTGAACACGGTATGGTGGATCTGTTTGCAGAAAAACTCGTGGGCACACAGATTTACTTAGATGTGGTTTCTGTGGGCGCAACCATGAATGCTATGCTGGCCTCCGTTCGTGCAGAGGGTCTGACGGTTATTGAAAATGCTGCCAAGGAACCCCATATTGTGGATCTTGCCAATTTCCTGAACTCCATGGGTGCCGATATTATGGGTGCCGGTACCGATGTGATTAAAATCCGTGGTGTGCGCCATTTGCATGGTACCACCTATTCCGTTGTGCCCGATCAGATTGAAGCCGGCACTTTTATGGTGGCAGCTGCTGCAACCGGCGGCGATGTGATTGTAAAAAATGTCATCCCCAAGCATCTGGAGCCGATTACCTCCAAACTGCGCAAGATTGGCGTGAATGTAGATGAATTCGATGACAGCGTCCGTGTATGGGTGGATGGCCCTTTGGTGCGTACAAATATCAAGACCATGCCCCATCCGGGATTTCCCACGGACATGCAGCCTCAGATGACTACCCTGCTGACGCTGGCGGAAGGTACCAGCATTATTACTGAGGGTGTCTGGGAACAGCGGTTCCGCTATGTGGATGAGCTGCGCAGAATGGGGGCAGATATTTCTGTGGACGGCAAGGTTGCTGTTGTGGAAGGTACCGGCAAGCTGACGGGTGCTCCGGTAAAGGCATGTGATTTACGTGCCGGTGCGGCTCTTATTATTGCAGGTCTGGCTGCCAAGGGCATTACAGAAATTGAGGATATTTATCATATTGAGCGTGGATATGGCGGATTGGTGGAGAAGCTCCGCCAGATTGGTGCGGATATTCAGAAGGTTTCTGCGCCTGTTGCAACGATGCATGAGGCGCAGCGTGCTGCTGGTGCTTCTGCTCCCTCAGCCTAAATCACGAGCTGTCGCCAGCTCGACCGCCTTACGACCCCCACTTTTACTTTTTCATCATTTACAGCGCATCAAGCCCCCTGCCAGGGGGCGGTATGCTTGTTTCGTAAATGAAAATTATAAGGAGGCTGTCGCAGATCGAAGGGCTGCAACAGCCTCTTTTGGTATAAAAGTTTTCGGTCAAGCCTTTCTCAAAAGGCTTGTGGGGTCAAGGGGCAAAGCCCCTTGTCGCCGTCCGCAGACGGCGAAACACCCTGCGCCATCCTTCTGGCGCGCGGGGAAAAGGGGTGAGAAATGCGACAGCATTTCGAGGGGGAAGCGGACAAGACCGCTTCCCCCTTGTTGCAGCGATGGAGTAAGCTGTATCTTGCAAACATCCCGGTGGGATGTTTGCAACGCTCTTGACCTCTCAGTCTTGCCTTCGGTAAGCCTGCTCTCCTGAAAAGGAGAGCCTGTTTCATGCGCTGAATCTGACAAGGCTCGCACCATCCGCAAGATTTGTCGCTGCGCTCCGCTCTTGCTATGTTCGCTGATTCCGCTGCTCACTTTTCTCCATCGCTCAAACATGGCTTTCTGAATGTACATAGCTGGAAACCATGCCATTTTTCTCAGCGGAATCAGCTGTTTTCATCTTCCTTTAGTCTTTGCATGGGGTGTTTCGCCGTCTGCGGACGGCGACCAGGGACGCTGTCCCTGGACCCTGCAAGCCTTTTGAGAAAGGCTTGACCGAAAACTTTTATTGATTGAGAGGTTTCTTTTTTTATGGCTCGCTTCTATTCCCTCTTCAGCAGCAGCAAAGGCAATGCTTCCCTTGTATCTGCCGGCGGCGGCTCCCTGCTGCTGGATGCCGGTGTATCTTGCAGACAAATCCTCACCTCCTTGACTGCTCATCATATAGATCCTGCTTCCATTGAAGGTATCTTTATTACACATACCCATATCGACCACATCCGGGGCTTGCAGGTGCTGTGTAAAAAATTACATACAAAAGTTTACGGCACCAATGAAACCATCCAGACCCTTTTGCAAAATCAGTATATCACGGAATCACAGGTTGGTGCACATATCCCCGATAACGGACTGGCTCTCCCCCATTTTACTGTACGGTCATTTCCCACAGAACATGATGCATGGGGCAGCTGCGGCTACCGTATCCACACCTCCGATGACCGTTCCTGTGCTGTATGCACCGATCTGGGCGTGGTCACTGATCCTGTACATCATGCCCTCAGCGGCTGCGATCTGGTACTGCTGGAAGCCAATTACGACCCCGGTATGCTGCGCTGCGGAAGATATCCCGCCTATCTCAAAAGCAGAATCTCCGGCAGACAGGGGCATTTATCCAATATGGACTGTGCAGCCGAAGCACAGCAGCTCATCCAATCCGGTACCACCCGACTGGTGCTGGGTCATCTGAGTCAGGAAAATAATACCCCCCAGCTTGCACGGCAGACAGTGCAGACACATCTGGCACAGAAATATCAATGCGGTCAGGATTATCTGCTGTATGTGGCAGAGCCTGCCGGACTGAAAGAGATGGTGATTTTTTAATGCAGACCATACAGCTACTGGCATACGGAAAACTGAAGGAACCCTACCTTCGACAGGCGGCGGCTGAGTATGAAAAACGGCTTTCCCGTTACTGTACATTCAAATGCACAGAACTTGAACCTGTGGCTTTGCCCGAAAAAGCATCCGAAAAGGAAATTGCTGCCGCCCTCGAAAAAGAAGGACAACAGCTTCTCAAGCGTAAAAAAGGCTTTTGCATCGCTCTGTGCATTGAAGGAAAAATGCTGGATAGTGTACAGCTCTCCCAGAAACTTGCAGCAGCAGCCGTAGACGGTGACAGTACCATCACCTTTTTCATCGGCAGCTCCTATGGTCTGTCGGAAGCCGTGAAACGTGCAGCAGATCTGCGCCTGTCTATGTCCCCCATGACATTCCCTCATCAGCTGGCAAGAGTCATGCTCTATGAGCAGATTTACCGCAGCTTCCAGATTCAAAGCGGCAGCAAATATCATAAATAGGCTTATATCACCCCCTATAAACCTATAAAAAAGACCCTGCATCCGGCTTGTCCGCCGGTTTGCAGGGCTTTTTGTTATGATACGGGTATCGGATGTCGGATCCGTTTGTTTATTGAATCGGAATCGGGTAACTTAAAAATTGAATTCAGAACATGTGCAAATGCACAAAAGCTTACTTGGTCTTGATTGCAGCCTGTGCAGCAGCCAGTCTTGCAATCGGAACACGGTACGGTGAGCAGGATACATAATCCAGACCGATGTTGTGGCAGAACTCGATAGAGGACGGATCGCCGCCGTGCTCGCCGCAGATACCTACGTGGAGGTTCGGATTTACCGGCTTGCCCAGCTCAATTGCCATCTTCATCAGCTTACCAACGCCAATCTGGTCGAGTCTTGCAAACGGATCAGACTCGTAAATCTTGTTTACATAATATGCATCCAGGAACTTACCAGCATCGTCACGGGAGAAGCCGAAGGTCATCTGTGTCAGGTCGTTTGTACCGAAGCAGAAGAAGTCTGCATCCTTTGCAATCTCGTCAGCCGTCAGAGCAGCTCTCGGGATTTCAATCATGGTACCTACCTGATACTTCAGGTCTACGCCAGCAGCTGCGATTTCAGCGTCAGCTGTAGCAACTACGCTCTTCTTTACGAACAGCATTTCCTTGGATTCGCCAACCAGCGGAATCATGATTTCCGGCTTTACATCCCAATCCGGATGTGCTGCCTTTACTTCAATTGCTGCACGGATAACAGCCTTGGTCTGCATTACTGCGATTTCCGGATATGTAACAGCCAGACGGCAGCCTCTGTGACCCATCATCGGGTTGAATTCGTGCAGGGATGCAATGATTGCCTTGATATCCTCCACGGACTTGCCCTGTGCGTCAGCCAGTGCCTTGATGTCTGCTTCTTCAGTCGGTACGAATTCATGCAGGGGCGGATCCAGGAATCGAATGGTAACCGGACAGCCTTCCAGTGCCTCGTACAGTTCCTTGAAGTCACTCTGCTGCATCGGCAGAATCTTATCCAGAGCTGCTTCACGCTCTTCTACTGTGCTGGAGCAGATCATTTCACGAAATGCATCAATTCTGCCTTCGCCGAAGAACATGTGCTCAGTACGGCACAGACCGATACCCTCTGCACCAAAGTGTCTTGCCTGCTTTGCATCCTTCGGAGTATCTGCATTGGTGCGTACGCCCAGCTTCTTGTACTTGTCAGACCATTCCATGATCTTGCCGAAGTAACCGCTGTCGGTGTTTGCTGCTACGGTCGGGATTGCTTCGCCATAGATGTTACCGGTTGTACCATCCAGAGAAATGTAGTCGCCTTCAACGTAGGTTCTGCCTGCCAGCTCGAACTTCTTGTTCTCTTCGTCCATCTTGATGGCACCGCAGCCGGATACACAGCAGGTACCCATACCACGAGCGACAACGGCTGCGTGAGAGGTCATACCGCCACGAACGGTCAGGATACCCTGTGCAGCAACCATACCTTCGATATCCTCCGGAGAGGTTTCCAGACGAACCAGTACAACCTTTTCGCCCTTTGCTGCCCATTCCTTAGCATCGTCAGCTGTGAATACGATCTTGCCGCAAGCTGCGCCCGGAGATGCTGCCAGTGCAGATGCTACCGGAACTGCCTTCTTCAGTGCAGCTGCATCGAACTGCGGGTGAAGCAGTGCGTCCAGAGACTTTGCATCGATCTGCATCAGTGCTTCTTCCTCTGTAATCATGCCCTCTTCTACCAGATCACAAGCGATCTTGATAGCAGCGGCTGCGGTTCTCTTACCATTTCTGGTCTGGAGCATGTACAGCTTCTTGTCCTCAATGGTGAATTCCATATCCTGCATGTCTCTGTAGTGATCTTCCAGAGTCTTGCAGATCTGTGTGAACTGCTCATAAACTTCCGGCATGGTTTCAGCCAGCTGCTGAATCGGCTGCGGTGTACGAACACCAGCAACTACGTCCTCGCCCTGTGCATTCATCAGGAATTCGCCCATCAGCTTCTTTTCGCCTGTTGCAGGGTTTCTTGTGAAGGCTACGCCTGTACCGGATGTGTCACCCATGTTGCCGAATGCCATCATCTGTACGTTTACAGCGGTACCCCAGGAATACGGAATGTCATTCATCATTCTGTATACGTTTGCTCTCGGGTTGTCCCAGCTTCTGAATACAGCCTCTACTGCGCCCATCAGCTGCTCTACCGGATCCGTCGGGAAGTCCTTGCCGATCTTGGACTTGTACTCAGCCTTGAACTGCTCAGCCAGAATCTTCAGATCTTCTGCGGTCAGCTCTACGTCCTGTGTAACGCCCCGCTCTTCCTTCATCTTGTCGATCAGTTCTTCGAAGTACTTCTTGCCAACTTCCATTACAACGTCAGAGTACATCTGGATGAATCTTCTGTAGCAGTCTCTTGCCCAGCGTTCATTGCCGGACTTTGCAGCCATTACTTCTACAACGTCCTCGTTCAGACCCAGGTTCAGGATGGTATCCATCATACCCGGCATGGATGCTCTTGCACCAGAACGAACGGATACCAGCAGCGGATTTTCCTTATCGCCGAACTTCTTGCCGGTGATCTCTTCCATCTTGCCGATGTATTCCATAATCTGCGCTTTGATTTCGTCGTTGATCTTGCGGCCGTCCTCATAATACTGCGTACAAGCCTCTGTGGAAATGGTGAAGCCCTGCGGTACCGGCAGACCCAGACCTGTCATTTCTGCCAGGTTTGCACCCTTACCGCCCAGAAGCTCTCTCATTTTTGCGTTGCCTTCTGTGAACAGATAAACATACTTCTTGCTCATTCAGTAATACCTCCAAAAAATATTCGTTTGTAACCGGTTTTTTTCTTTGTACGATGCACACAAAGACAGGCTCAGGACAGAGCATACCCCTCCCCTCACCGGTCGTACATCCATTATACCATACTTCCAAAAAAAATACTATACATTTTTTCAAAAAAATATCACCCCATTTTTATGGCAAGTTATACAAAAATAACAATGCAACGCTTTTTTTCAAAAATCCTCTTGAAAAAGTTTCAAAAATTTGTCATAATAGAAGAATAGCGTGCTGTGCCGTCAGAATGCACCCCCTCATCCGTTTCAGCAGACTGCCATAGGCTCTCCGTTTTATGGAAAGCTGGTACGAGCCTTGTTAGGTTTAGCGTATACATAGGCTCTCCTTTTAAGGAGAGCTGGCTTGCCGAAGGCAAGACTGAGAGGTTATTCGCTGCAAACGTTCCACCGGAACGTTTGCAAGATGTACTTGGCTCCACCGCTGGAACAAGGAGGGGCGGTCTTGTTCGCCCCTCCTCGAAATGCTGTCGCATTTCTCACCTCCCTCTCCGCGCGCCAGAAG
>JBJERF010000128.1:0-10724 GCA_051882115.1 Ruminococcus sp. | reverse complement strand
TTCGCCCCCCTCCCTTGTGGGAGGGGTTGATGCCTATCCGTTTTCAGTAACAAATCAGGGGGTGGGGTAAACGGTCCAGCGGTACGCTGGTTTCGCCGTCTGCGGACGGCGACCAGGGACGCTGTCCCTGGACCCTGCCAGCATTTTTTTGCAAAAAACTGCTGGACCGAAAAAAATTCCTACCAATGGTTTCTATATTTGTCTATCGTTACTTCAAATGATAGCCCAGATCAAATGCCTTAACATTCAGTTCTACAAACTTAGGCGGTACTGTACTGCGGATAGTGGCAATCCAGTTCTCATAAGGAATATCTGTGGATGTTGCCATAACACCAATCAATACCACATTAACAGCCTTCAGGCTGCCGGCTTCTGCGGCAAGTGCAGCTGCATCCACGGCTGTCAGGTCACACACTGCCGCCAGTTTCTCACAGATTCCTTCCGGATACTCTGCTGCACCAGTAATTACCGGCATCGGATCGATTTTCTGCGTATTTACAATCATCCGTCCGCCCGCCTTGAGATAGGGAAGTGCACGGTAAGCCTCCAGCTGTTCAAATGCAAGGATAATATCAGCACAGCCCTTATCCACTATGGGAGATGCTACCTTTTCACCATATTTCACATAGGTTACAACACTTCCGCCACGCTGACTCATACCATGTACTTCGGATACTTTCACATCCAGACCGGCATCAATCACAACATTTCCGAGAATTCTGCTGGCAAGCAGTGTTCCCTGTCCGCCTACGCCCACAATCATGATATTTTTCTGTTCCATCATCAGTCCTCCTTTTTGATGCAGCCAAACGGACATACACCTGTACACAATCCGCAGCCATTGCACTGAGATTCATCCATAAACGGCTTGCCGTCTCTTATGGAAATGGCAGGACATCCCAGCTTCATGCACAGCCTGCAATTCTTACACGCCTCACTGATGGTGCAGTGACCGCTGTATTTTACACGCTTCAGCAGCGCACAGGGTCTCTGGGCTATAATCACAGACGGTTCTTCACGCTGCGTTTCCTCTTTGACAACACGCTCAAATTCCTTCAGATCAAAGGGATCTGCAACCACAACATGCTCGACACCCACTGCCTTGCACAGGGTCAGCAGATTCACCTGTTTGGTTTCCTCTCCCCGAATGGTATAACCCGTAGTCGGATTGTCCTGATGACCCGTCATACCCGTAATGGAATTATCCAGAATAATCACCGTATTGATGCCCTTGTTGTATACAATATCAATCAGTCCGGTAATACCGGAATGAATAAAGGTGGAATCACCAATAACAGAAACTGTTTTCTTTGCAAATGCATCGCCCCGTGCTTTCGCCATACCCATGGCAACGCCTACAGATGCACCCATACAGATGGTGGTATCCATACTGGAAAGGGGCGCAACAGCACCCAGTGTATAGCATCCGATATCACCAGATACATTCAGTCCCAGCTTTTTCAGAACATAAAATGTGCCGCGGTGCGGACATCCGGCACACATAACCGGCGGACGCACAGGAATCGCTTCGCTCAGTTCTGTTACCTTATCACTGTCTTCTCCCAGAACTGCCCTGCGAATCATACGAGGCGTATATTCACCCAGCAGCGTAAAGCATTCCTTGCCAATGACATCCAGTCCCAGACTGCGGCAGTGCTGCTCCAGAATGGGATCCAACTCCTCAATCACATAAACCCGGTCGTATCTGGCAGCAAAATCCTTAATCTTCTGCACCGGCAGCGGATAGACCATACCCAGCTTCAGATAATCCGCCTTATCCCCCAGTGCCTCCTTGGCGTAAAGATAGGCAATACCTGCGGAAATCACACCAATTCTGCTGCCGTTTTCCTCAATGGTATTGATGCTTGCCGTTTCTGCATACGCCTGCATTCTGCGCAGACGTTCTTCTACATACACATGCCGCTGAATGGCATTCCCCGGCATCATGACATACTTTGCAGCATCCTTTTTATAATCCTTCAGTTCATCCCCTGTACGCTCCTCCAGTTCTACGATGCTCTGAGAGTGGGATACTCTTGTGGACAGACGCAGAAACATAGGTGTATCATATTCTTCGCTGAGCGCATAGGCAAGCTTTGTGTATTCCTTGCATTCCGCAGAATCCGACGGTTCCAGCATGGGAATTTTGGATGCGGCTGCATAGTGGCGGGAATCCTGCTCATTCTGAGAAGAATGCATGCCCTGATCATCTGCCACGCAGAACACCAGACCGCCGTTTACTCCGGTATAGCTGACAGTAAATACCGGATCTGCCATTACATTCAATCCCACATGCTTCATGCAGGACATAGCACGGGCACCGCCGATAGAGGCTCCGATCGCCACTTCAGCAGCTACCTTTTCATTGGGTGCCCATTCTGCATAGATTTCCTCATACTGTACAATATTTTCTGTAATTTCGGTGCTGGGTGTACCCGGATAGGAGGAAACCACACGAACGCCTGCCTCGTATGCACCTCTGGCAACTGCTGCGTTGCCAAGCATCAGTTTTTTCATTTCAGTTTATTCCTTTCAAAAATGGGTTATATAGAAGACATGGCTCCGGTTTCCTTTGCAACCAGATTGTCCACACTGTACATTTTCCGCAGCTTGGGCTTCTCGATTTTACCCGTGGGGTTTCTCGGAATCTCTGCGAAAATAATCTTTCTCGGACGCTTGTATCTCGGCATGGAGAGACAGAAATCCTGAATTTCCTCTTCTGTTACCGTCATGCCGTCCTTCTGTTCAATAATGGCAGCCGTCACCTCGCCCAGACGTACATCCGGCACACCAATAACGGCTACATCCTTGATGGCAGGATGTGCACGCAGAAAATCTTCAATCTGTACGGGATAAATATTTTCACCGCCGGAAATAATGACATCCTTCTTACGGTCTACCAGATAGATAAAGCCATCTTCATCCTCCTGTGCCATATCACCGGTAAACAGCCAGCCATCCTCCAGCACCTCTGCGGTGGCTTTTTCATCATGATAGTAGCATTTCATGACACCCGGCCCCTTGACCGCCAGTTCGCCGACTTCGCCTCTTGTAACCGTCTGATGGGCTGTGTCCACAATCTTGACTTCCCAGCCGTATCCCGCCTTTCCAATGGCACCTACCTTATGGATATTGCCAAGCCCCAGATGCACACAGCCCGGACCGATGGACTCGCTCAGACCATAATTGGTATCATAATCATGATGCGGAAATACTTTCAGCCAACGCTGAATCAGACTGGGCGGAACCGGCTGGGCACCAATATGCATGAGTCTCCACTGATCCAGATGATAATCGGAAAGATCAATATCCCCCCGATCAATGGCATCCAGAATATCCTGCGCCCACGGCACAAGAAGCCACACAATGCTGCAGGCTTCTTCAGAAACGGTTTTCAGAATCCATTCCGGCTTTACGCCTTTCAGCAGCACTGCCTTTCCTCCCACTAAGAAAGAACCGAACCAGTGCATTTTGGCACCCGTGTGATAAAGCGGCGGAATGCACAGAAATACATCATCCTTGGTCTGCTTGTGATGATGCTGCTCTACCTGCGCCGAATGCATCAGGCTCCGATGCGTATGTAAAATTGCCTTGGGAAAACCTGTGGTGCCTGATGAAAAATAAATCACTGCATCATCCTCATCCGTCAGCGGAATGCCCGGATTTTTAGAGGTGGCATAAACCACCAGCTGGTTGTAGCTCTCTGCAAAGGTCGGACAGTCTTTCCCGACATACAGCAGATTTCTGACTCTGGGAATCCGGTCACAGATTTCTTCCATACGTCCCGTAAACTCCGGTCCGAACACCAGAACATCCGAATCGGACAGATCCAGACAGTATTGAATTTCCTCCGCTGTATACCGATAGTTCAGCGGTACTGCAATGGCACCAATTTTCAGGATGCCAAAATAAATCGGCAGCCACTCCAGACAGTTCATAAGCAAAATCGCAACCTTATCTCCCCGCTGAATCCCACGGGACAGCAGGAAATTGCCGAACCGGTTTGCCTGACGGTTAAAATCCTCCCATGTAATAGAACGGCGAAAGGCATTGCCTGAACCCGATTCAATCAGTGCATATTCCTTCCATGTAAAACGGGGCTTATTATCCAGCGGCGGATTGATTTCCACCAGACTCACATCCTCCCCGTACAGCTTTGCATTTTTTTCCAAAATTTCAGTAATTGGCATCGTACAATCGATTCCTTTCTAAACAGTCAGTATGCCGCAAGGTGCTGTGCACCTGCAAACATTTCCATTATAACACACTTTTTTCAAAAGCACAATATCTCTTTTCCATTTCTTCACAAAAAACAGTGCTTTATACGAGGATTCCTTTATCAATTTGTTAAATATCACAAGAAGGAACATAAAAATTTGTATGGTTTTTTTCAGGAATGTCACCGTTTTTTATTGACTTTTGATAGGATGTGGGATATAATTAAAATGGTAATGTGTGGAAAGTTCACGCATTATACACTATGAAAAGATTTGGAGGATTTTTTTCATGCAAAGTAAACACAAATTTGCAAAAAAAGCCACATCCATATTCATGGCATGTGCGCTTACTGTTTCAGCTTTTGGAACACCATCTTTCGGCACAGCATCTGCTGCGGAACTGACCGCTGACCAGATTACCGAAGAGATGAAGATCGGCTGGAACATCGGTAACTCTCTGGACAGCATACCGTCCACATCGGATATCTCCAAGCACGAAACGGCATGGGGCAACCCGGTAGTCACACAGGAACTGATCAATGCGGTCAAAGCAAAGGGATTCAATACCATCCGTATTCCGACTACATGGTATCCGCACATTACCAACGACAACGGAACCTACACCATTGATACAGCATGGCTGGCACGTGTAAAGGAAGTCGTAGACTACGCTTACAATCAGGGCATGTATGTCATTCTGAACGTACATCATGAAGAGTGGGTCAATCGTTCGGATTTCGGAACGGCATACAATGAAATATCTCCGGAGCTGACACAGGTATGGAAGCAGATCGCAGCCTACTTCAAAGACTATGACCAGCATCTGATCTTCGAAGGCATGAACGAGCCTCGTGCAGTTGGTACTGACTATGAATGGGGCTGGGGTGTTCCGCAGGAATGCTATGATACAGTCAACAAGCTGAATGCTGACTTCATCGAAGCCGTTCGTTCGGTAGATTCCCCGTACCAGAATACACGTCTGCTGATGATTCCGAGCTACGTTGCATCCCATGAGCTTGCCAATATCACTCAGCTGGTAATTCCGGAGGATGACAAGTATATTGCAGCTTCCATTCACGCTTATTCTCCTTATGACTTTACTATGGATACCACCGGCACCCATGATACCTTTACTGCTGCGCATGAAGCTTATCTGGATACTGCATTCCAGAACATCCAGGCTACATTTACAGACAAGGACATCCCGGTTGTAATTGGTGAATTTGGTTCTTCTGACTACGAAAATACAGCAGCAAGAGAGGAATGGGCAACCTACTATCTCACATGGACAAAGAAGCTGGGCATTCCGTGCGTACTCTGGGATAACGATGCTGTCGGTAACAGCGACAAGAGCGAAATTCACGCTTATATCGACAGAGATACATATGAATGGTATGCAAACGGCGGTGCTGTAGTGGATGCTATGATGTCTGTCATGAATGACAGCTCTGTTGTATGGGATTCCGAGGAGCATAAGCCCACTTATGCGCATGCTGACCTGAGTACAGGTGATGTGATCTGGGAAGGCGATAAAACGATTACCGCTTCCTCCAGTGGTGTACCCATTACACAAGCGCAGGTAACGGCTGGCGAGATTGCTGTCAAGTACACAGGCACAACACCGGTTCTTGCATTCATGGACAGCTCATGGGGCAACTGGACAGAAATCAGTCCTTATGATGTAGATGAAACAAACGGCATTGCTTATTACAAATCTGATGATATCGCCAAGGCATGGGGCGACGTTTCCACAATTGCATCCGTTGCTCTGAAGATCACATCCGGTGAATGCAGCTACACCAAGATTGTTGCACTGGGCGAAGCAGGTATTTCAACTGATACCACAACACAGCCTACGGGTACAACTACAACCACAAAAACAACGACCACAACAACTGATACAACAACAGCTCCTACCGGCACAACAACCACTTCTACCTCTACCACAAATGGCGGAGAAAGCGGTGAAGGCAAGTCCTACACACTGAATGACGGTACGGTTTACAAGTACGAAGAAATGGATGCTGACAATCGCATGATCGGCTGGGCTTATGAAGACTTCGGCATTGGTGCCAATGAAAAGGTAACCCGTGTAGATGTAACCATTTCTTCAATTGCATCCGAGATCGGTACATGGCAGGGTGCATTCGGTTCCTCTACCATTGAAGAACCGGATTACTGGACCATGACGGATCAGATGGAAGAAACCTTTGACGGCAAGACCGGCACCATTTCATGGATTGTGGATGCCAAAACCTCTGAAATTATTCAGACACAGTATGGCGGTCAGGTAAAGTTCGGTATCTGGTGGATTGACTGTAATGCATTCAAGGTTGACTCTGTTACCATCTATACAGACGGCGCAGGCGAGTCTACCAGTACAACTACAACAAATTCTACCAATACAACCACCACAACAACAACCACTACTACTTCAGTAAGCTCCGGCTCTACCACAACTACAATCACAACAAACGGCGGCAGCAGCGAAGATGGTGTTTACAAGCTGGATGATGGTACGGTTTACAAGTACGAGGAAATGGATTCCGACAATCGCATGATCGGCTGGGCTTATGAAGACTTCGGCATTGGTGCTGACGAAAAGGTAACCCGTGTAGATGTAACCATTTCTGCAATTGCATCCAAGATCGGTACATGGCAGGGTGCATTCGGCTCCTCTACCATTGTGGAACCGGATTACTGGACCATGACTGACCAGATGGAAGAAACCTTCGATGGCAAGACCGGCACCATTTCATGGATTGTGGATTCCGCAACCTCTGAAATTATTCAGACACAGTATGGCGGTCAGGTGAAGTTCGGTATCTGGTGGATTGACTGCAATGCATTCAAGGTTGATTCCGTCACCATCTACACCGATAAGGCAAGCACATCCACTACCCAGAGCTCTGATACAACTACCACAACATCTTCTACAACCAAGACAACTGCATCCACTACTACCACCACAACGACCAAGGAAAGCGATACAACCACATCCAAGACAACCACAACTACATCCACTTCCAAGACAACCGCTACAACTACATCTACATCCAAGACAACTGCTACAACTACAACCACAACCGGCACACCGGCGCAGGTAACAGTTGGTGATGTAAATATGGACGGCAAGATCTCTCTGAAGGATATCATCCTGCTGAACAAGTACGTTGCAAAGATGGTTACTTTGAATGATTCCCAGCTGAAGGCTGCTGAATGCACCTCAGATGGTAATGTAAACGCAGATGATGTAATTGCACTGATGAAGTACATCGTAAATCTGGTAGATGCACTTCCTACATCCGCAAATTAACCGCTTATAATCCCTTTATTTTCACACACACATACTAACCTAATTTCAGCCGCTGCGCTTCCTGTGCAGCGGCACTTTTTTTCCTCAAAATACCAGTAATACGTAACCAGAAAAGCTTCCATACTATAAATATGCAAATCAACATAGATTTCTTGATTCTATACAAAGAAAAGAAAATTTTGTAGGTGCAAGCATGGCTCGCATGCAAGGATTGAATGATTTTTTGCATCGGGCGACCCATGGTCGCCCCTACAAAATGCAGTATATTTGTGCATTTTTTAAAACCGCTCATTTATCGTTCCATACAAAAAATCTGCTGCGGCACATAACGCACCGCAGCAGATTATTGATTAGAATTATAAACTCAATCCATTTGCTTTGTATAGCATTCAAATACAGTATCTATCTGTTTTGCATCCGGCTTCTTTGTGAACAGGCTGACCAGCGGAACAATGATAATAGAGAGAATCATCACAATTGCCCCTGCATTGATGGGCGATGCCAGATTCAGCGGACAGAGTGAAACAACAGATGCCTTCAATTCCGGGAACAGACCAAATCCGAACAGGAACATATGCGTTACCGTCAGACCAATTCCCAGAACAAAGCTTGTCCATACAGCTGCTTTCGTCACCTTCTTGCTGAACAGACCCATCATAAACGGCCCCAGGAATGCACCTGCCAATGCCCCCCATGAGTAAGACATCAGTGTGGAAATGGATGCATTCTTGTTAAATGCAATAATAACAGACACAATAAGAAATACAGCAATCAGAATACGCATAATCAGCATTTCCTGCTTCTCATTTTCCTTTTTCATACGTGGCTTTACAAAATCAATGGTCAATGTAGAGCTGGATGTCAGTACCAGTGAAGATAGTGTAGACATGGATGCGGACAATACCAGTACCACAACAAGTCCGATGAGCAAATCCGGAAGAGCTGCTTCCAGCATCGTGGGAACCATTGCATCAAATACCGGTGTTTCACCCTCGCCCACGGTGCAGTACAGACGGTCAAATCCGCCCATGAGGTAAGAACCGCCGGCTACAATCAATGCAAAAATCGTGGAAATAATCGTGCCCTTCTTGATGGCATCGTTGTTTTTGATGGCATAGAATTTATGCACCATCTGAGGCAAGCCCCATGTTCCCAGAGAGGTCAGAATGATCACACCAATCAGATTAATGGGATCCGGTCCGAACAGACTTGCATAAGCTCCGGATTCTCCGCTTTCTGTTTGAATTTCTGCCATCTTCGAAACAGCCTCTGTCCAGCCGCCCTGCTTGTAAATGACGCAGAATACCACTGCAATAATGCCTGCCAGCATAACAATTCCTTGTACAAAGTCATTCAGTGCCGTTGCTGCATAACCGCCAAGAATTACATAAACCGCAGTAATCAACGCCATGGCAACGATAATCATCTGATAGGAAAAATCAGACTCCAGCCCGAATGCCATACCAAACAAGCGGGAAAGACCATTATAAACAGAAGCTGTATACGGAATCAGAAAGACGAATACAATCAATGCAGCTGCAATTTTCAAGCCTTTCGAATCAAAACGCTTCTCAAAATATTCCGGCATGGTCTTTGCATTCAAATGCTTTGTCATCATACGAGTACGTTTTCCCAGTACAATCCATGCCAGCGCACTGCCCAGAACTGCATTGCCAATGCCAATCCATGCAGCAGAAATTCCGTAGCTCCAGCCAAACTGTCCGGCATAGCCAATGAAAACAACGGCTGAAAAATAAGATGTACCATAAGCAAACGCTGTCAGCCATGAGCCGACATCCCGTCCGCCCAGTACAAAGTCACTGACTGATTTCATTTTTTTGGATGTGTAAATCCCGATGCTCAGCATAACAACAATATATACTGCAAGCATCACAACTGTAATTCCTGCCATTACAATTGCCCCTTCCCTTTTATAGATTTTAATAGTTTAAAGCTTTAAATGCCTAAAGCAATAAAACATCTATGATTTTACCAGATTTTTTATCATCTGTCAAGTAAATCCGACTATTTTTGCCAATCTGACAAAAATAGAGCCTTTTCTTTATGCATTTCCACATATTCCAGATGTTTTTGGGTTGATTTTCTCAAAAGACTTTATCATAAACAAGAGCTGCTGCACCCATATGGATGCAGCAGCTCTATACATTTCTTATTCAAGCAGGAATCACATTTTTTCAATTAAAGATAAGTCAGGAACTGTGATGCCAATACAACCAGAATCAGCGCAATGGGATAAGTTGCTGCATAGGCAGATGCAACGTTCGGTGTTCCGGTCATATTAATCAGTGCACCCAGAGCCGGTGTACTGGTCATACCGCCGCAAAGTGAACCCAGATTGTTGAACAGACTCAGCTTCAGAACATACTTTGCAACAATAAAACCAATCAACAGCGGAATTAAGGTCATCAATGCACCCCACAGGAAGAGCAGCGGACCATATTCAGACAGCGTGGAAACAAAACCTGAACCGCCGTCAATACCTGCACCAATCAGGAACAGAACCAGACCCAGCTCCTGGAAAATGCTCAGCAGCTTTTCATCCACTTTCAGACTCAGCTTGCCAATTCTTCCGAAGTGACCAAACAACAGACCGACAATCAGCGGTCCGCCTGTTGTACCCAGATTAAAGGAAGAACCGCCGCCCAGCGGAATATTCACGGCACCCAGCAACAGACCCACCATAACAGCCAGGCCAAAGGAACCCAGACCAAACTTATCCATGGTAAACAGCTTGCCAGACTTTACCTTCTCTGAACCGTTGTCTACAACAATCAGCTTTGCACGCTCTTCGTCCATATTGGCTTTCAGGAGCTTCGGAATAATCTGTACAAACAAAACAACACCGATTACACCAAACGGATATGCAACTGCATGACCGACAGAAATTTCCTTAAATACATCATCCGAAACAACACCCTCCAGTGCACCCTGCGCTGCTGCAAATGCCGGTGTACTGGTCAGAGAACCGGACAGAAGTCCTGTGCTCATAGCAGAGGTCATATTCGGAACGAAAAGGGTAATTAATGCACATGTACCTGCACCAGCTGCAATAATAATGGCACCCAGCAGTACATAGGACTTTGCATTTTTCTTCAGGTTCTTAAAGAAACTGGGACCTGCAATCAAACCGACAGAGGTTACAAACAAAACCAGACCCAGATTCTGTACCA
>JBJERF010000127.1:0-2389 GCA_051882115.1 Ruminococcus sp. | reverse complement strand
TGGTGGAAGTTACCCCGGATGTTTACTATGCTTACTTCCATATGGAGCGGCAAGAGCGCTGGCAGGAGGAAAAACAGCAGGGACATGCTGTAGTATCTTATGATGCGCTGGATGATGGTGAAACGGTCGGAATGGAAGCTGTTCCGGATTTGACCACCCCCAGTATGGAGGAAGCCGCTATGACCCGGGAAATCCATGAAAAGCTCCATCGTGCGGTGGAGGCTTTGCCAAAAGCAGAAAGAGATTTGATTCATGCGATTTACTTTGATGGCATGACCACACGCGAATATGCGAAACTGTCAGGCATGAGCCAGACAGGGGTAAGCTACAGGCTGAGAAAAATACTGTCGAAACTGAAATCTTTTATGACTTATATTGGAAGTTTTTGATTTTTTTGCTCAAAATATTCCTGAATTCGGATAAGTAGTGAGGGGAACTTTTCTGAACTATCTGAAAAAGCCTTTCATGTACCTTCTCAAGTCATAGTAAAAAACAGGTGGGGCAGTGCAACCCCATTTGAACAGGAGGAAAAAATGTGTAATTTTACAGGCCTATATAGGATGGATCTGCCCCACAGGGAGATTCCCGTGTACAGATACCTTGCTGACCGCGCCAACAAAGACGGCATATGCTGGCCACGGTTCCTACCATTGCCAAAGACCTAAAACTCTCCGAATCCACCACTCACCGGGCGTTGAATGATCTTCGCAAAGCAGGGCTAATCCGTACAGAGCAGCGGTACCGGGAGAACGGGGGGAACAGTAGTCTGTGCTATTGGCTTAACATTTCATAACCAATGTTTTATGCAATTATTTCTTGGAATGGCAGGTCTCAATATAGGCAAAGGCAGCCAGAGCCACGATGACCAAGCACGCTGCCATTTCCGGTGAAGGCATTACCGAACTGGCTGGCCATCAGGGCAATGACATAGGCAAGGCCGCACAGCAGATTGAACACCAGGAAGGAATAGCCTGTAACTCCGGTAAGGGAAGATGCCAGATTCGGGTACACCGTGCCATCCCCACTGCCGTAGAGACATTTGGGGGTGGGAATTTAATTTTTCTATTGACAGATTAACATAACGGTGTTATATTTCGGATATAACACCGTTATCTTTTGGGGGAAATCATGAGCGACGCAGAGAACATGACATTGACACGAATTCATGAGACTGCAACGAAGGAGTTCCTTGAAAAAGGATTTCAGGCAGCTTCCCTGCGGAATATTGTGAAAGCCGCCGGGGTGACAACCGGTGCCTTTTATGGCTATTATGAGAGCAAAGAAGCATTGTTCAGCGCATTGGTTGGAGATGCTTATGAGAATCTGCTCAACGAATACAGAACGGTTTTGACTGCTTTTGCTGAGCTGCCCATCGAGCAGCAACGCATCGGAATGAAAGACTATGTGGCAGGATGCCTGACAAAAATGACAGAGGAAATTTACAGAAACTTACCGGCTTTCAAATTGATCCTGTGTTGTTCTGAAGGTACAAAATATGAGCATCTAGTGCATGATATGGCTGCGTTGGATGTTGCTGCAACCCGGGATTTTTCCGAAGCAATGCTTTTGTCCGGGACGAAAGTACAAACGGTCAATTCCAAGTTAGAGCATATGCTGATCAGCGGGATGTTCAGTGCGTATTTTGAGTTGTTCATCCATGATATTCCGCAGGAAGAATCGGGTGAATATATTCGGCAGCTTCTGGACTTCTATATGGCGGGATGGCAAAAAATTATGGGGTTCTAATGCCCCTTAATTTTTATCTGACGGTTAGTCTATGCTAACTACTTTTTGCCGGAGTGATCTCGTGCTTTGCGCGAGTCTTCCCAATGGTTAGCAAACGCTAACTTCAGTGGATATTACAGGGGAACCTGTTATCACAATAAATTCTAGGAAAAAGAGGTACACATTATGCAAAACAAGAACAAACTGAACGGCAAAGACCTGATTAACATTGGCATCTACGGAGCGATTTACTGCGTTCTGATGACGGCGGTAGCAATGCTTGGGTACATTCCGATTATGATGCCGCTGCTTACCGTAATCTGCCCGATTGCCTGCGGAATCCCCATGATGCTCTTTATGACCAAAGTCAAAAAATTCGGAATGGTTACAATCATGGGTGTGATCATCGGTGTTTTCCTCTGGATTACAGGCATGGGGTTCTGGCCTGCCATCTTCGGCCTGGTTTTCGGATTTCTTACCGATCTCATTGACAAAACGGCAATTACAAAAGCGCGGTGAAAACTGTGATCGGCAACGGCGTATTCCACCTGATTTTGTTCGGTAATTTCCTGCCGATCTATCTGAATGCCGAGGCGTATTTTTCCACCCGTCAGAGCTTCGGGCAGGAATACATCACTTCTCTGGTCAACATCATGCAGCCCTG
>JBJERF010000126.1:0-10868 GCA_051882115.1 Ruminococcus sp. | reverse complement strand
CCAGCTTATGCGCCATGGAATGGCACAGTCCCAGAAAGGCATTGGCAAACGCCATGCCTGCCATGGTGGCTGCATTTGCCATTTTCTCCCGTGCCACAGCATCCGTACCATCTTCGTAACAGGCGGGCAGATAGGCAAAGATATTTTTCATCGCCTGCAATGCCAGACCATCCGTATAGTCTGTTGCCATAACAGATGCATAGGCCTCCAGCGCATGGGTCAAGGCATCAATACCCGATGCTGCGGTCAGACCCTGCGGCTGACTCATCATCAGATCCGTGTCCACAATTGCCATATGGGGCATCAGGGCATAGTCCGCAAGGGGATATTTTGTACCCGTTGACTCATCTGTAATGACAGCAAAGGGTGTAACCTCTGAGCCGGTACCCGATGAGGTGGGCACAGCAATAAAAATTGCCTGTTCACCCATTGCCGGAAAGCTGTAAATCCGCTTGCGGATATCTGCAAAGCGCATGGCCATATCCAGAAAATCCACCTCCGGATGCTCATACAGCACCCACATGATTTTGGCTGCATCCATCGCCGAGCCGCCGCCCATTGCAAGAATCACATCCGGTGAAAAGCTGCGCATTTTCTCTGCGCCGTCCTTTGCACAGGACAGAGTCGGATCAGGCTCTACATCCGAATAGACCTGATAGGGAATTTCCATTTCATGGAGCCGGTTGGTTATGCAGGACAGCATGCCGCTGCGGAACAAAAAGGAATCCGTCACGATAAACACACGCTTTGCAGCATAAACATCACGCAATTCCTTCAGCGCAACGGGCAGACAGCCCCGTTTGAAATAGACCTTCTGCGGTGCACGGAACCACAGCATATTTTCCCTTCTTTCTGCAACGGTTTTGATATTCAGAAGATGCTTTACCCCCACATTCTCCGAAATGGAATTGCCGCCCCATGAGCCGCATCCCAGCGTCAGAGAGGGCGCAAGATTGAAATTGTACAGATCTCCGATGCCGCCGTGGGAGGAGGGCGTATTCACCACAAGACGGCAGGCCTTCATACGATGGGCAAACTGAGAAAGCCGCTCCTGCTGATGCACGGTATCCACATACAGAGCGGCTGTATGACCGTAGCCCCCGTCCCGAATGAGACGGTCTGCCTGATCCAGTGCATCCTCAAAATTGTCCGCACCGTATAACGCCAGCACCGGTGACAGCTTCTCATGGGCAAAAGGCTCCTCCGGTGTTGCATCCGTCACTTCTCCCACCAGTACCTTTGTATCATACGGAACCGAGAAGCCTGCCAGCTCTGCAATTTTCACAGCAGTCTGTCCTACAACGGCACTGTTCAGCACCCCATCCTTCAGAAGTATGCTGCGCACAGCCTGTGTCTCCTCCTGGGACAGAATCCGGCAGCCCCGCAGCTTCATTTCTGATACCACTGCATCATAAACGGAACGAAGCACAATGACCGATTGCTCCGATGCACAAATCACGCCATTATCAAAGGTTTTGGAATGCACAATGGAGCTGACAGCAACCCGGATATCTGCCGATTCGTCAATGATGGCAGGCACATTGCCGGCACCTACCCCAAGGGCAGGCTTGCCGCTGGAATAAGCCGCCCGAACCATACCCGGCCCGCCGGTGGCAAGAATCAGATCCGCCTGCTGCATCAGCTGATGGGTCAGTTCCAGCGACGGTGCTTCAATCCAGCCGATGATTCCCTCCGGTGCACCGGCAGAAACTGCCGCTTCCAGCAGGATTTTTGCAGCTTCCACCGTGCATTTTCCGGCACGGGGATGGGGGGAAATCATTACGGCATTGCGTGTTTTCAGACAAAGCAGAATTTTAAAAATGGCGGTAGAGGTGGGATTGGTGGTGGGAATGACAGCTGCTACTACACCAATCGGCTCTGCAATCTGCATGGTGCCATAGGGCGCATTCCGTGCGATGATACCGCAGGTTTTTGTGTGCTTGTATGCGTTGTAGATGTACTCTGCCGCATAATGATTCTTGATGACCTTATCCTCCACAACCCCCATACCGGTTTCTTCCACTGCCATTTTTGCAAGAGGAATCCGCATCCGGTTGGCGGCAAGTGCTGCACAGCGGAAGATTTTATCCACCTGTTCCTGTGAATAAGCCGCATATGCCTGCTGCGCCTGACGCAGCTTCCCCAGTGCCTGACTGATTTGTTCCTTTGCTTCCATAGATTCTTCTCCTCTCCCGATTTTCGCAAAGGGGGATTCCCTTTGACAAAATTCTTGCGCTGCCTTTGCTATAATGAATAACAGGCGGTGATTCTTATGCATACCATCTACATCGATGTGCTGCTGATTCTGAACCTGTACGTAAACTGGCTCCTTCTGAAAGGTACCGCAAAGCTCACCCATTCCCGCCTTTCCAGCGTCCGCTGTCTGATGGCAGCAGCAGCAGGAAGTCTTACCTCTCTGACCATTCTGCTGCCTGCTATGCCCTCTGCCCTGACACTGCTTCTACGGCTTCTGACTGCAATGATTCCCGTAGGAGCAGCATGGGGGCTGCGCCGGCAATGGATTTTCTGGCGGAATCTGGCGGTATTTCTATGCATCAGCTTTGCCTTTGCCGGTCTGATGCTTGCACTGTGCACCTTATCCGGTACAAACCTGATGATCTGGAGCGGCAGCTGCATGTACTTACATTTTTCACTGTCTACACTGATTTTATGCACGGCTCTGTCTTATTTTTTGCTGCGGCTCATCAGCTACCTGCGTCTGCGGTTCCATCATGCAAGCGACTCCTACGAAATCATTGTACGTGTAGGGGCGCATATGGCTCTGCAAAAGGGGCTTGCGGATACAGGCAACAGTCTTGTAGACTGCTTTACCGGAAAGCCGGTCATCATCTTCGGCAGGAATGCACTGCAAACCATCCCCGAAATGGCACATCCGGAACAGCTTACAGGCTTTCGTCAGCTGCCCTATGCCACCGTTTCCTCCGATGGCATGCTGCCGGTCTTTTGTCCGGATCAGGTCATCATCCGCAATCTCAGCAGCGGACGCACCTGTCCCGTTGATGTGCTGATCGGCTATGTGCCCCATCAGACATCTGCCGTATTCAATCCCAATCTGCTTCATGTACTGTGAAAGGAGAACCTATGCGCCCTTGGAATTCCCTGTTTTTCCGTATTCAAAAGCTGCTTTCCCATCTGCTGCCCTCCTGCCGGGTGGACTATATCCACGGCACAGATACGCTGCCGCCGCCGCTGACCGGTGCAGAAGAGCAGACGGTATTTGACGGTCTGATGCGCGGCGATGCACAGGCACGGGATACGCTTATTGTGCACAATCTGCGTCTGGTGGTGTATATTGCAAAAAAATTTGAGTCCACCGGAATCGGCATTGAAGATCTGATTTCCATCGGAAGCATCGGATTGATCAAAGCAGTAAATACCTTCTGCCCTCAGAAAAAAATCAAACTTGCCACCTATGCTTCACGCTGCATTGAAAATGAAATTCTCATGTTTCTGCGCAAGGCATCACAGTACCGCAGTGAAGTTTCCATTGATGAACCGCTGAACATCGACTGGGATGGAAATGAACTGCTTTTATCCGATATACTGGGAACAGATGATGACATCGTCAGCCGTGGGATTGAGACAGAGGCAGAACGTGCCATGCTTCGTGATGCGGTTTCTCATCTGGAGGGACGGGAACGGGAAATTATGCAGCTTCGGTTCGGCTTTCTGGACGGACAGGAGCATACACAAAAGGAAGTGGCACAGGCAATCGGAATCTCCCAGTCCTATATCTCTCGCCTGGAAAAGAAGATCATCCGAAAGCTGCGCACAAAACTGGAAGCATTCTAAGAGCCTGTTTAAAATCTTCCAACAGCCGTCTTTTCGGCATCTTTCCGCCCTGACTGAACCCGTCCTCCTTGCAATACACCAAGTATTGCTACGTCGCACGTTCGTCGTCAGGACGAAAATCTGCTCGAAAATCCGACTGTCTCCAGATCTGAAACAGGCTCTAACAAAAAAAGGGGCTGCTGCAACCATACTGGTGCAACAGCCCCTTTTTTATAAATCCATCAAATTCAATTACCTACTCAGATTTTATTCCATCAGAGTTCAACAGCACCCGGACCCAGCAGATCTACCAGTTCTACCAGATACTTCAGAAGCAGTGTGGTATCCGCAGCATTGATCTTATCATCATATACGCAGTTTGCATTTTCCAGCTGCTGAGCGTTGAAATCCAGAGCTTTTGCATTATACTTATTCAGATATACAACGTCAATCAGCGAAACACTGCCGTCCAGATTGGTATCACCATACAGCGCATTCTTCTTAGGATCAAAAGTTGTAGTGGTGGTTGAAACCTTGGTCATGGTTGTAGTTGTAGTCGTTGTGGTCGTAGTGGTAGTTGTGGTGGTTGTGGTCGTAGTCTGAGCTGCTTCTACCG
The DNA here is from genome assembly GCA_051882115.1 of Ruminococcus sp. Taxonomy (GTDB): domain Bacteria; phylum Bacillota; class Clostridia; order Oscillospirales; family Ruminococcaceae; genus Ruminococcus_C. The sequence continues at coordinate 6,460 of JBJERF010000126.1, read as the reverse complement.
TTACCGGCACCTCTGCTACCTGACCCTGCGGTGAAGTTACTGTAATCACAGTAGAGCCTTCGCCCACAGCAACAACTTTACCATTTTCATCCACCGTTGCAATGCTCTCATCACCGGATACAAATGTACAGCCCTCCACATTGGGTTGCAGCGTTGCCTCACCCTTTTCCGGATCGCCTACAATCAGATTCAAATGACCCGGCTTTACATACAGATCAGCTTCAAACATATCCTTCTTTGCAGGATTTTCACGGTCGTCTGTTGTATAGAACAGTGTAACATCCTTTACGGATACATCTGTAACAGCAGCACCCTTCAGACCTGCGTAATACAGAGCCAGTTTGAAGTTATCTGTGGGCTGCTCTGTGCTGATATAGTTCGTGCCATTTCCCACAAATGCACCCTGATCATTCTCAACCAGACCCTTTGCAACGGCACCCGGCATAATCCACATGAATGTATATTCCTTGCTTGTATCATCTGCACTGACAAGGCTGATAGAATTACCGGCTTCATCAAACTGGAACCAGTATTCCGATGTTGCACCGGGGCAATTCTGACGAACGCTTGTGCCGCCGCCCAGAACGATTTCATTGACAGGGCTTGCAGCATCCAGTGTAAACAGAATTGCATATACATCACAGGTAACATCATAGTCCGTACCAAGCTTCACAAAATCAGAGAACAGGAATTCTGTACCTGTAGATGTGAGCTTTGTGCTGGAACCATAGGTCTTAGTTGCCTTTGCCTCATACGGGAATGTAATGGACTGTGTATAGGTCAGAGCTGCGCTGGTCATGGTCAGGGATTCCAGCGGTGTGTATTCCTCCGCTTCAATTTCACCGTACCACAGCTGGAAGGAAATCATATCGGAATCCTTGGAAGTCTTTGTATACGGCTTTACATCAGCCGGTACGTCCCATGTTACCTGTACATAGTTGCCGAAGTTCTGCTCTGTCAGATTCTGACCGCCGCCGACTTCAACACCAAATTGAATGTCCGTACCATTGGCTGCATTGTAAGCATCGATGCCTTCCTGAGTTTCCTTCATCATTTCAGCACCCATATCGTTGTACCAGTAGCCGGCATTCTTGTCTTCCTTCAGACCTGCCTGATTCTTTGTCCACTCTGTATCTGCCGGAGAGTGACCCTTAACATTCAGACCGCCGCCGTACATTACACGGGTTACATTGATATCATCCTTGGATTCCAGTGTAACGGTCAGAGACTCAATGGTAATATCTGCTGTTTCAGACTTGCCGATGTGGATACCAAAGTCGCTGTATGCAAACTTATGGCTGTTCAGCGGCAGTCCCTGCTGACGAATGGATGCCTCACCGATGGTTACAACCTTGCCGGTTTCATCTACGGTTGTATATGCATCCTCACTGTAATCCTCACCCTTCGGACTAGGGGTCAGAACAACTTCATTTGTGCCGTATGCTTCCTTATAGAAAGCACCAACATCATCAATCTTCTTGGTAAGGGTTGCTGTAATGGTTGCCGTACCGTCCCCATTATCTGTAAAGGTATAGTTATCCTTAGGACCACTGGGCGTATTACCAGTTGCATAGCCTACACCACCGGTATTCTCTTTACCAGTCTTGATGGGATCGCCTACGCTGGTATCGGTTGTACCATTGACAACAATGGATTCCAGTGTAATCGGAATATCTGCACCATTTAAGTCAGCTGTATAGCAATTCTGCATCTTAACCGGTTTCTCACCGTATGTATCATCATAGCCGATATTGATGCCCTTCAGATCTACTACAACAGAAAACTCCTGTGCATTCGGCGTACAGGTTTTACTGCCAGAAGTATCCTGCCCCTTAACCTTTACTACACCATCTTTCATAGTTTCTGCCCACCACGGAGCTGCATCTGTTGCAATACCAAAGTAATAGACAAACTGAGTAACAATTTCATCCGCTTTAAAGTTAAACTGAAGTGTAGTAATTCCGCTTTCTGCAAGTTCCGGAACACTTCCTACATAAGTAACCTCATCCTCATTCGTAACATTGCCCTTGGAATCTTTTACCGGAATTCCCAGATTCTGATTCACAGTCACTGTCTTTCCGGCTGCCGCATCTGCTTCCAGGGTTGCTGTTGTCAGCATACTGGTAGACACCGCTGTAGATGTCATCAGCATTGCTGCACCCACAAGCAATGCGCCGAGTCGTTTGCCAAATTTTCTCATAAAAGACCAACTTCCTTTCTCATTCGCTTTTGCTAAATTATTTTACGTTTGAAAAATGAATCGTTCATTTTTTACCGATAGGGTTATTATAACATATACTTATGAACATTTAAGGGATACATAATTAACAAATATCGCAGCATCCAAAAACCACGTAGATTTTTCTGTTGTGATTTTTATGCATCCTGCACAAATTCAGTGGAATTGTTAGAAAATATTTCGCAAAACATCGGCGCATTTTCAATTCGTTCCAAAAAAACGCACCCACACTTATCACTTTCTTCATGATATCCACAGAAAACGCAAGAGGGGGCGATATACTTATTTTGTAAATGAAAAAATAAGGAGGCTGTTGCAGAGTTACGTGCTGCAACAGCCCCTCCTGGATTCTATTCACTTCGTACTGTCCGAGTTCTTTGTTGCTGTAACGATTACCTTGTAATCACCCGATGCCCAGACATCATCATACCGTTCAAAGGAGATCGTAGGCACACAGGAGAACGATACGGACTCTTCGCCTGTCTGCTGAACGCTCAGCAAATCCACCGTCACAGAAATCTGTTTCGGATCCAGCTGCTCTATAGATTCTGCATTGCCCACAACCGTCACAATGAGCTGCTCTGTTACCGGTGTATACGTATAGGAGGAAGAAGCGTTAATGACATTGATTTCATTGACCACAAAATCCTTCTGTGCAAGCCCTTCTGATTCCAGAGACAGATTCACAGAACTGATATTGGAAAGATTTTCATAGCCCTCCGGTACATCCAGTGTGTAATTTTTGGAGAAATCCAGCGTAATATCGCTCAGTGAAATCATATCCAGTGTAAATTCGGAAGTATCCGTCAGAGACTGATCCGGTGCCGCCAGTGTAATTTTTTCAGCAGACAGCTTCATCCGTTCACGGAGGAACGACTCATCAAAGGTACTGGGCACATTCCGGAGCTGATACGTAATATTCATCTCTTTCGTATACTGAACGGGAATATCCACTGTATACTGCGTCAGTTCATACTGAAGATGCCCATCATCATCTACCACAATTTCATTGCCGTTTGCATCGCAGAACTCCAGATTTTCGGATACCAGCTTGGTTGCTGAACTGATCTGGGTGGCAGATTCAATGACCACGGAAGCATTTTTAATCTGGCTGACAACCTGCGCCGGACCGGTTATATCCACAGTAGACGGTGAAACAGAAATGCCGTCCTTATTGATGATGCTGCCCGGTGCACTCTCCACATTGCTCAGATCCGGCACAACATCCAGCGTCACAGTTTTGATTTTATCGAACTTCACATTCACGGACTGGGGCGTAATGGACTTCACCGTAAACTGTGTACCATCCGTGCTTTTTACCACAATACTCAGATTTTTCGTACCTGCTGTTGTGATATTGGGAATCTCCGCATAGGCAACCAATGTGGTTTCATCCAGATTGCCCACCTGAGAACGATTGCCCTCGATCTGCACACTGACCTCTTCCACATCACAATGAATCATGCTATATCCATCTGCTTCAGCAGCCGTGCCGGTTAAATCCACTTTCAAAGGAACATGGGAAATGGTAAGCGGTGTGGTGGGATAGATGGTAATCGAAATGACAAACCACATAATAATCGCAACGATTACAGAAAAAATGATGGTTGCCATACGGCTTTCAAACATCCGTTCAATGGGATGAAAGCTTTTGACTCGCTCAAAGTTCCACTTTTCATGGGGCTTACTCACGCTTATCCCTGCCCTTCTTGTTTTTGATGGATGAAAAATGCTTGGTTGCCTTTACCAGAACAGAATCCGTATCGGTTTCAATCAAACGGTTTTGCAGCAGCTCCCGAAGACGCTCCCGTGTAAAGCCGCTGGTCAGCTGTCCGTTTTCTGCAACCGAAATAGAGCCTGTCTCCTCCGATACGACAATCACCACTGCATCGGAATTTTCACTCATACCAATCGCTGCACGATGACGGGAACCCAGCTTTTTATTGACCAGCTCCTCTTTCTGCGGCTTCGGCAAAAAGCAGGCAGCTGCCATAATCATACCATCCCGCATAATGACCGCCCCGTCATGCAGCGGTGTTTTGGGATAGAAAATATTGCCGAACAGTTCTTTGCTGGGTGCGGCATTCAGAATGGTTCCGTTGGCAATCTGTTCACCCAGACGTGTCTGCCGTTCCACGACAATCAGGGCACCGGTACAGGTTGCGGACAGCTCCACACAGGAATCACAGATGGCCTCAATGGCACGGCCCCACATGGCTTCACTTTCCGTTGCAGAATGTCCCAGACCGAGATTCAGCCCCCATCGGCTGTGTCCTGCCTTTTCAAGAGCCCGACGCAGCTCCGGCTGAAACACAATGACCAGAGCCAGCAAACCGATATCAAACGCTTCCGACAGCAAATATGTAATCGCTTTCATATTCAGCCATGCTGCCAGCAGAAAAGCAATCAGACAAACCAGCAGACCTTTCATCAGCTGACCGGCACGGGTTTCACGCACCATTTTAATCACGGCATAAACAAGGTAGGACAGCAGAAGAATATCCAATATATCCACCCATTCCGCTGTTTTTATCACACTGAAAATGCTGTCAAAAATATCCCGAATCGACATGCTGTACCACCCCCGTCATTTTTACAGCGTCCTTTTGCTATGTATGAGGGCAGAAGCCCTCATGATACTGCACAATTTATTGTATCACATTTCATCAAAGAAATTCAATACCTTTCACTTACTTTTTAGATTACGGACATATTTTTTCAACGTTTCTACAAGCAGCATGACCTCCTGTTCCGAATTGAACACAGAGGGTGCAAACCGAACTGTTCCCTCCGCCGTGCCAAGGGATTGATGGGCAAGCGGCGCACAGTGCAGACCGGCACGCAGACAGAAGCCTGCTTTGCTCAGATACTCGGCAACGGTTTCCGGCGGTACACCTTTTATATTCAAGGAAACAATGGGCACATAGGATGCCTTTGGGCTGCGGTACACCGTTATCTCAGGAATTTTTGCAATTCCCTTCAGGAAGAGATTGCACAGCCGCTGCTCATGATTGAAAATCACCGGCAGTGTTTTCTGCTTCAGAAAGGCAATGCCGGCTCCCATAGAGGCTGCACCGATGATATTCTGAGTCCCGCTTTCCAGACGATCCGGCAGAAAATCCGGTTGATTGGGACTGGCAGAAGCACTGCCTGTTCCGCCATACAGCAGAGGCTGGATGGGATATTCACAATCCGTCAGCAGAAGTCCCGTTCCGGTTATGCCATACAAGCCCTTATGCCCTGCGGTACAGAGAATGGAAATGCCGTCCTTTTCCAGAGAAACCGGAAGCACACCGCACATCTGCGCACCGTCCGCAATCAGACAGATGTGATGCGCCTTGCACAGCTTTGCAATGGCACGGATGGGGGTAATCTGACCGGTGACATTGCTTGCCATGGTAAAAACAACTGCCTTGGTATTAGGCTGAATGGACTGGCGCACATTTTCCACCGTGACCTCATCTTCTTCGTCCACCTCTGCAATGGTGCAGGTAACTGTACCGGCTTTGACCAGTGCTGCAACCGGACGATAGACGGAATTATGCTCCAGACTGCTGATAATCACATGGTCTCCCGGCTCCAAAACGCCCCGGATGGCTGTATTTAGCGCATGGGTGCAGTTCAGGCAGAAAATGGTATTTTCCGGCTTTGCATCGAAAAATGCTGCTGCCTGCTCCCGTACAGCATAAACCATACGGGACGTGCGTTCAGTCAGAATATGACCGCCTCTGCCGGCATTGCCCCCGTACTGAACCATTGCATGAGCAACCGCCTGACGAACACTCCGGGGCTTGGGGTAGGTGGTGGCTGCATTATCAAAGTTTATCATTCGGGATACCCCCGTACATTTTTCAGATGCTTATAGGGGATTCCGGCAGATACCAATATATCGGAAACGCTGGTACAGTCGCCGCTCATAAGGAGCACATAACCGCAGCCCTCTGTATCCATATGAGGATTTCTGTGCACCTCACAGGAATAGCCATAGCCCTCCAGAAGCTTCTGTGCCTTGCGTGCATGGGTATAGGATTGTACAGATGCTTTACATCCCAACATCATTCATCCCTCCTTTACTGTCAGGATACTATTATTATATTGAGATTTTCCCTTGTACGTTCCCAAAAACAACAAAGCTGCCGCACCTGTGTGCAGCAGCTTTGTTATGGTATGACCAGACCTGTAAGCCGGGTTCTGTCGTGTGTGACAATTTATCTGCGCCTT
>JBJERF010000125.1:0-115913 GCA_051882115.1 Ruminococcus sp. | reverse complement strand
GGCATCTCTGCATTCAGCAAGCATTTCAGAATACTTACACCCAGATTGAAGCCAACTTCATAAGCGTTGCTGCATGCAAAAAGTATCGTATTATCCATATCATTTTGCAGCTGAATTTTGAAATCTTCATCCATTGCCATGCAGCGGTCAATCCGATCCCGCAGCTCTTCCATACGAGTATAATCCTCATCTGTTATATAATCCAGATCTAACTCTGTATTATCTGCGCTTCCATTGAAAAGCTGCAAACGCATTGCTTCACGAATCTCATCTACTGTCATTTTGATATCTTCCATTTTGATTTCCTCCTAAGTACCGTTTAATTTGTGTTTAAATTCGCCTGTAATCGTTTAAAGATTTTCGCCAGAGTAATTTTACCTTTTACCCTCAGAACGCCTTAAAAACGATTTTACGGCGTGTATTGACTTTTTCGGGATTATCGTGTATAATGAAGATAAACTTCGGTGGTATTTGAAGTTTATCTTCGGAACGGTTGTTATTGCGAGTAACAGCCGTTCTTTCTTTTATACACTCTTTCATTTTGATGCTCCTATATTGATTCTATAAGTCGTTTCATCAGATTTTCTGTAAGCGGAACGCCCTGCTTGCTTGCATACTCCATACAAAAGCTATACAGCTTCTTTGCTTCTCTCAGGCTTTCGCTGGAAGCTGTTTTCCGCAGAAGGTGAATTGCCTTTTCATCACACTCAGGGAATATGTGTGCGATTTCTTCCAGTGTGTAGTCATTCACTACACAGGGTTTGAGAAATATCCGTGTTCTGATTTGGTCAAATTCATAACCTCTTACGCCCATAACCATTTGATTATACAGCTTGTTGTTTCCCGAAAGAACTACTCCGATATGTGCTTCATCATTCAGATGCCGCACTGCCTGCAATGCGTTTAATGTAAGGTGGTCGGCTTCATCGACAATTAGCAGCCTTTTTGTATCTTTCAGAAAGTCTGTCAGAGATTCCAGAAGCGTTCGTCTGTTTCCATTGGAATGACGCCCAGCTGCTAAGGCAATCTTGCTTAATATCTGTGCTGCTGACTTGGTAGAAGCATTTGCTGTTACAAATATCACACCTGCATTCTGTGTTGTATAATACTGCAAAGCGGTTGTTTTACCTGCTCCGGAATCTCCTCTTACAAGAACCATTTCGCACTTTCTATGTGCATATCTTGCAGCATTCAGAACGGTCTTTGTGTTTTCCAGATGCGGATAGAAAACATCTGTATTACAGCTGTTCAACCGCTCTTTAGCAATACTTAAATACTTGTTTAATGTATCAGCAACCTTTTTATTGTATCCGCCGTATGTACCGCTCATGAACTGTGAAACCAGTCCGGCAGATAAGCCGCTTTCATCTGCTATCTGCTTCTGCGTGCATCCTGTTTCTTCCATGAACGCAGCAACAGCAGCTCTGATTTGCTGAGTTTCTGTCATAGCTTATACACTCTCCTTTTCATAATCATCATACAAATCAGCGAACGGATTGAATTTTCTCCTCGTCCCTGTATCTGATACTGCTTTATAGGCTTCTTCTGTTGCAGCGTTCTGCACTTCCTCTTTTCGCTGCTCTGCTTTATGTTCCTCTGCCATATAGCCGAAAAGGTATTCACTTTCATCTTTCAGTCGTTTCGGCTGATACTGCTGTACCAATTTCTTAACGTTCCGGCGTTCCTTTGCGGCTCTTTCATAGTCTTCTTCGTTTGTACCTCTGAAAGGTGAGTGCTGCTTGGGATATACCTTGCATAGGAAGTGGTTATCCATGTCGTATACATATGCAACTTCCATGTTGTCATAATCATACTTCACTTTGACTTCTTTTCCCATGAATCCGGAAAGTATGCCGTCACGGTCTGTAAATGTGTTACAATAAAGCTTAATGCCGTTATTATTCACTTTTCGGATTTGCGTTTTTCCGAATACAACACATAGGATTTCTTCATTGACCGTTTCAATACATTCAGGAAGATTCTCACTATATACTTCATTCGGTGTTTTGCTATTCATTCCTTCGCCGCTGTGCGGTGTAGCGTTGTATTCTCGTATGTAGTTCATGAGCTGCTCTTGAAAGAATTCAAAAGACAGTTCTGCGCTTTTTTCGTTTCGCTTTCATAAAATACCTCTTTTCTTTTTATTGAATATGTGATATAATGGGCTAAATGATAACTTAGCTTACTACTATTGCATCATGTGTTACGAATAATGTCAAGAAGTTTTATATGTGTATGTTATATTTTGTGGAGGTATTCTAAATTGACTTTAGGAGAAAGAATCAATTTTGTAAGAAAAAGCAATAAAGTGAGCCAATCTGCTTTTGCTATGGAATTAGGAATAAGTCAAGCCCATGTAAGCAAGCTTGAAAAGGATATGGAAAAACCATCTGAAACACTGCTTATTCTCATTGCACATCGATTTAATATAAATATTGAATGGCTAAAAAAAGAAGAAGGAACACCAGAAAAGTTCATTAATTGGGATTGTAGTGACAACGGGCTTGAAGCTAAGTATATGTATTTTAAAAGTGTGGCTGACGATCGGCTTAATTTTTACAAAGGGTTCGACCGACAGTGCTTTGTCGAGGCGTTCGGATATTTTATTACGCTTTTATCAGCTCCAGATCTAAATGAGCAAGAGAAAAGCCAATACTTACAAGCCATACATTCATTAACAAACAAGCTGGAGCGGATTCAATTTCAGTCGTATCTTTATCCAAAAATAGATGGGAGCAGGAAGAATGTCAATTACGAGCATCTGTTCAATCATATTACAGAATTGCATACTTTAAAAAAAGATGTAATTTCCTCAATTGATGAAATGCTGAATATATACCTGTCAAAATTCAACTTGCCTTACAAGTTTTGATGGTTCGTTATTAGCGTCCTATTTGAAAAAAAGAAAAAGAGCCTGTAAACGCCGGTTTTATGGGGTTTACAGGCTCTTTTTATATAATTTGAAAGGTTCGTTATTCATATATAAATCGAACTAAGTGAGCAAAAATTACATTTTATATTCGGGGTTACACCCCTTGTTTCGGCTATGAGAGATATATCTATGCTTCTCCATCATCCGCCTTTTCTTTCTCTATAAATTCGGGCTGCACTTGTTGAAACTGGACACCGCTGCGATACTCTGTAGGTGTCATCCCTACTTCCTTTTTAAACAAACGCATAAAGTGAGAATAATCATATCCGCACTTTTCTGCAATATTCTGTAATGTATCGCCGGTATGCAGCAAAAGATTCTTGGCATGGCAAAGCTTGCTGTTCTGTACATCACGCATACAGCTGATGCCAAACACAGAGCGATACAACCGCTGGAAATGAGATGCACTCATTTCCAGATTGCGGCAGCACCGGTTTACTGACCAGTCTTCTTCCGGATTCTGATAGATTTCCTGACGCAGCTTTGCAAATGCTGCATAATACATTTGCTCTGCACGTGAATGACCGCTTTTCTTTTTTTCTGCAAGGCACTTTTTCAGTTGCTGATACATAGCAGCAGAATCCGGTGCAATCTGAGACGATACATGTGTTGAAGCAATATGTACCTGAATACGATAAGGCTTTCCAGATGTTTGATTATATCGCTCTATGCGGTCGGAAATTGTCTTTTCAAAAGACTGTTCCGGCTCAGTGCGCTGACAGCGACACCCCAACAGCAAAAACTCATTTCCGGCAGAGCGTATACAAATTTCGCCGTTCTGACAGCAGCCCATGAGAATTGCTGCAATTTGCATCAACACCTGATCTCCCTCAACCTGTCCATAGCCTTCGTTAATCTGTTGCAGTCCGGAAACGCAAATCATACTGATGTGCAGTTCTTCTCCATAAAGCTTTCCTTTCTCCCTCAGCTCGTTCCAAAAACGCGGCAGTGTGGCAACCTGATATACACCGGTTAGTGTATCACGGGTTTCCGAAAGAAATGCACGATAGGTCATGCTTTTCAGACGATTCTTGATGCAAAGGCATTCCAGCCCATTGCTGATATCCCGACAGAAACGAGGAAAATGAAGATTAAATCCATCCGGTATTTCATTAAGGGTCAGTATTGCATAACCAAAGCAATGATCCTGAAAATGAATCGGAGCAAAAAATGTCACCGATACCGTATCGTCTTTCAGATAATCAGGCGGAAACATTGCTTCAGAAGGGAAATAACATCGTTCGGGTATGCGAAGCAAAGAGAAAACATCCTCCGAATACCCATCTGTACGATAGGAATTTGTCAGACCATCTGTACCTACCCGATCCCAGTCACTGCACAGGCAAATATCAAACTGTTCCTGTTCATAATATTTCGGACTCAGAACATAGTAAATCCAGGAACAAACCACCTTTGCAAATTCTGTCAGGTTGTCTGTATTCAATAGCTGATTGGACATATTATTATCCAAGTATCGCTGCTCCATAATATGATCATCCACCAGAAGATTGTTTCTGAACAGGTTGTGATCGGGTACGCAGCCGCAGCTTTCGTTTTTCAGAAACAAACCATTTTCAAAGCAGCATGGTATACAGGATTCACCCGGCATCATTAACGAAAACAAACTGCACATGGCACGTATCCCCAGCATCAGCCACGAAGTACGATATGTACTGATTCCCGGATTGTGGTATTGTGTCTGTACAGCACCGTCATATCCAGTGATGCGGATATCCTCAGGAATACGGATCTTACGTTCTGCTAAAGTATCACAAAGAGCAATCGCCATTGAATCATTGGCACAGGCGACAGCATCCGGCATGGAACGCATCCCATCTGCCAGCTCATTGCCAAGCTTTATAGCAGCATCGTGCCAAAAGTCACCATAAATCACATCTTCTTCTGCAACCATCAGCCCGGCTTCCTGCATTGCATCACGATATCCTTCTGCTCTTGCCAGCGCAGGCTTTGAATCATCCGGCCCCGTCAGGCAAAGAATACGTTTACAGTGATGTACTTGTATCAGATGACGAACGATTTCTGCAAATTCAATACGATCATCCTGCCAGACACTTGTAAACTGTGTATATTCTTCTCCTATGCAAAGAACAGGCTTCGGACATTTTGTCTGCAAAAAATGCGTAATCATTTTTATTGTTTCGGGATAAAAAAATGTATGAGGAACAAAAATAAATCCATCAAACAGCTCGAATTGAATCAATGAAAACAGATTGTTCTCTCCGTGATGTCCGAATGCATCCTGATTTTCCTCCTGTGTAGAAAAAACAGCGGCACTGTATCCCAATGCATAGGCTTGCTTTAAAATGCCGCTTAAAATCTGCTGATTTGTTTCCCTATAAATCCGATTCATGATAATACCAATACGCATTTTACGACTCATGTGACACCCCCCTCACCATTCTTTCACTGCTTTTACACATTATGTTTATTATACCACAAATGATATAGCAGCGTCAAGCAATTTCATTTTGTTTTACATGCTTTGAAATGAAGGCACTGCCTATAAAACGGCAAAAACACCCGTCAGGAAAATTCCTGTATCGGGTGTTTTTGCCGTTTCCATGGGATTTCGTTATAATTGAAAGAGGAAAAACTGCGTAGAATTATTTCAGGGATACAATGCCCTGACGGTCAAGCTCTTCTGCTACCAGCTTTGCAACAGCTGCTGCACCGGTTTCTGTAAAATGCGTCATATCGGTATCCGAAAGCTCTGTTGAAATCAGGTGATAGGTGTATGCTGTATCATATCCGATTGCATTGTAATGGTCAACCATACGAGCGTTCAGGTCAACACACGGAATATCATAATAATCCGCCAGCTTCTTCATAGCATCGCAGTAACTTTGATAGCTGCCTTCAAATCTGCCGGTGCTTTGATTATATGCTTTCAATCCCAATACAGTTGTCACCAGCACCGGTGTTGCACCCTTTGTCTTTGCGCCCTCTATATATTTGGCAATATAGTATTCAAAACTTCCCTCGGTACCCGGTACACTGCCGCTGACCGGAGCGTAACGTTCCTCAATGGTGTAGGCGGAGTCGTTGATGCCGAACTGTACCAGCAGGTAATCGCCTTCCTTCATGCTGTCCAGAATCGTGTCCAGACGACCGTTATCATAAAAACTTTTAGAACTGCGTCCAGCAATGGCTTGATTGGAAACTGTTACGTTATCCGTCACATAATCGGACAGATGGGCACCCCAGCCCTGTTGCGGTGCGTAGCTGGCACGATAGGTCTGTACGGTAGAGTCGCCAGCAATATAAATGACAGGCTTTGTATCGGGTTCCGGCTCTGGTTGAATAACCGGCGGAATATAGACCTCTGCAATGGGTTCCTCTGTTTGCTCCAAGCGAAGATAATCAATATTAGGCCCCCCCTCCGCTGTAAGCGATGTCATACGGATCACATTCCTGCCAGCTGTCAGCGGCAATACAATGCCTCGTTCACTCCATTCTGTCCATGCATTTGTGGGCAGAAAGTCCTGTACCCAATAATCTGCTGCATCATTGACTTCAATTTTCATCTGACGATTTTGGGTACTGCCGTTGGCAATGCTGAATGTACATAGATAATTTCCGTTTTCCGGAACATATACGTTCCACTCCAGAAAGCTTCCTTCACAATTGTCCAGATTCACATAAGACTGATCTTTAAAACCTGCATTGACACGCTCCTCTGTGCCCCGATTGTAGGAAGCATCCATTGCATAGTAAAAGCTGCTCTTCTTTTCTTTCGCCTCAAAGCTCTCTCCTGTCAGCAAATACTTTTGTACAGAAACTGCATCTGCAAGACTGATGCTGCCGTCTGCATTTGTATCTGCATTTTTTCTGCTTCTGCGATCCAGATTCTGACTGCGGAGATGCTGCTTGAGTATGGAAAGGTCGAATACATTTATTTTTCCGTCTTCATTCAAGTCACCCAGTACAATGTCATCATCAGACGGTGCATAATTGACACGCTCTAAAACCCAGGATTGACAAGCGTGACCATTGCGTACCCATTGCTGTACATTGCTTCCGGCTTCCAGTAAGGCGTCCTTGATTTCAATACAGCTCTGATAATTGCTGCTTTTGGTAGTAATACAATAACTGCCGTCTCCGTTATCAATCAGACGAAACAACTGTGCATCCGCATGGGTATTTTCGAAAATACCAATATTTGTGCCGTTTTCTGCCTTACCATAATCCACATCCAGCAAGAAACGATTACCGCCGTCCAGCGCACTATAAATAGAATAATCATCATTCTGTGCAGATTCGGAAAATCGCCATAAGCAGGTTTCGTCTAATGTGCTTTTTTTCTGTTGAGAAACATTGCTGCCATTTCCAGGTGCATCACCCTCTACTGCCATATACAGACCACTGTTCACATTGCGAATCATGTACAGCTCATCTGTGGATACCTCTGCACCCGGATTCAGAATGCCATTCCAGTCAATCTGTGCCGCCGCCAGCTCTGCCAGCTTCATTGCTCCCTGACGATTCGGGTGGAGATCGTCATTTTCACAATACAAGGCAGTGGTGGCTTCCTGCCCGATGGATTTCGCATAATCAAAGAACAGGTTAAACAAGTCAATAACCTGTACATTCTGCTCTGCACCAATGGTGTCCAGTGTGCTGCCAAACCAGCGGCCGGTCAATGTAGGATGATTGGTTACATCACTGGCTCTTCCCTGCTGCTTGACCAGAATAACGGTCATGCCCTTTGCCTTGGCACGTACCACCATGTCTGTCACTGTCGCATAGTATTCCTCTGCATTGGAATAATTGGTATCGTTGATACCAATGGAGATAATATACACATCCCCTGCTTTACCGTATGTTTCAATGGCGTCAAATTGCCCTGCATCCATAAAGCCTTTTGCATACTGCCCGCTGGCTGCCATATCACGCACCTGCCATACGCTGGTGTCAATATATTGGTCAAGCACTTGTCCCCAGCCAGCTTGTACACTGGTGTCCAGCGGATAATAGTTGCATACAGTGGAATCTCCGCACATCCAGATGGTGTGCGGAAGTGCAGGATCTGTGGACTCCTGCGTAATCTCAATGGCACTGATGGAGAATGGATAGCCCACCTTGCCAGCTGCTGCACGAATATTCAGCTGCCCGTCTGTAACCGGAACCAAAAGGGTATGTGTGGCATTGTCCCCTGTCATATTGACAATCTGGAGCATACCCTCCATATATACGCTGGTACGATTGGTATTACCCAGCGTTACAGTGACACGATACAGTCCAACCGGCAGATCCACATCAAACGTATTATCCGGATTTTCTGTATCTGCAAACTGTACAGCATCACTCCATGCACCGCTGCCGGATGCAGCTACATTCTTCACACCGGCAGTATTGCGGAAACCATAACCCAGAGAAGCATCGTATGCCTGGACGGCACTGACACTTGTATAACCATTTTGTACGTTGGCACCCAAATCAAATTGCCATGAAGTAGTTGCGGCAGAAACAGGACGACTCAATTCTGCATAAGTCAGACCGCTTGTCATCCATATTGTCAAAGCCAGACACAGCAATACAGATGCTATGCGCTGAAAAATTGTTCTGTTCATGATATTCTCCCCCTTTTACTTCTGCGGCGGAATGGTATAAATAACCGGTGTATCCGGTAAATCATAACCGGTTCCTAAGAAGAAGCTTGTATTGGGTGCCTGATTATAGCCTACATTTTCAATGGCTACGCCGGTTCTGTACTGAGAATCATGCATCAGTGTAAACAGTTTGATATCGGTTGCATAGGTGGTCGTAAAAATACGCAGCTTTGTCCCATCCTCTGCCGGGAAAATCAGTTCCTCACGCCAGTCTCCGAACAGGTCACAGGTCAGACTTGCATTGGATTTAGAACCGTTATTGTAGTTTGCATTGCCTGTAAAGATACGGTTCTGTCCCCACTTTTCCAACATCGTGCGATCCAGTGCCTCACGCTCCAGATCACCATCCCACCAAGCAGCAGCATTCATGCCCCATTTAATGGCGGTTGTCCACGCAGTTCCGGTAGATTCTATCTTTCCGGTGGATGCGTTATATGCATAAATCATGCCATCTGCAATACTTGCGAATTCCATACCTGCATACTCCGAAGACAGATTCAGAGCAATTCCACGGCCTACATCATCACTGCCGTCTACACGCCAGATGATTTCACCCGTTGCTGCATCATGAATTTCTGCGCACCAGACTTCCTCATGCACCTGGAAGATTTCAAGACCCGGACGCTCCGGAATCAGATCGCCTGCCTGCATACAGTCGCCATGCCCCAGACCAGTGCTCCACAAGCCCTTTCCATTGTCATCAATGCAGCAGGAACCGTATACGATTTCATCCTTTCCGTCAGCATCTACATCCATGACAACAAGGCTGTGATTGCCTTGTCCATAATAAGCGTTCGTCTTGTCGTTGCCTGTATCAAATGACCAGCGTTTCACAATCTTTTTATTCACTACATCGTAAGCTACAATGGCAGTACGTGTATAGTAGCCCCGGCAGAAGACAGCAGAAGGCGTTTCACCATCCAGATAGGCTACACCTGCAAGAAAACGATCCACACGATTGCCGTAAGTATCTCCCCAGTCGGAAACATTTCCTCTGACCGGCTCATAATCAATCGTATCCAATGCGGCACCGGTCTGTCCGTCAAACAATGTCAGATATTCATTACCGGTCAGAATCCGTCCGTTTGTTCCACGGTAATCCGCAGATGCATCGCCGATAACCTTGCCCGTACCATCCCATGTATTATCCGAGGTTTTGCATATCAGCTCTGCTTTACCGTCACCATCAAAGTCATATACCATGTATTGTGTGTAATGTGCACCTGCCCGAATGTTGATGCCCAGATCGATCCGCCACAGCTGTGTACCATCCAATTCGTAACAATCCAGATATACCGTACCAGTATATCCATCCTTGGCATTGTCCTGTGAATTGGAAGGATCCCACTTGACAATGATTTCATACTGTCCGTCGCCGTCTACATCACCCACTGAGCAGTCATTCGGCGTATATGTACAGGTTGTACCATCCGGCATCGTCTGATCAGCAGGCTTATTCATAGGAATATCCATATAGGCACCGGACTGACCGGCATTCTTTGTGCCGAGAATGGTTGCTGCCTGTGCAAATTCTATCATGGTTCCGTCTACAAACGTATCAATCGTGAAGGAATCTGCACTGGTTGCACCGGCTACAAAATAGTTCGTCGGATCATCTGCACCGATATCTGCCACAAAGGTACCATTCTGGTATAGCTTGAAGGTTGTATCTGCATCATCCGTTGCAAGGCTTCTCCAGGAAACCAGCATACCGCTTCCGGTATAGGCTGCTGTAACACCCCGATCCAGCGTCTCCATCTGTTTGCCCACGCCCGGTGTACCGTAGTTCTTTTCCGGCTGTTTGGACGGCGTTGCAGCAATGGGGGCAATGGGCAGAGAAGGGCTTTCCTGCTCTTGCGTTTCCGTAATCATAATATGATCCATATTGGGTGCACCATCTTCTGTCAGAGATGTGGCTGTCAGTTGATTGATGCCTTCTTTCAGAGGAAGATATACGGTTACAGTATCCCATGCCGTCCATGAACCTGTTGTAGGAAATGCCACATTCCAACAAACAATCTCATGATTCACAGTCAGTGCCATATCCCGTGAAGTTGTACCGCCGTTTGCATAACGTATGGTTACGGCATATACACCATCTGAATCTGCTGCCACATTCCAGGATACACGCACATCTTTTGCATTATCCAGATTCAGATAAGCATCACTTTCAAAGCCTGCATTTACTGTTTCTGATGTGCCCTGTGTAAATTGACCGCTGACAGCTTTATAATTGCGCTGTACAGGCACATACTGCTTTTGCAGACCGCCTTTACCTGTCAGATATTTCTGCATAACAACAGCATCTGCCATTGTAACACTGTCATCACCATTTACATTGGCTGCATATTTCTGTTTTTGTGTTCCGGAATTTTCCAACAGCATCTGACGGAAAAGAACCATGTCAAACACATTCAGCTTGCCATCGTCATTCAAATCACCGGCATGAAATTCCATATGGGTCATTGTTCCGGCTGTTTCCGTAAGGTGTTCATCTGTATAACCAATGGGAATCAGTTCCCAATTCTGACAGCTGACCCCATTGGTTTCCCAGATTTGGACATTGGCACCGCTTGCAGTTTCTGCATTGACAACTTCCACTGCTTTTGCATTGTTGCTGCTCTTTGCTAAAATACGGTAGCTCCCATCCTCATTGCCAAAAAAACGATACAGCTGTGTATCGCTGTCTTTCTTTTCATAAATACAGATGTTTGTATCATCTGCATTTTCACCGGTTCCTACAGACAAACGATATGTATTGCCGCCGCCCACCATGGAATAAATAGAATAATAGCCATCTGCTTCAGCGACAATTTTCCATACATTGTTTGGCTGACCGGAATCAGCACCCCACTGCTGTACATTGGTTCCATTTGCTTCTGCACCGCCGGCAACATCCAGATAAATACCGCTGTTTACGTTACGAATCAGATAAGTTCCCTCCGGTACGGATGCAGCAGATGCTGCTTCCGCATAAATTCCCTGATATGTCAGCGGCATTGCAGTCAGCATCAGCAGTGCTGTCAAAAATGCTTTTACTCTTTTCATTTCTCTTCTCCCTAAATGTTATTTGCATTCAATGGCTTCTGTACTTACGCAATACGCTCTTTTTGTTTTGTTGTATTGTGGTAAGTATACAAATTCTTTTCTATTACATTGTAATAATATCACGTTTTAATCCAAAATTCAATTGCATTTACAACCTTTTTTGTTGCATTTTTTGTCATTTACAAATCAGTAGCCTTCTCGTCATATTCGGCAATATAGGGAAGATTGCGGAAGTATTCGCCGCAGTCCAGACCATAACCGATCACAAAATAATCAGGAATGGTAAACAATGCCTGATCTGCTTTGAAATCCACCACTCTTCGTGTGGGTTTATCTAAAAGTGTTATGACCTTGAGGGACAGCGGATTTCGTGCCTTCAGCAGCTGCACAACCTGACGAAGGGTTCGTCCGGTATCGATGATATCTTCCACAAGAATCACATGATACTTACTTATATCCTGTGTCAGATCCATTGTGATGGTAACAGTGCCTGTAGAAACTGTGCTGTCATAATAACTGCTGGCAGATAAAAATCCAATCTCACAAGGCACTGTTACAGCCCGGCACAAATCAGCCAGAAAGATACAGGACCCTTTCAGAATGCTGACCAGCAGGATGGGATGTCCATCATAACTGCGGCTGATTTCAGCACCAGCTGCCTGAACAGCTGCCTGGATTTCCTCCGCAGTAATCACAATTCGTTTGATTTTTCTTTCATAATCGGCAATACTTTTTATTTCCATAATATTTCGCTCTCCTTCATGGTCTTATGATCAGAATTCCGCGGATTTGATGCGATGATTCAATGACATCTGCGCACCGATGCCGCAGTGTTACAATTCTATTATAACACAATATCCCGATTTTCGCAATGTATCCCTTGCCATTTCAGACAGATGAACAGATGCTTTTTGATAATGATATGACTTCGATGCTTTTTGTATATGAAGCAGTTTTTTGTTCGTATCAGATGAAGCTGCTATATGATTTTCACTGTATATTTTTTCCAAATTCTCTGAAAAAAATGTTTTTTCAGAGCCGTTTTGATTTTTATTGACTTTTCTGGTTATATACATTATAATAATATGGAGATTTTCCGATTCCCTTTTTTTGGATGCATATAAATCCTCTGTGGGAATGCCGGTTTCATGATTGATTATCAGCATTGAAAGGAACATGTGAAATGGAAAACATTGTCAGCCTGAAAAATCTTGTTGTCGAATTTGAAGACGGAGAACAAATTCTGAAAAATATCAGCCTTGATATAAAAGACAAAGAATTTGTAACGCTTCTTGGCCCATCCGGATGTGGAAAAACAACAACACTGCGGATTATTGCCGGTTTTCTGGAGCCAACAAGCGGAGATGTCTTTTTTGATGGAAAACGAATCAATGGACTTCCGCCTCACAAACGGAATGTCAATACAGTTTTTCAGCGGTATGCGCTCTTTCCGCATCTGAATGTTTATGAAAATATCGCCTTCGGTCTGAGAGTGAAAAAATGCTCGGAAAAGGAAGTGGTAAAACGTGTGGGTGAAATGCTGGAGCTTGTCAATTTAAAAGGCTTTGAAAAACGTTCCATAAACCGTCTTTCCGGCGGTCAGCAGCAGCGTGTTGCCATTGCAAGAGCCTTGGTCAACCATCCCAAGGTGCTTTTGCTGGATGAACCCTTGGGAGCTCTTGATCTGAAACTCCGGAAAGAAATGCAGACAGAATTGAGAAAAATTCAACAGGCACTGGAGCTTACCTTCGTTTATGTTACCCATGACCAGGAGGAAGCACTGACTATGTCAGATACAGTTGTTGTCATGAACGGCGGTATCATTCAGCAAATCGGCTCTCCTACTGATATTTATAATGAGCCTGTCAATGCTTTTGTTGCAGATTTTATCGGAGAGAGCAATATTATAAATGGCTGCATGCCCGAAGATTGTGTGGTAGAATTCACCGGCAAAAGATTTGCATGTGTGGACAAGGACTTCAGTCCAAATGAAACGGTAGATGTTGTCATTCGCCCGGAGGATATAAAGATTATTCCCGCAGACAGAGCAAAACTCACAGGCATTGTAGAATCTGTTGTCTTTAAAGGCGTACATTATGAAATGACTGTGGATGGTGTTGACCATAAATGGATGATTCATTCTACAAAGGCAGAGCCTGTAGGCACAATGATCGGCATGGATTTTGATCCTTTTGACATCCATATTATGAAAAAATCAGAGGAGGCAAAAAAAATATGAAACAACTGAAAGTATTGTCGCTTCCCTATCTGGTGTGGATGATTATTTTTATTCTCGTACCTCTGATAATGGTTGCATTTTTTGCATTTACAAATGATGACGGCTCTGTTACGATACAGCATATCTCCGATGTAGGACAGTATGCCAATATCTTTATCCGGTCTATATGGCTTGCACTGATTGCTACAGCACTCTGTCTTGTACTGGCATATCCGATTGCTTTTATCCTTTCCCGTATGGAGAAACATAAACGTGGTACAATGCTCATGCTGGTAATGCTCCCTATGTGGATGAATTTTCTGCTGCGCACCTATGCATGGATGACGCTGCTCGGAAATAACGGGCTGATCAATCAGCTTCTGGGACTCATTGGACTGGGACCGTTCAAACTGATCAACACCTCCGGAGCCGTTGTACTGGGAATGGTTTATAATTACCTCCCATTTATGATTCTGCCGCTTTACTCCGTTATGGAGAAAATTGATAAAAGCATGATTGAAGCTGCCAGCGATCTTGGCTGTAATTCGAAAGGTGTGCTTTTCAGAGTGATTGTCCCTTTGAGTTTGCCGGGTATTATGTCGGGCATTACGATGGTTTTTGTGCCCGCCATTTCCACATTCATTATATCAAGAATGCTGGGTGGCGGTTCCAATCTGCTCATTGGCGATCTGATTGAAATGCAATTCCTTGGAAATTCTTACAATCCTCATCTTGGTGCAGCAATTTCACTGGTTCTTATGGTGATTGTTCTTGTGATTATGACCGTCATGAACCAGTTCAGCCCGGATGATCAGGTGCTTATATAAGGAGGTGCATGTATGAAAAAACTTGGAAAAATTTACATGGTACTCATTCTTCTTTTTCTCTACGTACCCATTTTTGTCCTGATTGTATTCTCATTCAATGAGACAAAGAGCCGTTCGGTTTTCAGCGGCTTTACCTTTGACTGGTATATCAAACTGTTTAACAATAAAATCATTATTTCATCACTGATAAACACCATTATAATTGCTGTTCTTGCAAGTATTGCCTCCACCATACTTGGAACACTTGCTGCCATCGGTATCAACAGTATGAAAAAAATACCCAAAGCTCTCGTCATGAATGTCACCAATATCCCGATTATCAATCCTGAAATTGTAACCGGTGTATCGCTGATGCTTCTGTTTGTATTCTTTGCAGCAAGAATGAATCTGGAATTTGGTTTCGTAACACTTCTGATTGCACATATCACTTTTGATGTGCCTTATGTCATTTTAAATATCATGCCGAAATTCAAGCAGATGGATCCACATCTGTATGAAGCAGCACAGGATCTGGGATGCAGTCCATTCCAAGCATTTCAGAAGGTCATTCTTCCTGAAATCATGCCGGGTGTAATCAGCGGCTTTTTGATGGCATTCACCTACTCTCTGGATGACTTTGTAATCAGCTATTTCACCAGCGGCTCCACCTCACAGACGCTTCCGATTACCATTTATTCCATGACAAGACGGAAGATTTCTCCTGAGATTAATGCATTATCCACGATTATTTTTGTTGTGGTTGTGATAATTCTGATTGTAAAAAATATGATTGAAAGCAAACAGGCGAAGAAAAATGCAGCCTACAAGAAGGGATGAATATGAAAAAAACGCTTTTTTCACGGCTCGTGCCGGCAGCTGCCGCATTATGCATATTGGGCGGCTGCACAGCTGCTTCCACATCAAATGATGAAGATACTGCTTATGAAGAAGAAACGGCTATACAAACTCTGACTGTTTCCGATCCTGAATATTATACACGTTTCAAGGATGCAGGAATTTCCATCAATGTGTATAACTGGGGGGAATATATCTCTACGGGTGCTGAGGAAGGAACACTGGATGTCAATACCGAATTTGAGAAGCTTACTGGAATTCAGGTCAATTACACCAACTACGCTACCAATGAGGAACTTTATGCAAAACTCAAGGGCGGCGGTGCCTCTTATGATGTTATCATTCCATCCGACTATATGATTAGCAAAATGATCAAGGAGGGACTGATTCAGAAGCTGGACTTTGAAAACATCCCGAATTTCAGCTATATCATGAATGATTTTCGGAATATGGCATACGATCCGGAAAATGCATATTCTGTACCTTACACATGGGGAACGGTAGGCATTATCTACGATGAAACTGTGATTGATATCAAAGAAGAGGATGTTGACTGGGATTTGCTCTGGGATGAAGCATATACTGACCAGATCCTGATGTTTGATAATCCAAGAGATGCCTTTGCAATTGCAGAACTGCTGATGGGCTATTCCCTGAACACAGAGAATCCGGATGAGCTTACGGCAGCTGCTGAAAAGCTGAAGCAGCAGAAAAAAATTGTTCAGGGCTACGTTATGGACGAAATTTTCGATAAAATGGGTGCTGGTGAAGCATTGATTGCACCTTATTATGCAGGGGATGCACAAACCATTATGGAGGAAAATGATGCTTTGAATTTCGTGGTTCCAAAAAGCGGTACCAATCTCTTTGTAGATGCAATGTGTATTCCTTCCAATGCAAAGCAGAAGGAAGCTGCCGAAATGTATATCAATTTCATGTGCGAACCCGATATTGCTTATGCAAATATTGACTATATCTGTTACTCAACGCCGCATATGGCTGCATTTGAGATGCTGGATGAAGATGTGCAGAATGATCCCATTTCCTATCCTGATGATGAACTGATTGCAGAACGTACAACGGTATTTGTGAATCTTTCCGATGAAACCAACAAACTTATGCAGGAACTCTGGACAGAGATGAAATCGGCAGAGGATGAAACGACCAACCGATGGCTTGTGCCAGTATTTTTAATTCTTTGTCTTGCAACGGTTGTTTTTGTACTCATAAGACGCTATATCAAAAAGAAAAAGGATATCTTTTAACAAAAGGCAGCGTGCCACTCATTGGATTTCAGATGATGAATTCCCGGGCATGCTGCCTTTTGTGAAAAATAATTGACATTCTATCATAAAATTGGTATAATATGGGACGGAGCCATTTTTATTACAATACCGTATGAAAAGGGGACATGCGGGAAAAATTTTTTGACAGCACCGTACGAAGTCCGTATACAGCGTATTTTGTCTGATACTGTCCAGGTAAGGAGGGAGCAATTATAGTGGTTCTTTTTTTTATAAGCATTTTGATTTCCGTATTTGCTTCTGTTGTATTTTTGCAGGAGCTTTGCCCCAAAAAAGCAGAAAGAAAATATCCGAGGGTCTGGAAGGTTCTGCAAATTTGTGCACGTACCGCATCTGTTTTGATGCTGGTTCTTGCACTGCTTGCACTTCTGGATATTGCGGATTTCGGTGCATTTCACAGTGCCTATTCACTCATGGCGGCACTCTGTTTTATGGAATGGGCTTTCTGTCAATTATGGCATATGCGCCCGTCTGCATGGATTCGATTTGCTGCCAAAACACTTTTTACCGTGCTGATTCTGGAACTGACACTTTTCAACATGCCGACCTACCGGCTCTGTTTGGGTGATTATCCGCAAACATCACTTTCCGTAGCAGATGCTCAGCTGGAGGGCAACGGTACACGCAATGACAATGGCACAATTACCATTTCTGGTGATACGGAAATGATTCTGACATTTGAAGGAGTGAATCAGCAAGTCGGTACCATTCACACGGCAGTTTCTTTTGCTGAAGGCGCAAAAGAGGCACTTCTGAAAATCGATGTGATGGATGAAACACAGAGCAATGAATATCGGTATGATATCATCAACAAAAAAATTGTCAATCAGCGGGAATCATCGGAAATGACTGCCTGTGAATTTTCCGGCAATGTAGACAAGCTTCGGGTGAAGCTGACTCCCATTGGTGATACAGCACTTACGCTGGAAGCAGTTACTGTGAATCAGACCATTCCTTTTCAGACTTCTATTGTACGAGTGCTTCTTCTGCTCATCATTCCTATTTTTATTTATACGGTTATGAAATCATCTGTTATGCAAAAAACAGTGGAAGAAAACGGCAAATTCTGCCGCATCACTGCCATACTCATAACCGCTGGCTTTTGTCTGATTGCATTCTCTGCTATAAACTATAAAATGGGTGATGGCGGCTGGTCAGAGCAATTTCGACTGGAAAGCGGCAATCAGATGACGCAAGAACTGGTGGATGCATTTGAAGCCGGACAAGTCCACTTGCTGGAAGAACCATCTGCTGATCTGAGCACACTGAAAAATCCTTACGATTGCAATGCCCGGGAAGCCAGCGGCGCTTTTGTACTATGGGATCATGTTTACTATAACAACCATTACTACTCCTATTATGGCATTGCACCGGTGATACTGCTGTTTCTTCCCTATCATATGTTGACCGGATATTATTTTTCTGATGTAATGGCTGTACTGCTTTTTTCCATCATGGGCATGATCGGACTGACCATGGTCTTTTTGACCTTTGTAAAAAAATGGTTTCCCAAAATACCTGCGGGCATAATGCTGACCTGTCTGATTCTCCTGCAAATCGTAAGCGGAATCTGGTTCAGCGTGGGCAGACCTGATTTTTATGAAAGTGCAATTTCTGCCGGATTTGCCTGCCTTACATGGGGCACCTACTTTCTGCTGCGGGCAAATATTCTCGGATCCGGTAAAATATCCTGCTGGCGCACAGCAGCTGCATCACTGCTGCTGGCATTGGCTGTGCTTTGCCGTCCCACACTTGCGGTCTATTGCATCTGTGCAGCTATATTTCTGCTCATGGCGATTCCACGCTTCAAAAAGGATGGTGAAATGTATCAAAGCGGAAGATTTGCAAAAAACGGTACACGTTATCTGATTTGTGCATTTCTGCCTATGCTCTGTCTTGCCGGTGTGCAAATGTGGTACAATACCGCACGCTTTGGATCACCAATGGATTTTGGTATTCAGTATTCTCTGACAATTAATGATTTCACCAAATCTCAGTTTCATTTCCAGTTTGTCTGGATGGCACTATTCAATTATTTATTCAATACCCCCATTTTTTCTGCTGAATACCCATTTATCCACACGGAATTCCAGGACATGCAGACAGGCGGATTTTTCTATATTGACTGTCCGGCTACCTCAAATACTTCCGGTTTGTTCTTTCTGGCACTTCCGGTATTTGCCTATTTTCTTGCTGGAAAGGCATGGAAGCAACTGCCGGGGCGCACAGAAAAACTACAATCTCTTGCATATATCGGGCTGCCCTGTGTGATAATGCCTCTGATTATTATTGCTTCTGTATGGGAAAGCGGCTACGCTGTTCGGTATATGCTGGACTTCTCCTGGCTGGCGGTTCTGGGGGCTTTTGCCATTCTTTTTTTCCTTTATCAGAAAACAAAACAGCCGATTATTCAACAGATTCTAAAAGGTTTTCTCTGCTTCTCTATGGTATGGGCACTGACAGTCAGCGGTTTGCAATCGGCTAACCAGATTTTCCGCTATGCAGACTCTCACTACGACTATCCGGAAATAGCATACAGCATTGAGCAGATGATTGCATTTTGGAAATAATCCATCCCATTCTATAGATTTCTTCTATTGGCATATCCGTCTGATATTTCAATAAAACCATGATAAAAAGCCCCGGAAGCAATGCGTCTGCTTCCGGGGCAAATCATTTTCATTTGTATCAAGCTGAATATATTGCTCAGACCATGAGTTTTACCCGTTGAAAACCAGTTTCAGTTTTCAACCAGTTTTCAATGACCTGTCTTTCATCATCTGACAATTCCTCTGTTACAGATGCTGTCAAAAGAATGTATTCTCCCCTGCTGTCCGTCATCACACCGCAGCTGCATGCGTTCAGCTTTATGAAAATTGCAGAGGCATTTTTTGCAAGTGATTCGCAATCTACTGCTGTAGCTTCTGATGCTTCATAGGAAGCAACGGTTTCTTTTAATGATTCCAACTCAGACTCTTTTTCCGTAAGCTGTTCCTGTAGCTCTGAAATCGTATGTTCATGAATTGCAATGGTAATCTTATCTGCGTTTTCACTGTCAGAATGATTGGCTGTTGTATTCTGTGTAATATGAAGCGTATAGTTTTCAAGGCTATAATTCTCCAGTTTTTGCTGTAATCCGGCAATCGATTCCTCCGATATAGGCGTACCCACAAGAGAAACGGAAATAACCTTTTCCTGCAAATCAATATTGCTCTGTACCATTTGTGCATCGGAAAATACAAATTCTTCACTTAAATAATTGGAAATATTATGCTTCATTACAGACTGATACACTGTAATACCGCCGATAAAAACACTGGGAATTACAGTAATCACTGTAATACTCGCAATCATCCGGTTGATTTTCTTCTGTTTGGCTGTGCTGATACTGCGATGATAAGGCACTTTCAGAATAAGGGTTACCAGTGCTGTCGAAAGAGCAATGAACAATGTATTGATGAGAAACAGATAAAATGCACCAAAAATAAATCTTGGCTGAAGTGTGGCAATTCCATATCCTGCTGTACAAAGAGGCGGCATCAATGCAGTGGCAATTGCCACACCGGGAATTACATTGCCTTTTTTGGGACGTGTATTGCCAATCATGCCTGCAATTCCGCCGAATAATGCAATCAGGACATCCCACACGGTTGGACTGGTACGGGCAATCATCTCATCTGTTGCTTCATTCAGAGGGGAAATTATAAAGTAGAGTGTAGAGGTAATCAGGCTGATTATAACTTGTGTACCAAACCGAACCAGTGACCTGCGCAGCAGCGACAAATCTCTGACTGCAAGTGAGTATCCCATAGTCATAATACCACTCATAAGGGGCGAAATCAACATAGCACCAATAATTACAGCCGTTGAATTCACATTTAACCCGATAGATGCAATCAGAATCGCCAGCATAAGAATCCACATATTGGAACCATGAATCACTGTATTCTCCTGCATCATCTGATCAATTTCTTCATAACTCATCATGTCGCCCCGGATGTCAAAAACACTGCGAAAATAGCTTTTGATTTTATTGCGCCTTTCCGTTACTGCTTTTTCTGCTTCCGTATACATCTTGCTCATTTCCTTTCCGTTTTTTCGAATATACATGGATGCATTTTTCGTAAATTGATTGTATTATAGCACATCTAACTCCATCGTTCAAGTTCATTTACTGAATATTTTATAGAACTGTAACATGATTCAAATTATATTATATAAAGCTATATTTTCAGGATGAATGAAATATCCGCGTTGAAAAATGGGCATTTATCAAAATTTTATTGACAGAATACAAAATTTATGGTATAATTTTCATAGCAAATTCATCAAAATACACAAGCATTTGCTAAATTTATAAGAGCCTGTTTAAGATCTGGAGACAGTCGGATTTTCGAGCAGATTTTCGTCCTGACAACGAACGTCCGACGCAGCAATACTTGGTGTATTGCAAGGAGGACGGGCTAAGTCTGGGCGGAAAGATGCCGAAAAGACGGCTGTTGGAAGATTTTAAACAGGCTCTAAGGGAGGATTTTTAGATGAAAAAATTGAAAAGGATTACAGCTGCACTGGCAACTATACTGATGGCATTTTCTTCAGTGAACTTGTGTGCAGCAGCAGAAACTGTAGCGATGGGGGAAAATGCAGCAGTTCTGACCAGCACCGAGACAGGTTATACAGATGGTGTATACCGTCTGTTTGAATACCGCAATTATGGTGACCACATAGAAATAACCGGTCTGAGCAATGCTCCCGGAAAAATACTGACCGTTCCCGATGAAATTGACGGTCTGCCGGTCACTACAATCGGAAGCTTTGCCATTGGCGGATGGATTACACTGCGTGAAGTTGTTCTGCCGGATACAGTAACAACCATTGAAAACTGTGCGTTTCTGAGTGCCTGTTTCATGGAATCCATTGTGATACCCGATAGTGTCACATCAATCGGCAGCCGCGCTTTTTCAGGCTGTTCTGCACTTACCAGTATTACTCTGCCCCAGAATCTGGTGTCAATTGGAAACGAAGCATTTCGAGGCTGTGAAGCTTTGAACGAAATCAGCTTTCCGGACAGTCTGCGCTATATCGGTGAAGCTGCAATAACGGGAACGCCATGGTATACAGCGCAACCAGACGGTATGGTTTATGCCGGAAAGGCTGTCTGCGGATACAAGGGAGATATTCCGGAAAATACAAATCTGTCATTCCGAGAGGATACACAGGTGATTGGTGCCGGTGTCTTTCGATATGAATCCGGTATTGTTTCTGTGACATTTCCAGAAGGTCTGCTTGCCATCAATGACGGGGCATTTGATGGCTGCAAAAATCTGACAGAAATTCATCTGCCAGCCTCTCTGGAACGATATGACGAGCGGGTGTTCAGCGGTTGTACAGGTATAGATACAATTGCTTTAGAGGAAGAAAATCCTTACTTTGCTGTGAAAGACGGCATTTTATATACGGCAGATTTTTCAGAAATCAAGGAAATTCCCTATGGCATTGTTTCCTGTGAGATTCCGGAGCCGATAACAGAGATTCCGGATTATGCATTTTCAGGGCATACCAAATTGGAATCTGTAATACTTCCGGATACAGTAACAGAAATCGAAAATGCTGCATTCAAAAACTGCATGCATCTGCAAAACATTCGGCTGTCTGAGCAGTTGGTCAGCATCGGTGATGAAGCGTTTTATAACTGCGCTGCCTTGACTGAAATTTCCATGCCGAATACGGTTACAACTGTTGGAACATTTGCTTTCTATAACTGCACATCACTGAAAACGCTGAAGTTTTCCACAGGAATTACTACGATTGGTTCACAGGAAATTTATACCTTTTATGATGATATAGATGAAAACGGAAATCCCACGGGCTGGTGTGAAATTAGCTATCAGGGCGATTATGGAAACTGTGACAGTCTTACGGATGTATATTATGACGGCAGTCAGGCTGACTGGAATGCCATAGACGCTGAATGGCGGGGCAATGAATCTCTTTACGGAGCAACCAAGCACTTTGGCAGTGAATATGGTATAACAGATATGCTGATTGTGCAAAAATATCTGACTCATTCAGCTACCTATAAGAATATTTCTTTCTATGATATGAATGAGGACGGCTGTGTCAATGTATTTGATCTGATTCTTATCAAGCAATATTTGCATGCATGAAATCTGATATAAAGCAGGGGCAAGGAATGCTATTCCTTGCCCCTGTAAACTATGAATATCTATATTATCCATATACATATTCATATGTAAAACGATCTGTTTCCTGCATGGTATCCAGGTCAACCGCAATCATTTCACTCGAACTAATCAAATAAACTGTATTCTCTATATAAAGTGCACGCTCAAAATCTGTATTGCTGTAAAAAACACCTTCTTGCAAAAAACTGCCATCTAAATAGGAATACAGTACATATCCGTAGTCTATCTGAAAAAGCTCAGCTTCGCTTCTATGGCTATATTGATAGCATTCAAAAGGTACTGCAATCAGATTTTTCTCCGGCGCAATCAGGAGTGCCTTTCTCTCATACTGTGCAATGGAATGTATATAACCGTAATTCACAGGATCCAGAACAACCGATGCAAATTCCTCATAACGCATGACCGTAATACCGCATTCCGCAAGACTGGATGGGTCACTGTTGTCAAACATGACCAGCTTCAGCCCTTGCTCTATCCCCTGTTCATCTGCATCCACACCAAAACCAAGAAGATGATTTTCATCCCATTGCTGCATATAACTGCTATATCCATTGATTTTGTATTCATCTAAAATCACAGGATGATAAGGATCGGACAGATCCATGGCAAACAGCGGGTCTGTCTGACGATACGTTACTATATATGCCAGATCGCCTTGGAAGCTGACAGATTTTATGGTTTCCGTTTCTGCAAACCCTTCCAATGCGCCCACTTGCTGCATCTGGTCATCAAATATATACAAGGCATTGTCCCGTGAGATACTCATAGAAGCAACCATTTCATCTATGGATTCTGTGCGGTGTTCCTGCGTTACAGCCACTCGGAAATATCCATTGTATTCGCTCATGGAGAACTGATCTTTGATGTATCCCAGAACCGTTGCAGTACCTGCTGATGTAATGATACCGCTGTCAATGGAAAGTCTGGTGAAGTCTGTGTATGCTTCGCCGCCTGTCCAACTGTAGCAACTGAGATAAATATAGTTCAGTGAGCAGTACATTTCGCCCCCAAATCCAGCAAGACTCTTGAAATCCATGGAATCCGCCGGTGCATCGGACAGAACATTGATGCTGCCAATATTGATAAAGGAATCACTGAAATCATACTGGATTTCCGAAGTTTCTTCATCTACCTCAAAATCAGGAAGCAGGATTTCTTCCGGTGCAGCAGATGTGTATTCCCCATTTGTACCATATTCCGGAATGCAGCACATGACATCGTCTTTGTAATAACTGCTATACCATATATCATCTGTTACCAGATACAGTGACCCGTCTTCCATAAGGCGAACATCCGACAGAATACCATCCTGTGCATAGCAGCCCAGAAATATCGGCTCTGCACCAGTCTGATAAGTCAGAACATAGGTACGCTCTTTTTTCTGTCTTTCATTTTCTGTATGTCCAGAAGCATTTACAAGAACAATCAGCCGTCCATCTTTCAGATACATGGAATGGATGTTAACGCCGCTGACAGGCTCCGGAAAATCGTCTTCGATATCCAATGAAAAGCCTGAGCCGAATGTGCCATTCTCTACCGGAACAATTTCTACATCGTTTCGGTAACTGGTGCCCAGTGTTGTATAAATATATTGTCCATCTGTCAAAGTGATATCTGATTCCAGTACACCCTGCTCTTGATTATAGGTTTCAGAATATTCTGCACTACCAGTATCTGCTCCTGTTGCTGTAGCCAGCGAGTTGGAAGATTCTTCTGCCATTTCCTCATAGATTTCTCCATCTATACCATATTCCCCGCCATAAACCTGTTGTTCCATATAGTGTCCCAAAATCGCATGAATCTGCTCATAGCTTTCAGCTGCTTTCGTATAACTGCCGGCAGAAACGGTCAATGCAGACAGTACATCCGATGTATGCCCTATACCTGCACGATAGGCAGCATAACCGCCGGTACTCAGTACAACACCGCAGGCAACTGCACCGGCAATCCACTGAATCCGCTTCTTTTTCTGCTGTATCTTTTTTGAACGGCTTTGCTGAGCATCCAATGCTTTTTTTACGGACGCTGGTGTCAGATTTTCCGGAATTTCCGGTTCTTGCAGGATTTTTTTGATTTCGTCATTTCTGCTTGTATTCATATGTATGCTCCTTTCAATCCTGTAGCTGCACACGAAGTGCTGCCTTCAGTCGTGACAATCGGGAACGGATCGTTCCGGACGGCATATCACAAAGCTGCCCGATTTCCTCACAGGTATAACCACTGAGTACGGAAAGAGACAGAATCAGACGATCCGTATCAGACAGCGTTTGCAGAATTTCTCTCAGTTCGGAAGCTGCATAGGAGAAATCTACAGTGGCATAAGGCAGTGTCAGTTCTTCCTGCTGTCTGTAGTAATCCCGTTGCTTCCGTTTGATTTTAACAGATAAAATGCGGAAAATCCAACTGCGAAAGGCCTCCGGTTTTTTAAGATTTTTGATGGAGGCAAAGGCTTCCATCACGGTTTCGCTGACCACATCTGCCGCATCCTGTTCGTTATTGCGCAGGCTGTAAAATGCGGTATGATATAATTCTTTATAGACTGTTTCATACAGACGTGCAAAAGCAGCTGTATCCCCCTGCTGTGCAAGTTTTGTATCATCCGTCATAAAGTGCACCTCCCTCTATGGTTTTCTGTAGATATAGTGTCGATTCCATTGGTATTTGTTGCATAGAGCACCACATTTTGTAGAAATATACAATTTGTGAAATGTTAAATTATAAGTGTTGCACAAAAAAGAGCTGCTACCCTCTTGAGTAACAGCTCTTTTGGATTTATACCCGATTTTTATCACGCTCACGCAGCTCCACTCTGCGGATTTTTCCGCTGATTGTTTTCGGAAGCTCTTCTACAAATTCAACCACACGTGGATATTTGTATGGCGCAGTATGTGACTTAACATACTCCTGTACTTCTTTCTTCAGTTCATCAGATGGTACGGTTCCCTTGGTCAGCACAATGGTTGCCTTGACAACCTGTCCTCGGATCGGATCCGGTACACCAGTAATCGCACATTCCAGCACATAGGGCAATTCCATGATGACACTCTCAATCTCAAAGGGTCCAATACGATAACCGGAGGACTTGATAACATCATCAATACGACCCACATACCAAAGATATCCGTCCTCGTCCCGTATTGCCTGATCGCCTGTATGGTAATAATCGTTATACCACACAGATTTTGTCTTTTCTTCATCACGGTAATAGCCCAGAAACAGACCGCATGGTGCCTTTCCATCTGGCGTGTGAATACAGATTTCACCCGGTTCACCGGTTTTTGCTTCGTTGCCGTCCGTATCCAATACCACAATATCATACAACGGGCTGGGACGTCCCATCGAACCGATCTTCGGTGTCGTACCTACCAGATTCGCAATAGACAGGGTGGTTTCTGTCTGACCAAAGCCCTCCATAATAGTCAGCCCTGTTGCTTTCTTGAACTGGTGGAATACTTCCGGATTTAATGCCTCCCCTGCTGTTGTAGCATACTCAATAGAAGATAGGTCATACTTGGACAAATCTTCTTTGATAAAGAAACGATACATGGTGGGCGGTGCACAGAAAGTGGTAATATGATATTTTGCAAACATAGGCAAAATGTCCTCTGAATGAAAACGATCAAAGTCATAGGTGAAAATGGGTGCTTCACACAGCCACTGACCATACAGCTTACCCCACAGTGCCTTGCCCCAGCCTGTATCGGAAATGGTGAAATGCAGACCGTTGGGATTGACATTGTGCCAGTATTTTGCAGTGGGATAATGTCCCAGTGCATAAGTGTATGCATGGGTCGCAATGCTGGGATAACCGGTAGTACCAGAAGTGAAAATCATCAGCATTGTGTCATGACCACAAGGTGTATCTTCGCTGCGCTCATAAATATCCGAACAAAGCAGCATCTCGCTATTATAGTCATGCCAGCCCGGACGCTTACCACCTACCAGAATTTTAATCATATCCGGAAATTCCTTTGCAGCCTCCTCTGCATGATGAGAAACATCTCCATCAGCAGTACAGAGAATTGCTTTGACACCGGCTGCTTTATAACGATAGGTAAAGTCGTGATCCACCAACTGATTGGTTGCCGGAATTGCAATGGCACCAATTTTATGTAGTGCCAACATAGTGAACCAGAACTGATAATGACGCTTCAATACCAACATGACACGATCCCCCTTCTGAATGCCCAGGGATTCCAGATAATTGGCCGTCATATTGGAATACTTCTTCATATCTGCAAAGGTAAAGGTATGCTCCTGTTTCTCGCTGGATACCCACAGCATGGCAGTCTTGCAGGGATTCTTCTCGGCAATCCGGTCTACACAATCAAAAGCAAAATTGAATTTATCCTCATTTTTAAAGGAAATGGATTGAAGCACACCATTTTCATCCAATGCAGCATCAACAAAGTCATCTGCAACAGTCTTGCTGGAAAGCTGTTGCTGGAATCCGGGCACCTCCACAGGCGGAACCGGTTTTGCTGCTGGAACTTCACCCGGACGCATCACAATCGCATACAGTTCACAGTCCTTACCATCCAGTGCACGCAGTGCATGAGGCTCTCCGCTATTGTAATAGATTGTATCCCCTGCCGTCAGGATTTCTACCCGATCCCGAATCTGCACCATCAGTCTACCTTTGAGCACAATGTCAATTTCCTGTCCCTCATGGGTAGAAAATGACAGCTTTGTATCATGAGTATAGGGAATTTTCACCCAGAACGGCTCTGCAATTTTATTCCGGAAAGAAGGTGCTAAGTCATGATAAGAAAATCCGCTTTTTCTTGCAATAGGCAGTCCTTCTCCCTTGCGTGTTACAGTATACAGAGACAGACTGGGGCTGCTGCCCTCCAGTAAGTCCTTAATCTCCACGCCAAATACAGCCGCACATTTATAAATAAATGTAAAGCCAAAATCCGTTTCTCCCTGTTCCAGAATATGGTATTGTTCCTCTGTAATTTCAGTTTTCTCAGCCATTTCTGCTTCACTGAGTCCTGCAATTACACGCAGCTCCCGAATTCTTGCAGCAACATCCTTCAACTGTGTTTCCATGTCAAAATCCTTCTTTCCTGCCGTTTTTACTGTCGGCAATATGCTTATTTGTGGAAAAATAACTGCATAAAGACAAAAAAATCTCAAGCAAGATGCTCTTGCTTGAGACGAATATTTCTATCCGCGGTACCACTCAAATTGCGCAGAATCTGCGCCGCTTTACGGCTCTAACAAGCCCTGTGCTGTCACGTTGCACATACGGGAACGTCTACTACACAGCCAAAGGCTGTGATTCGGATTCCAGCTCAGAAGGGATGGGTCGCAGTGTAATTCCCAGCACCGGCTCACACCAACCGCCGGTTCTCTGTGCCTGTGAAATACAGACCGTCTTCGTCATCGCTATTTTACCACATAATTCAATTATAGTTATAGTTTAGCATATTTTGTCGTTCTTGTCAAGAGGATGTAAAAAAAATCAAGAATTGATTTGATAAAATTCAGTGTATATCGGAGAAGCCGCTTGACAAATACCCCTGTGGGGTATATAATAATTGAAACGGCAATTCTCTGACAGACCGATAACCATATTCTTATCAATTGTAAAAGGGTGATCTATTAAAATGGATACGAAGAAAACTTGCGGAACATGCCGCAAAACCAAAGAGCGTTCCGATACGGAAATCAAAAAACTCGTAAATCGTCTCAGCCGGATTGAAGGACAAATCCGTGGCATTCAGAAAATGGTTGAAAAAGATGCATATTGTACCGATATTCTCATGCAAGTTGCAGCAGCAAATGCCGCATTGAATGCATTCAGTAAGGAATTACTTGCAAATCATATTCGCACCTGTGTTGCACAAGATATTCGCAGCGGAAATGATGCGGTCATTGATGAACTGGTTGAAACACTGCAAAAACTGATGAAATAAAAGGGAGAGACTATGAAACAATTTATCATAACAGGAATGAGCTGTGCAGCTTGCAGCACCCGCATAGAAAAAGCAGTCCGAAAGGTGCAGGGCGTTTCAGACTGCTCAGTAAGCCTGCTGACCCATTCTATGACCGTTGAAGGGACTGCTTCCAATGCTGCCATTATCCAGGCAGTGACAAATGCCGGATACGGTGCTTCTTTAAAAGATGGCAGCGCAAAATCCGGCACAAGTACAGCAGAAGAAAAGGATGAACTGACGGATACGGAAACGCCAAAAATGAAAAAGCGGTTGATTGCCTCTCTTCTGTTTTTGATTCTGCTCATGTACATTTCTATGGGACATGTTATGTGGGGATGGTGGCTGCCGGATTTCCTCAGCACCAATCCTCTTGCCATCGGAATGACACAAATGCTGCTGACACTCATCATTATGATGATCAATCAGAAATTTTTTCTCAGCGGTCTGAAAGGGCTTTTGCATCGTGCACCAAATATGGATACGCTGGTGGCATTGGGCTCAGGGGCATCCTTTGGATATAGTCTGTATGTTTTATATGCAATGACAACCGATGCAATAAATGGTAATATACATCAGTGTACACATGGACTGCATGAATTATACTTTGAATCAGCTGCTATGATTCTGACGCTGATTACCTTGGGAAAAATGCTGGAAGCATACTCCAAAGGAAAAACTACCGATGCACTCAAAAGCCTGATGCGTCTTGCACCAAAAACAGCTACACTGCTGCAAGACGGAAAAGAACTTACAGTATCTGTAGATGCTGTGAAAAAGGGAGATATTTTTGTTGTACGCCCCGGTGAAAGTATTCCTGTAGATGGTATTGTATTGGAAGGCACCAGTGCTGTCAATGAATCGGCATTGACCGGAGAAAGTATTCCGGTTGATAAATCTGTCGGAGATTCTGTTTCCGCAGCAACCATCAATCAATCCGGATTTATCCGCTGCGAAGCATCCCGTGTGGGTGAAGATACAGCTCTGTCTCAGATTATTCATATGGTTCGTGATGCTGCTTCCTCAAAAGCACCTATTGCCAAAGCAGCAGATCGTGTGGCTGGCATCTTTGTGCCTGCTGTAATGGCAATAGCCGCCGTGACACTGATTGTCTGGCTGATTGCAGGAGAAACCGCAGGCTTTGCCCTTGCAAGAAGTATTTCTGTTCTCGTTATCAGCTGCCCTTGCGCACTGGGTCTGGCAACACCAGTAGCAATTATGGTAGGCAGCGGCGTTGGGGCAAAAAATGGTATTCTTTTTAAATCTGCTGCTGCACTTGAACAGACCGGCAGTGCACAAATTGTTGTATTGGATAAAACAGGAACCAT
Source organism: Ruminococcus sp. (assembly GCA_051882115.1). GTDB lineage: Bacteria > Bacillota > Clostridia > Oscillospirales > Ruminococcaceae > Ruminococcus_C. Next base: position 85,647 of record JBJERF010000125.1, on the reverse strand, counting down.
CACAAAAGGTGAACCAACCGTGACAGATATGATACCCTATGGCGGCATTACAGAAGAGCAGTTGATGAAACTGGCATGTGCACTGGAGATAAAAAGCGAACATCCATTGGCAAAAGCCATTCTTCAAAAGGCAGAAGAAATGAAGATGGATGTATCAGCTGTAGAAAATTTTCAGGTATATCCCGGAAATGGCCTGTCCGGTACAAAAGAAGGTCACTTACTTTGCGGTGGAAATCAAGGATTTATAGAAAAACATGCAGCTATGCCGGAAAAAATGGTACAGGCGGCCGAACAATTGGCTCAAAATGGAAAAACACCGCTGTTTTTTGCAGCAAACCAAAAATTGATCGGTATAATTGCTGTGGCAGATATTATAAAAGAAGAAAGCCCCACGGCAATTCAGACCCTTAAAGACATGGGCATACATGTCGTTATGCTGACAGGAGATCATATACGAACAGCAGATGCTATCGGAAAAAAGGCAGGTGTAGATGAGATTATTGCCGATGTGCGTCCGGATGGAAAAGAAGCTGTCATTCGGAAGCTCCGGCAAAAAGGACGAACGGTTATGGTCGGTGATGGTATCAACGATGCGCCGGCATTGACTCGTGCTGACATTGGCATTGCCATTGGTGCAGGAACAGATATTGCCATGGATGCAGCAGATATCGTTCTGATGAAAAGCCGTCTGACAGATGTACCGGCAGCCATTCGTCTGAGCCGTGCAACGCTGAAAAATATTCATGAAAATCTATTCTGGGCATTTATTTATAATATCATTGGTATTCCCCTTGCAGCAGGCTTATGGATTCCTCTGCTGGGATGGCAGCTCAGTCCCATGTTTGGAGCTGCTGCCATGAGTCTGTCCAGTTTTTGCGTCGTTTCTAATGCACTTCGGCTGAATTTCTTCAAACTGCACAGCTCCAAAAAGGATAAAAAAATCAAAAATGCTGTTACAGGTGATTGCCTGATTCATACGATGGATGGACAGGTGCAAACAATGACCATTCATATCAAAGGTATGATGTGTCCGCATTGTGAGGCTACCGTGAAAAAGGCACTGGAAGCATTGCCACAGATACAGAGGGCAACTGCTGATCATGTAAAAGGAACAGCTGTTCTGGCACTCAATGAACCGGTATCACCGTCTGTTCTGAAAAAAGCACTGAAAGCAGAAGGATATCAGCTCTTGAGTAACTGAACAAATATTTTTTTGTAAATGTGATTGTATGAATCAGCAAAATATGATATAATAAGCCAGATATATTTTTGTAAGAATTACTGTACGCATCTGTTTTAGGAGGGAAAATTGTGTGTAAATTCAATTTTGGTGCTTTTTTCAAAGTGATGAAAGGTGCATTTGCAAGATGCTTTTCGGATCCCACACTTTGTCAGTTATTATTTGATTCTATACTCGTTCCCTGCGGATGGCCCCAAGTGATTTCCAAAGAAACCGCAAGTAAATTGAAAAATAACAAAATCAACATTCCGGAAATGTATCGGGATGGGCTTACTTTCATTTCGGATGATACAATGCAGGCGTATTTCCGGGAGCAAATTGTACCAAAACTGGAAAAGCTGAAAATCAGCCATATGATTGGCGAATTGATTCAAATTGTTCAAAATGATACGTCAATTGATTCAGATACAAAGACCAGAATCCTGCAAAATGCATCTTATGAATCACTGGATGCATTTCTGGCTTTGCTGTTTCATCTTTCTTTGGTCACTGAAAATAAAACTATCGTCTCCAAGGCATCCAGACAAAATATTTCTGTTCATCAGCCAAGAAAATCAGTTTCCACTCATCTGATGCCGCAAAGATTGACGATACAGAATCAGCAAGAGATACTTCTTGATTCCGAAAACTTTGACTTTACCAAACTGCTTCATCAACGGCGTATACTCATTGAAGCACCAGGCGGACAGGGAAAAAGTACTTTTTTAAAGCGTCTGGAAGCAGCTGCTTGTCTGCAAAACTGTTTTTCCTATGTACTGCGTCTTTCTTTTACAGATCTATTGCCTCAGGATGAGCGTGAAATGATTCCTTTTTCCATGCATTCCTTTCGTTATGCTGGCAGCAACTATATGTTTAAATGGCTTTTTCATCAGAAGGATCTCTATGCAGACCAAAAATTCAATTATGATCAGATCGTCCGATGTGCTACCGGTTCAGACGATCCGCCGATCTTATTGTTACTGGATGGATTTAATGAACTGCTTGCTACTTCAAATATCAGTGTCATTCAAACCATTCGTTCTGAAATCCATTATATCACAGAACATTGGCTTCATGCGGTTATTCTCATTACATCACGGCCTTTGCGCTCATTGGACGGTCAGAATCCAACATGCTACCGAGAATTGAATCCCTATATATCGGTTCAGTTAAGCGGCGTACCGGATTCGATTTATCACCGCTTTGAAAAAGCACACAGAAATCTGAATCCGGAAATTCTGTCCCTTGCAAAAATTCCTATGTATTTTAACATGCTTCAGGAATTTATCATTTCAAATCTTCCCCTGCCTTCTACACAGTACCAGCTGTTTCACATTATGTATAATCGTCTGCGCCGTCAGGCTCTGGACAAATATGAAATGCTAAAGCCTCTTTATTATTTGATCTACCACATTATCGCACCATCCATTGCACAGGAAATGTGTCATGCTCAAACCAACCGTTTCAAGGATATTCAGATTGAATCCATTATCAATCGGCTGTTCGAACATTCCCATTCTATGAATGCACGATTCCGATACATTACAAATCTTGCAGATGATGCACTGATGTATGAGGTCCCCAGTAAAAGCCTGCAAATTTTACGGACGCTGACCAGTGAGGGATTGCTTCTGTGTGACCATGGCAGCTACTGCTTTCAACATGATGACTGGCGTGATTTTTTAGCTGCTTATTCTATTGTATCAGATATACAGCTTCTTTCATTTTATTATGAAGAAGAGTCCATTGCAAAAGAAATTGATATCAATCTGAATGTAACACACTCTGTTGCAAAAATGATCAAGGAGTCATTACATCTTTGCGGTGATGAACAGAGGGTGAAAAAAAGCTTTTCAGAGCTTTTTGAAAATTTGTCCCATCGCTCTGCTCATTCATCTATAGGCGGTGTGATTCAATATGCATATATCGCCGCACAAATCGTAGAATATTTACAAGTGGAAACCAATCTCCGTGAAGAACTGCATAAGCTGCTTTCCGATGTGTGTGCACCTTATCTATGGCATCTGGATCAGGGAACTCCTTGCCTTGCACAGCTTTCAAATCCGTGGGACATCAATCGTATCATTGCCATAATCGGAAAAGAATGTGAATATCATCGCCGGAGAAGCCGCTACCAAACAGCACTGCATTATGTTGCTCTGGGAGAGGCCATTGATGATTGTGCCTATATCCAGCATCATAAAGCAAAAATTGATCTCTACCATTATCAGGATTTTATCCTGCATAATCCCATCGCCGAACCAGTTGCACATTCCTTGCAGGAATGTGATGCGCTGTATGAAAAAGGTGTGGAGCTGCTGCATTGGTGCGCTGATGAAGGGTGTGATATTTCTCTGAATTTATTTGGAATGCTCCATGAAACACCAGCACCTTATTTGATGCGTGAGAAAATTCATTTCATCAACCATGCAGAAGCGTTTTATGCATACTTTCGTGCTGTATTTTTCGATCAGAACAGTAATTTGTATGGTCGTGATATTGCTTATCCGATTTGTCAGGCTGTCAATCTGCTGCTCAACGGCTATGTAAAAATCAAGCCGAATTACAGCTACATAAAAGGTACATTTCTCATTCAGCGGAATGATCTGATTGCCGGAGATCGGAATCCGCTGAGAATTGACAAAAATACATTGACGCTTGCTGACGATATGCTGCACAGGATTGACGGACAGGCTTTGCCCCTTTTGAATTATCTGCGTGGCTGTGTAGCACTCCTCTTTGGAAAGAGAGCAACAGCTGAACAGTATTTCCAATCCTATTCTGATTTCAGAAGGGAAAATCTTCTGATGTATTTTATCCGTTTCAATTATGAATTTAATGGGCATTTCAATCTAACTCCTGAATATGAAAATCTAAAGAATGCCATTCAGCAGGATCCAAACGGTGTGGTTGATCGCTGTCACCCCATTTACTGGTATGCAAATGCCAAACTGCTGGAGCTTGCATATGATCCGGGTCGGATTGCTTTTTTTGATGCATTTGAAAAGATATTAAAGCCGGATCATCTGGAAATTGTCAAACAAATGATGATAGAAAAATAAAAAATGTCCTGAGGCAGCAGATGTGAAGCACCTCAGGACATTTTTCCTATAAAAGAAATGATTATTTAAATACAGCCAGCAGGAACCCGGCTGCAATTGCAGAACCGATAACACCTGCCACATTCGGACCCATTGCATGCATCAGCAGGAAGTTGCTGGGATTTGCCTTTTTGCCCACATCCTGTGAAACACGTGCAGCCATGGGGACAGCCGATACGCCAGCAGAACCAATCAATGGATTGATTTTACCGCCGGACAGCTTGTACATCAGTTTACCAACCAACAGACCGCCGGTTGTAGAGAAACCAAATGCAATCAGACCCAGCAATACGATATACAGCGTTTGCAGCGACAAGAAAGAGGATGCAACTGTTGTAGCACCAACAGAAATGCCCAGAAATACAGTTACAATATTCATCAGTGCATTCTGTACCGTATCGGAAAGACGAGCCGTTACGCCGCATTCTCTCCACAGATTTCCCAGCATCAGGCAGCCTACCAACGGTGCAGTAGACGGCAGCAGCAGAATGACAAACAGACTTACAATAATCGGGAAAAGGATTTTTTCCGTCTTGGAAACCTGACGGGATTGTGTCATTTTGACAGAACGTTCCTTTTCGGTTGTCAGCAGTTTCATCAGCGGAGGCTGAATCATTGGAATCAATGCCATGTAGGAATAAGCTGCAATGGCAATCGGTCCCAGCAGTTCCGGAGCCAGCTTACTGGTCAGGAAGATGGCAGTCGGACCGTCTGCACCGCCGATGATACCGATGGATGCTGCCTGATTGCCATCAAAGCCCAGACAAACAGCTCCAAAGAATGCCAGAAAAACACCCAGCTGAGCAGCTGCACCCAACAGTAAACTCTTCGGATTGGCAAGCAGCGGACCAAAGTCGGTCATTGCACCAACGCCAAGGAAAATCAAAGACGGGTACAATCCGGTTTTTACGCCAATATACAAAATATCCAGCAAACCGCCATGAGACATCACATGGCCGTAGCTGTGGTAATATTCGCTGCTTTCATCCAGAAATGCGCTCCACAGCTCCGGATGATACAGCGCATTGGCAGAGCTGACACCATCCACAAAGAAGTTAGAAACATTTACCAGCAAACATCCGAATGCAATGCCTACCAGCAGCAGCGGTTCGAATTTTTTTACAATACCCAGATACAAAAGCACACAGGATATTGCAATCATAATCAGATTTTTCCAACCGCCGTCCATAAAGAATCCCATAAAACCGGAATCCTCCAGCAGTGTTTGAAGGGTTTCAAGTATATTCATCAATACCCCTCCTTATGCCAGCACAAACAGTGGTGAACCGGTTTCTACAACAGCACCCTTGGCGGTAACTACCTGTACAATCGTACCATCCTTCGGTGCCGGAATTTCATTCTCCATCTTCATGGCCTCCAGAATGGCCAGAACCTGACCTTCTTTCACCTGATCCCCCTGCTTTACAGATACACTCAGAATATTGCCGGGCATCGGTGCTTCAATGGTCTCGCCCGCAGCAAGTGTTACAGCCGCAGCCGGTGCTGGTGCAGCAGCTGCGGGTGCGGGTGCTGCCGCAGCTACCGGCGCAGCAGCCGGTGCTGGTGCGCATGCCTCATATTCATCCAGCAGAATTGCCTTTCCTGCCTCTACCTCTACTTCATATGTCTTACCGTTCAATGTTACTTTATACTTCATCATTCTTTACCTCCTTGATTGAAATAAAATGCAATTCATTCAGCGGCTTCTGCATTTTATGAGCAACCACCGCCATAACCATTGCAGCTTCCTTATCCGGTACATCAAACAGCTTGACATGACCCGCAGAACCGGGAGCCAGCGGAACCGATGCTGATTTTTCTGGAGCAGCCTCTTCCTTCGGCACAGAGGCTGCTGCTGCGGCTGCCTTTTTATCCCTTGCCTTAAAAATTGCAGCCATACCGTAAAGAACAACCATCAGGATAACCAGTCCGCAAAAAACAACAGCATAACCAAAAACAGCTGTAGCAGCGGCTTCACCGATGCCCATTGCAGCAGATACGGGAAATACCTGTGTCATATACTTCCCTCCTTACATTTCTTCAATCGTATAAACAGCTTCGTTCTCTTCCTGTTCCCTGCGCTTTTCCAGGAATTTTACAGTCTGATCCGGATAGCAGATATAGCTCATGATATCTTCTTCGGAGCGTGCCAGAGCGCCCAGTGCTGCTGCTGCATCCTTGAATTCCTCACCGGTACGCTTCTGATCTTCAATACGACAGTCAACCGGTTCTGCACCTTCACCCAGAACCTTTACCTGAAGCTCCTGATTCACCGGAGCCGGTGCAATACCATATTCACCCTTGATATAGTTCTTGACTTCTTTAGAGATCTGCTTGTAACGCTGTCCGACCAGAACATTGGTAACAGCCTGATTGCCTACCATCTGAGACAAAGGTGTCACCAGCGGCGGATAGCCCAGATCTGCACGCACCTTCGGGATTTCCTCCAGAGCTGCTTCAAATTTATCCATTGCCTTCATATCCGTCAGATTGGCAATCATATTGGAAAGCATACCGCCCGGTACCTTATACACCAGTGCCTGTGCATCCGTTGCAAGGCTCTTGGGATTGATCATGCCGTTGTCTATATACTTCTGCTTAATGGGCTTGAAGTATTCATTCACTTCATTAATCTTCTCTTCATTCAGACCGGTTTCAATGCCATACTGCTGCATTGCATAGAACATAGTTTCCGTAGACGGCTGAGAGGTACCGCCGGAGAAGCAGGATGCTGCGGTATCAATGACATCAATGCCGCATTCAATGGCTTTGAGCAGCGTCATATATGCCATACCGGTCGTACTGTGCGTATGCAGAATCAGCGGAATATCACCCACTGCATCCTTAATACCCTTAATCAGACATTCTGCTTCATAAGGAGTCATTGTACCAGCCATATCCTTCAGACAGATGGTCTGGAATCCCATATTTTTCAGTTCTTTGCACATCTTGACATACTTGTCTACCGTATGCACCGGACTTTGGGTATAAGAGATACATCCGGAAGCAATGGTATTCGGTGTTGCATATTTGAGTGTTGCAGCAAGTGCTGTTTCCAGATTGCGGAAATCATTCAGCGCATCAAAAATACGGATGACATCAATTCCATTCTTGATGGACAGCTCAATAAACTTCTCAACCACATCATCATGATAATGCTTGTAACCCAGAAGATTCTGACCACGCAGCAGCATTTGCAGTTTGCAGTTGGGCAGATTTTTTCTCAGCTTGCGCAGACGTTCCCACGGATCCTCATTCAGGTAGCGCAGACAGGAGTCAAAGGTTGCTCCGCCCCAGCATTCCACAGAATAATAACCAGCCTGATCCATAGTCGGCAGAATCTTTTCGTAATCCTCATACGGAAGACGTGTCGCCATGAGAGACTGGTTCGCATCACGCAGAACGGTTTCAGTAATTTGTACTTTTCTCATATATAAACCTCCTTATATGAGAGCTTGTTCGGCATCTGTCCGAGTACATTTTGCATGCGTAATTTTTGCCAAATCGCACTGAAATTTCTTGATATGCAGCAGCATAGCGAAAAGTCTCAGCACAATCCGGAAAAAAGCTCCGGCTGCGCATCTGCACACATTCAGATATGAAACAGGCTCTAAAGAATCAGCATATACATTACACTGAACTCTCACATAAAAATATTCTCCTAAAAAGTATACCATAATTCCCTGAAATTTTCCACTATTTTTTCTGAATTCTTTTGATTCTTCTGTTTTTCAGGCGAATTGTCGTATTTTTCAAATATTTTTCCCATGTTCTATCACTTTTTTCTCTTTTGCAGGATGTTCTCTTTGTTTTTTCAGATTTGCAGTGTTTCCCACCGTTAAATTTATACAAAGGAGTTGAAACCGCAGCATGTTTGTGGTACAATAAATCATACATGTCTGCGAATTTTTTGAAAGGCGGTTATTTCTTTGAATATTATCATTATTGGATGCGGAAAAGTCGGTCAGACTCTGGTGGAACAACTCAGTGATGAGGGCGACAGCATTACGGTTGTTGACGTAGATGCGTCCGTAATCAATGAAACGACACGTAAATATGATGTGATGGGTATTGTCGGAAACGGGGCAACTCATCGTGTACAGATGGAAGCCGGTATTGAACATACAGATTTGATGATTGCTGTAACATTATCTGACGAAGTAAACCTGCTCTGCTGTCTGATTGCAAGAAAAGCCGGTCGATGTCAGACAATTGCCCGTATACGCAATCCGGAATACAGCAAAGATGCCCCCTATTTGCAGGAGGAACTGCGTCTTGCCATGGTCATCAATCCGGAATTCACCGCAGCCAGCGAAATTGCCCGTGTCATCCGGTTCCCGTCTGCAATTAAGATTGATACCTTTGCCAAGGGTAAGATTGAACTGCTCAAATTCCGGCTTCCGGAAAAGTGTGTTCTTGAAAATTATGCCGTAAAGGAAATCAGCACAAAGCTCCGGTGTGATGTGCTGGTTTGTATGATTGAACGTGGAAATGATGTGTTCATTCCCAACGGAGACATGACCTTTCTGCCCAATGACCTGATTTCGATTATTGCAACGCCGATAGATGCCAGCCAGTTTTTTAAAAAAATTCAGTTTCATTCCAATCAGGTGAAAGATGTTATGATTGCAGGCGGCGGTAATATTGCATATTATTTAAGCAAAATTCTGCTGAAATCCGGAATTTCTGTAAAGGTCATTGAAAAAAAGGAATCTCGATGCGAACAATTCTGTCAGGATCTGCCCCAGGTAGCTGTCATTCATGGAGATGCCTCTGATAAAGAAACACTGCTGGAGGAAGGCATTGAGCATATGGGTGCTTTTGTGGCACTGACCAATCTGGATGAAGAAAACATCCTGCTCTCTCTGTTTGCAAGAAGCAAAACAGATGGAAAAATTGTAACAAAAGTCAATCGGGCAGAGTATGATGAAATCGTCCGCAGACTGGATCTGGATTCTATTGTCAATCCCAAGCATATCACAGCTGAATATATTGTTCGATTTGTGCGTGCCATGAAGAATACAATGGGCAGCAATGTGGAAACCTTATATAGTCTCATCAAAGGAAAGGTGGAAGCCGCTGAATTCACCGTTCAGGAAAAATCGCCCATTGTAGGTGTTCCTTTGCAGGAAATTCAATTCCGCCAGAATGTGCTGATTGCCGGCATTTTCCGAGATGGAAAAATGATCATTCCCAGAGGACAGGATACCATTGAAATCGGAGATTCTGTAGTCATTGTTTCACGTCATCTTGGACTGCATGATATTTGCGACATCATTGAATAACAGGGGGAGTATATGAACTTTTTAATGATCTTTTTGGTGCTCGGCTGGGTTTCCTGTTTTAACGCAGTGTTTCTTCTGCTTCCTGCACTGGTGGGAATCATCTATCAGGAACCTGCGGCATGGAGCTTCCTGATTTCTTCCATGATTTCTTTGGTATTTGGTCTGCTTCTAATGATTCGAAAACCAAAACAGAAAACACTGTACGCCAGAGAGGGATTTGTCATCGTATCCCTGAGCTGGATCCTGTTGAGCCTGTTCGGCGCACTGCCTTTGTATCTGTCCGGTTCCATTCCATCCTTTGTGGATGCACTGTTTGAGGCAGCATCCGGTTTTACAACAACAGGAGCAAGTATTTTATCCTCCGTAGAGGAATTGCCAAAATGCTGTCTGTTCTGGCGCAGCTTTACACATTGGATTGGCGGTATGGGCGTTCTCGTATTTATTATGGCATTTTTGCCGCTGTCCGGCGCAGGAAATATGAACCTGATGCGTGCGGAAAGTCCTGGCCCTATGGTAGGCAAACTGGTGCCTCGTGTGAAAACTACAGCTTTTCTGCTTTATGCTATGTATTTCGGACTGACTGTACTGGAATTTATCTGCTTGCTGATTGCAAAAATGCCTGTTTTTGAAGCCATCAACACATCCTTTGCAACTGCTGGTACTGGCGGTTTTGGCTTCAGAAATGACAGTATGGGCAGCTGCTCCCCTGCCATTCAGATCATTATTACTGTATTTATGATTCTTTTCGGCGTGAATTTTAATGTGTATTTTCTGCTCTTATACAGACGTTTCAAGGATGCCCTGCGCATCTCTGAACTTTGGGTATATCTGGGCATTATTTTCACAGCAACCGCAGTCATTACATGGAACATCCATGACTTATTCAGCAGCACAGGGGATGCCGCCCGTCATGCCGCATTTTCCGTAAGTTCCATTATTACCACCACCGGCTTTTCTACGACAGATTTCAATCAATGGCCGGAGCTGTCCCGTACCATTCTCCTTCTGCTCATGTTCATTGGTGCCTGTGCAGGAAGCACTGGCGGCGGTATCAAGGTTTCCCGTTTTATCATTATGTTTAAAACCATTCTGAAAGAAATACAGCTTCAGATTCATCCGAAACGCATGAAAAAAGTAAAAATGGACGGGCATGAAGTTGCACCGGAAACCATCCGTTCCATGAATACCTACCTTGTGATTTATTTTGTACTTTTTGCAGCTTCTGTTGTACTGATTTCCATAGAAGGATACGACTTTACCACCAATTTCAGTGCAGTTGCTGCTACACTGAACAATATCGGCCCCGGACTGGAACTTGTCGGCCCTGCTGAAAATTTTGGATTCTTTTCAGTCCCATCTAAACTGATCCTGATTTTTGATATGCTTGCCGGACGTTTGGAACTGTTCCCCATGCTGCTGCTTTTCTCTCCGGAAACATGGAAAAAATAAAAAAGAAAAAGGAGCCATCTATGAGTCAAACCAACCAAAAACGAGCAACTTTTCATTCCCGAATCGGATTTATTTTCGTCGCCGCAGGATGTGCAATCGGTCTTGGAAATGTATGGAAATTTCCATATATATGCAGTCAATACGGCGGCGGCGCATTTCTGATCATTTATCTGCTCTGTCTGCTTTTGCTTGGCTTGCCCATTCTTGTATGCGAGTTTTCTATCGGACGCAGAAGCCAGAGAAGTATTGCACGTGCTTTTGAAGAACTGGAACCAGAGGGCACACGATGGCATCTGACCAAATACATGGGCATTGCCGGAAATTATCTGTTGATGATGTTCTATACAATGGTAACAGGCTGGATGCTTTACTATGTATATCTGTATATTTCCGGCGATATCCTGTCTGCAACAGCAGAACAAATGTCTGCTGAATTTGAGCATATGCTGAATCATCCAAGCATCATGATGCTATTTACCGCAATTGTAATTCTGCTTGGAATTGGTGTCTGTGCACTGAGCCTGCAAAACGGCATTGAAAAAATCACCAAATATATCATGAGCCTTCTCATTCTGCTTATGGTTGTACTGGTCATCCATTCACTTTGTCTGGACGGTGCATGGGAGGGTGTTTCATTCTATCTGAAACCGGATCTTGCCCATTTGCAGGAACAAGGCATCGGAAATGTGACATTTGCTGCCATGACACAGGCTTTCTTTACCATCAGCGTGGGAAGCGGTTCTATGGAAATCTTCGGAAGCTTTTTGAAAAAAGAACGCCGCCTGACAGGAGAAGCAGTCAATGTTGTGGTACTGGATACACTCATTGCCATCATGGCAGGTCTGATTATCATTCCCGCATGCTTTGCCTATGGTGTACAGCCGGATTCCGGTCCATCTCTGCTGTTTATTACGCTGCCCAATGTATTCCATCATATGGCCGGCGGCAGAATCTGGGGGACATGCTTTTTTCTGTTTATGTCTTTCGCTGCCTTTACGACCATCATTGCTGTATTTGAAAACATCATCTCCATGACATCTGAACTGCGCAGCTGGACACGAAAAAAATCCATTTTTTTTAATCTGATTGGGCTGTTTGTTCTTTCCATGCCGGCTGTTTTTGGCTTTACACTGCTGTCAGATATACAGCTTTTGGGAGAAGGCTCTACCATTATGGACTTTGAGGATTTTCTCGTCTCCGCCAATATTCTGCCCCTGGGTTCTCTTGTATTTGTGCTGTTTTGTGTGCGTAAAAACGGCTGGGGATGGAATGGCTTTCTACAGGAGGTTAACGCTGGTACAGGTTTACGCTTTCCAGCAAAGCTGCGTATTTATGTAACCTATGTGATTCCGGTTATCATCTGTATCATTTACTTGAAAGGATATTATGATAAGTTTGCAGACGCCGGATTCTGGACGTTGTTTGGCTGGATGTGCTTTGCTGTATTGTTGTTGATGGCGATTTTTGGCATCTGCTTTTTCAGTAAGCCTAAATCTGCAAAAATATCTGATTGAATAAAATAAAAAGAGGGCTGTTGCATGGACATAGTTGCAACAGCCCCCTTTTCATACGGCGTAATTATACTTTTTCTAAGTACCAGAGCTGATTGTCTGCACCTACAAAATTCTGAATCACAGCATTTCCCGAAGATGCGTAACCAGTGCCGCCGGCAGTTCCTTCATTGTTATCCGCTACAGCAAGACAGGTGCTGCGGTTGGTACGGCAGGACAAAAGCATCGTTCCATTTCCCTGCGGCTCCAGAACAAAGGTTTGTGCCTGTACATCAACAGGACGGTAAATTTCTACATTGCTGCCGCTGACGACGCTCCCGCCGATTTTTACAATATCTACTACACGATTGGTTCCGTCAGAAGAACACATAGCATACAGCCGATAAGAATTTGTAGCATCATCATATACAATACGGAATTGCTGCGCAGGTGAAGAAGCATTATCTGCGGACTGAATCAGATTGGCAGTGTCTGCATCTGACCCGTTTGCAACCGTCAGATAATATCCGCTGGAAGCATTGCGCAGACGATAAATACCACCGGAATCGACTGAATCCGTCTCCCCTTTATATGCTGTACTCGGATGGAGAACTACCGCATTGCTGCCCAGCTCTTCATACCGCTTTTGCACAAGATCTGCATCATATGTAACCATACCCCGCAACGGATCCGCCACCTGAACCGTATGGGCCGTTTTGTCATATCCGGTCAATACAAGACAATGTTCACTGCGAATCCATGTAACAGTCTTTCCGTCCGGTGTTGTCCACGTTTCACCAGTAGTAGGTTCCTTCATTCCGATTGTTGCCCAGAAAACAACAGGTCTGCCTTGGGCAATATATTCATACAAATCTGTAAATGCAGTACCGCTGATATTTTCTGCATAGGAGGCATTTTTCTGCGCAGTAAAATATGCATTGGCTGTGGCAACAATGGCAGGCGCATAACATCCATATCCATAATAAGTGGTGGGGTCACCGGGAAACACGTAAATATAATCTGCACCATAACTGTTGGTAAAGCTCATTTTCGGCAGATAGGTTTCAGCAATTTCATTTTTGCTTACGGAAAATCCATCGTAGTTAAGGGCAATTGTCAATGCAGTTGCTTCACAGCCAGTAGGCAGTGAAGGCGATGCCTCCTGTAAAATACAGTTTACAGGAAGCTCCAACTGATTAGGCAGTGCTGTTGTTGTCGTAGTAGTAGTAGTAGTGGTAGTGGTAGTTGTTGTTGTCGTTGTTGTCGTCGTTGTTGTAGTCGTTGTAGTAGTAGTTGTTGTTGTTGTTGTCGTCGTGGTAGTGGTAGTGGTAGTTGTCGTAGTAGTAGTTTCCGCAGTTGTTGTAACAGGCGGTTTGGGTGGATTTTTCACAAATTCGCCAAAGGATACAGATGTCAGATTGGCAGCACATGCTGTATAATACTGCAAAACAAGCGTTGCATCGTTCAATGTAATACTTCCGTCACCATCACAATCAGCACTTAGCAGCTGCTGCTCTGTAAATATTAGCTCCGTTCCAGCAGCATGACCAGCATAAATCTGTAAAATCAAAGAAGCGTCTATTAAATCAATTTTACCGTCTGTATTCAAATCACCAATTGTATCTGCATCAGAATCAATTATTGCTTCTGTAGTAGTAGATAAGATAGTTTCCGATGTTTCTACGGGTGCAGTAGTGGTCATTTCCGTAAAGTCATCGGATACAGCTGTTTCCGATGTTGTAACCTGTGTTTCAAGGGGCAGCGTTTCCGGAATCGTTTCCGCTGTTGTGTTGTCAACTGCTTCGCTGTTGGTTTCTGTCTGTACCGGCAGTTCCTCTGCAGATACAGTAAGTCCCTGCCAGGGATGCATACTCAATAAGCAGCCAATCGCTGCGGCTATGCGCGTCACTCGAGTTATGTTTTTTATTATCAATGATGTCTCCTCCTCATGCCTTTATAATGATTGTTTCCATTATATCATATCTCTTGGTATAAATCAAGAAAATTGCTGCATTTCATCTCATAACCCATTGAATATCACGATGTCCATGCAAGCAAAATTTACGCAAACAAACTTGTATACATGCTCTCAAACACAGACGAAAGCAGCACACCTGCAAAAATATTTTACAAAGTGTGCTGCTTCCCATATATTTAGGAGAGTTGGTATTTTCACTTAAAATTCATCATATACTTCCGCATCCACAAAATCGCTGAAATCGCTTTTGTCTGAATATTCCTCACGCAAAGCTTTTAACATTTCCAGTGTTGTTTTATCTGCGGGAAATAAAAATTGATAGCTAAAGGGTTCATATCGGGTATCGTCCATATACCAGATGGAAATGTCAACTTGCAGCATTTTTTCACCACTCTGTACTGATCCATCTGCACGGGCTTCTAATACCTGAAACGGAAGCTCCGCAGAAGAAGCTGTCAGTTCCCAGTTATCTTCAAAATAGGTGTTTTCATGGTCATACATATACACATAGATATTTCCCTCTATGGCAGTACCAGCATCCTTCAATGTATTCAGCTTGTTCTGTGCTTCTTTAAGCATTGTCTGCTGCTTTTCTTCTCCCATTTCGTAGTAACATTCTACCGTTTTGGGAGCAATCTCCGTATAAACCGGCACATCCACATAACAGGTCTTTCCGTCTGTCAGATAGGATACTTGAAAACCGAAATCACCTTCGCCACCATTGAGATATAAATCAAACCATGTCTGGAAATCTGCACTTTTGGCTTCTTCACAGAACATTTTGTAGAGCTGCTTTCTTTCATCATCCCCCAATCCGTAGAAATCATAAGTCTCAATATAGTCAGACTTAGGCGGTGTGATCCATGCTTCCTTAAAGTCCTGATTGCTACAAATAGCTGTATTCAGACTTTCATATCGTTCCAATGACATGTAGACATTCCGCAGTATCTGTCCCGCATCTGTTTCAATTCCCATCAGAACAGAACGCATATTTGTATGAAATCCATAACTATACACATTGTTCACCGTTTCCTTGCTCTGTTTCAAAGACTGAGCCAGACTGTAGGAAACATCCTTCAGCACCTGCTGATCGGTTATCCGGATACCGCCCAATTCACTCAGGACATAATTATCATAAGACATATAGCCTTCATCAATTACAGCATCCGACAAAATGGTCACACCATTGATTTCATCTGCTGCCGGACGGAAATCCATCGCAGATGTATAAGCACCCGCCATACCAAAATACATGGCAACATTCAGTACAGCAACAATGCCCAATGTAGGAATGGCTTTTACCAGATTTTTCAGCTTTCGTGTGCTCAGAAGTTCGTACAAAAAATATACAAACAGAATCACTACATAGGAAATAATAACAGTATCCCATTCCTTTGCTGCTTCCGGATACAGATAATTATGCTGGAAAAGGAACATCACAGGTACACTGCACATGGCAATCGCAACAAGAATCCGGTAAACCGCCTGCATTCTTCTGCTGGGTGCACTCTGAGAAGCAGTTTCACTGTCTCTGCGGCAAAACAGAAAGCCGCCTATCACAAAATAAATCAGTCCCAGTACAAAGCCATATACAATAGTGGAAACAGAAATGGCAAGTGCACTCAAATCCAGATTCTCTTCAACTCCAAAAAGTGAAAACACAATACCTGTCACCGGATTGATACCGGAAGAGGTAAAACGATTGCCAATACATCCGTCAAAAATCGGATTGCATTCAATTGCACCAATCAGCATGGACAACAGAAAACGGGGCAGGAATAAAATCAGTCCGGTCAGAACAATGCTGTTGAGCAGGGTACCCGACAACCCCTTTGCCACCATAATGGCTCCGCCTACCAGAATACTGCCGGATATGCAGTACAACATCCACAAGAAGAATGTATCATAAACCAGGGCAATCTGTTCAGAACGAATCCACGCACCAATCAACGCAGTCAGACAAGCGGTAAAAATAATGATCAAGATCCATGTAACAACGGCCGACGTAAAACTCAGATACAGCGTTCCCCGTGTATGAGGCAGTGAATGGTACAAATCACTTGCATTGCGCTTGTTCATAAAATGGAACATTTGCAGCATCAGCAGCGGCATAAAAATCACAAAGGATATCAGCAGCCATGGAATATACCCCAGACCTGTATATGTAATCGTTCCTGTTACATCAAAATCCTCCATGGTAATCAGCATAAGAATGGCAATACCTGCTGTTACAATGATGCCGATTAAGCCGCTGACACGCAGCTGACGCAGTCCCTCCAGATATAATCCAAGGTCAAAACGTAATTTTTGTTTCATGTTCATACTCCCCCGTTCTATTACTGATAATCAAAGGTATAGCCCAATGCATCCATCTCATAAGTAAATACTTCCTCTAAAGAAAGCGGCAGAATTTCCAGCAATATGGGCTGCAGCGCACGCAGCTTTTCATTGGCTGCATTCCGATCGCCCTTGACAATCATATTGATTACCATACCCTGACGGCTGTAATGCTGCACAGGAATCCCCATCTTTTCAAAATCTTCTTTTTCATAAATCTGCGGAAAAGCTGCCTGAATTTTATATTGCTTTGTTTTCAGGTTTTCCACGTCACTTTGCAGCACAAGTCCTCCTTTATGCAGCAGTGCCAGCTGGTCGCAGGTATCCTCCAGCTCACGCAGGGAATGAGAGGTAATAACCGCTGTGGCATTTCGTTCCAGAACATCGTCACAAATCAGTTTTTTTACCAGATTTCGCATAACCGGATCCAATCCGTCAAAGGTTTCATCAAAGAAGATATAATCCGGCTGAATAGACAGTGCCAGCAAGGTGGCTGCCTGACGGCGCATGCCTTTTGAAAATGTATTCAGCGGCTTTTTCGGATCCAGCTCAAACAGCTTGGTCAGGCGTCTGCACTTCTCCACAGAAAAGGTAGGATAAAGGCTTTTATACATTTTTTCCATCCGATTAATATTGGCACCTGTCAGAAAATACAGCTCATCCGGCACATAGGCAATGCGTCTTTTTACCTCTGGATTTTCCCAGACTGGCTTTCCGTCAATCAAAATATGACCCTCATCCGGTCGGTATACACCGGTAATCAAACGCAAAAAGGTAGATTTTCCGGCACCGTTGGAGCCAACCATTCCATAGATGCTGCCATCATGAATTTCACATGTAATGGATTCCAGCGCATGGAATCCCGAAAAATTCTTACTGAGTTTCTCCGTACAAATCATGTTTTGCTTCCTCCTTGATTCTGATTTTTCTCTTCATATGCAGATTCTACACACGCAAGCACACTTTCCTTGGGAACACCTGCAATTGCCATTTCCCGAAGCGTTTCGCCCAATTGTTCAAGCTTTGCCAGATGCGTTTCCGTCAGCCGCTTCTTTGCATCCTTACAGACGAAATATCCCTTCCCCGGTACAGACTGTATCACACCACGCCGATCTAAGTCACTGTATGCTTTTAAAATTGTACGTGGATTCACGGAATGCTCCATGGCAACGCTGCGCACAGAGGGAATTTGCTCACCCTCACGAAAAATATCCGTCAGTATAAAATGTTCCAGTTGCTGCGATATCTGTTCATACACTGGCTGTCTGGATAATGCATCAATTTGAAACATATGCTGCTCGCTCCTTTCCTATGTAGGTTATGTGTTGCACACCTCATGCAACACTTATAGTATAACATGTGATCCGTTGCATGTCAAGTGCAACACATGCATTTCGTCGTTTTTCACAATCAATTGCTTCATTTCTTAGCAAACTGAACAAAAGAATAATCAAGCAATGGATGAAAGAAAAAACCAAAACCTCTGGTTAGCATTCAAGCTCTATGTAAATATATCCGTTATATCCAAATCATCCATTTTTTATATTTTCGGATAAATAGAAAATAATAAAATCTTATTGCACATATTTGCTTTATTTTTCAAAAAATGAAATTGTGATACTTTACTTTCTGAGCATGAAATGATATAATGAAGAAAACTGTACTTCGTATAAATAGGAGGCAGAGAAAATGAAACGCATTACCATTGGTGAATTCTGTAAAACAGCCGGTATCCCCCCTTCCAAATTGCGATATTACGAATCGCTTGGACTTATCCGACCTGCCATGATCGACAAAGAAAACAACTATCATTATTATTCCTATGAGCAATATGCAGAAATTGAAATCATTCAAATCTGCCGAAAACTGAACTTTCCTCTGAAACAGATTAAAAAAATTCAGGAAAGTAAGGATTTACCTGCACTTTTGCATCTGATTGCCAAGCAAAAATTCGCTTCCAGAAAAAAACTGTTACAACAGCAGGAAATTCACCAGAATCTGGAATGGCTCAACCAGATATGGGAACAGGAATATGCACTGCGGCAGGAATCTGATATTCAGCCTCAGATGCTCATACTGCCGGAACGAAAGGTATTGATGGCACAGATTCCAGAAAACCAGTCCATACAGAGTGTGGAAAAACAGGACGCTTATCTGCAATATCAGCTCAGTCAAAAAGTAGTTTCTGAATTACTTGCCGTCAACTCCATCCAGCGTACATATGGATATGAGCTGAAAAAAGATACCCTTCAAAATAAGAAACTGTCTCTGACAGGAAAATTTGTAGAACTCCCCCAGTATGTCATGAACATGGAACCAAAGCTTTGCACCATTCCATCCGGAAAATATCTCACACTTCCAGTACAAGCGTTTTCTGAAACAGATTGGATGGAAACGGCTATCTCCACATTAGAATCCCTTCATCTTCAGGCAAAAGCATTGTATCTTACGGAAGTGGCACTTCATCTAATTTCCCGAAAAGACGCTTTCTATTATCTTCAAATCCTAATAGAGCCAGACCATTCTTCTATACGATAAAACCATAAAAGCGGATGCCGTCTTGTAATCGGCATCCGCTTTTTATTTGAAATATTTTTTGATTCAGAAATTGAACATGGACTTATAAAGCTGCATCTCCGGTTTCATTGGTTCGGATTCGCACACACTCATCCACTGTAGAAATAAAGATTTTACCGTCACCAACATTTCCCGTGTATACACAGTTTTTGATCAGCTCCAGAATTGAATCCACATCCTGATCTTTTACTACTGTCATCAGATAGACTTTTGGCAACGTATTCATCATTACTTCATTACCACGATGATACGCAATCCAACCATGCTGGTTCCCACAGCCGCTGACCTGGTAAATCGTAACACCCTGTATTCCTGCTTCCAGCAGTTTTTCTTTCAGCACTTCTAGTTTTTCCGGCCGAAAAATAACTTCAATTTTTTTCATCGTTATGTCCACACTCCTCATCAGTCTAAACCATTAAATGCCGGATATGCACGTTCGCCGTGCTCAATCAAATCCAGTCCCTGAGCCTCTTCCATATCCGGAACACGAATGCCGCCGAACTTCTTCAGCACCAGCATAATCAATGATGTCATCATAACAGCAGCTGCAATAGAAATACCGATTGCACCAATCTGTGACAAAAACAGCCCATAATCTCCAAACAACAATCCATTATGAGGTACTGCTTCATTGATATCCTTTGTTGCAAAAATACCAGTGGCAATACCGCCCCAGATGCCGCCCACACCATGACAGCCAAATGCATCCAGTGCATCATCATATCCGAATTTTTTCTTTGCCTTGGATACAGCGAAATAGCAAATGGGTGCTGCAGCTGCTCCGATGAAAATGGCAGACCACAAAGGCACATAACCAGCTCCCGGCGTAATTCCTACCAGTCCGACAATTCCGCCGGTCACAGCACCCATCACGGTACATTTTTTCTGTATAAATGCCTCAATTATCATCCACACAATCATACTGGTGGCAGATGACAAAGCTGTGTTGGCAAAGGACAGAAGCGCAATGCTGTTTGCACCGCCGGCACATCCACAATTAAAGCAGAACCAACCCATCCACAGCATGGACGCACCAATCAGAAAAAGCGGAATATTATGGGGATGATAAGACATTGCACCATAACCCTTTCTTCTTCCCAAAAACAGACAGGCTACCAAACCCGATACACCTGTACTGATATGGATCACATTGCCACCGGCGAAATCAATAGAACCGATCATCTCCAACAGTCCGCCGCCCCATGCCATATGCGCCAGCGGATAATATACCAGAATAGACCACAGTACTGTAAAAATCACCATTTTTGAAAACTTCATGCGTTCTGCCAGAGATCCCAGAATAATTGCCGGTGAAATCACTGCAAACATCATATTGAACAGTGCTGTCACCATTTCCGGCATTTCTCCATCCTCTTGCACCTCCCAGGAAACATTTTTCAGCAGAACATTGTTCAGATCTCCTATGATTCCCGCATGATCCTTACCAAAACTAAGAGAATAGCCGAAAAGAATCCACAGAAACATACCGATTCCCATCATTGCCATACAAAACATCATGGTATTCAGGGAATTTTTCCGTCGTACCATACCGCCGTAAAAGAAAGCCAGTCCCGGTGTCATAAAAAACACCATAATGGTACATACAAACATAAATGCAATATTACCTGTCATCCGATTGTTACCCCTTTTCGTCACATTTTTTGTTTTTGATGCATACTGCCTCAATTCAGATTTTGAACTGCCTTAAAATTATTTTTTGTTTTTGCAGCAAAAAATAATCTTTAAAAGCTCATCTTGTCACTTATAAGTATACATGAAGAACAACGTTTTTAAAAGGTACAATCCGCAATGAATTTCTCATGACAATTACAGTGCTTTCTTTATTCTCAATAATAAAGGGACAGCTGCAGATATAAGCTCTGCAACTGCCCCATGTTTCGTATATTATATTTCATCCAACATTTCCCGCACATGCTGTACATACAACTGCTGCACTGCCGGATATTCTCCTATACCGTTTAATTTTACAGTAACATCGTATCCCTGCCGTATCAGAACAGATTTCCAGGAATCTTCATCGTCTCCTGCCATATCATTCTGTGCATGATCACCTGCCACCAGCATCAGGGGAAGCAAGATAACTTTCCGACAAGATATCTGATGTAACTGTTCCAATACAGTATCCAGCGTAGGATATCCTTCTACCGTACCAACAAACACATACGGAAAACCACAGCGTTTGAACCAATAATCCAATGCCGGATATACCATATTCGCCGTATGTGCTGTTCCATGTCCCATTAGTACATAAGCAGTTTCCTCTGATGAAAGAATTTCATCATGCATTGCTTCTACCAATGCCGGAAAATCTGATGTATGAAACAGAAGCGGTCCGCCAATTTTCAGCACGGCAAAATGATTTACAAACTTTGCAGCATCTGTGCAAAGGTCATCATATTCTTCTCCGCCCATGATATGCGTAGGCTGACAATACACATGTGTATAGCCCAGCGTGACCAACCGATTCAAGGCTTCTTCAACGGTATCTACTGCAATTCCATTGCGGCGCATTTTCCGAATGATCATTCCACTGGTAAAGGCACGAAATACATCTGCCTGAGGAAATGCCGTCTGAATGGCACGTTCTACTGCACCAATCGTCTTTTCACGGGTATTTTCATAACTGGTACCAAAGCTCACAACTAAAACAGCCGTTTTCGCCGGAAACTCCGTTTTTGAGCATAGCATCTGCGCCCGTTCCAAATACGCCTGTGCGCCTTGTTCACGATATATGCTGAACATCTCCGGAGAAGATAGCGCACGCAAGGCTGCATGACGCTTTCCGGTATCAGGAATGGTTTCTTTCCATTGCTTCCGAAGTGTATTCTGTAGCTTGCAAAGTGCAGCATAGGACTCCAGCTGCGGCTGAAACTCCCGGCAAACAGCTGCAGACAGACCCGGCGAAACACCCTCTGTAGAAATCGCCATTGTAAGCATATCAGCAGCACACGCTGCCGGCACAATAAAATCCGGACACAGCCCATCCGTTGTCACAGAAGAGGCATAACAGCCCATTTGCTGGGCATCCGAAACAATCTGTGCATTCAGTTCCGGACTGTCTGTGCAGGCAAACACAAAGGAGGCATCTTTCAGACAAGATGGAGCATATGACTGCTGCAAGTATACGAGTTCAGCCTGATTTTCCATCTGCATCAAAGCATCCGGTTTTGTTTCAGGTGCAACGACTGTCACCGAAGCCCCTTCTTTTAACAGCAGAGCAATCCGGCGTTGTGCAGTATTTCCGGCACCAATCACGGTACACCATATGCCGTTCATATTCATAAAAATCGGATACATCTCACACCTCATTTTCTACGGCTGCATCCTGCAAAATAGCGGCTGCAATGCCTTCTACCGTTGCTTCTTCTGCTGTATATGCTACCGGAATACCGCATTCTGCTGCTGCACCGGAAGTAACTGAACCAATTGAAATAACCTTGGCATGGCATGGTACAGATGGATCACGCAGCTGTGCATAAGCACGCACAGCCGAAGCACTGGAAAATACCAGATAATCTGCATCGGGCAAATGCAAATGCAGCAGTTCCTTTTTGCGTTCATCTGCTTCTGTACGGTAAAGCGGCACAGAAACACAGGTTTTCCCCGCTTTTTGCAACAATTCCGGAAGGACAACGGTTCCGTTTTCTGCACGCATCAGCAAAACCCGGTCTTGTTCAGACAGCTGCGAAATGAGCATTTCTGCCAGATACCGGCTTTCAAAACGTTTCGGCATACAATCTACTATAATGCCTTGTTCAGCCAATGCACTTGCTGTACCGGAACCAATGGCAGCAAACTTCATATGTGTCAATTTCCGCAGATCTGTTCCGCTCTGCCGCAGTGCTTTCCAGAATAATTCAACACCATTGGCACTGGTAAAGACAATCCATTGAAACGCAGACCAGTCTATTTGCATCAGAGGATTCTGCTTTGGCGTTTTACAGGCAATCAAGCTGATCTCTGCCGTTTCTGCACCATACTGCCCCAGGCAAGCAGACAGCTTTTCCGTATGCGCCGGCGTACCTGTGGCAATTACCTTTTTTCCGAAGAGTGCGCCTTGTTCAAACCAGTTCAGCTGACTGCGCAAAGATACCACATCTCCGATTACCGTCAATGCCGGTGTATGAATCCGCTTTCGCTGCACTTCTTCTGCAATTGTGGCAAGCGTACCCACGGCTGTCTTCTGATGCGTGGTAGTTCCCTGTTGAATCACCGCCACTGGCGTATCAATGTTTTTTCCATGTGCAATCAATTCCTCTATAATATGCGGCAGATTCATCAGACTCATCAGAAATACCAGGGTACCATCCAACTTCGCCAGCACATCAAAATTCACATCCAGATAATGATCCGTTTGTTTATGGCCTGTGATTACATGAAATGAAGAAGCATAGGCACGATGTGTCACAGGTATACCTGCATAAGAAGGCGCACTATAACAGGAAGAAATGCCCGGTACAACTTCAAATGGGATACCATGTGCCCGAAGCACCTGTGCTTCTTCACCGCCCCGACCAAAAATATAGGGATCACCGCCCTTCAGGCGGACAACCATTTTCCCCTGTTCGGCAAGCTCTGCCAGCAGCAGATTGGTTTCCTGCTGCTTCCGAAAATGATGTCCTGCCTGTTTCCCTGCAAAAATCAACGTACAATCCGGTTTTACCACATTCAGCATAGACGGACACGCCAGATAATCATAGACGACCACATCTGCTTCCTGCAAACACCAATAGCCTTTTCGTGTCAGCAATGCTGCATCGCCCGGACCGGCACCCAGCAAGTAAACTTTTCCCTGTTTCATACAGATTCCTCCCGTGTGTTTCTTTTCTGTGACCGGATACAATTCAATATCTGCTGCCGTGCGCCGGAAATGGTTGATTCCGAAAAATCCACATTCAGTCCATCTTCTTTCTGCAATACTTCCAGAAGATGAGACAGGCGTGGCAAACGCAGATGATGACTGCGAAGCAGCTCCGGCTGTGAGAAGATTTCCTTCGGCGTTCCTTTGGTCAGAAGCTTTCCTCCATCCAGTACATAAATTTCATCGGCATAAACCGGAATCACATCAATATCATGCGTAGACAAAAGAATCGTTGTGTGCCGCTGTTTGCAGACACGTTTCAGAAGATGCATCAATTCGCTCACGCCCACCGGGTCAAGACCGGCTGTAGGCTCATCCAGAATAATCACATCCGGCTGCATCACCATAATTCCCGCAAATGAAACACGCTTTTTCTGTCCGAAACTAAGAGAATGGGTGGGTCGATCCCGCAGCTCCGAAATACCAATTTCTTCCATTATCGTTTCCACACGCCGGCGCACCTCTTCTTTCGACAAACCCAGATTGCACGCACCAAAAGAAATATCCTGATAAACAGATGCTGAAAACAGCTGATCATCTGGATTCTGAAAAACAATTCCCACTTTGGAACGAAGCTTTCGAAGGGCCTCCTTTTTGTAGGAAATGGGCTGGCCACAAAAGAGCACCTCTCCTTTCTCCGGCTGCAAGATACCATTCAGGTGTAAAAATAAAGTGGACTTTCCAGCACCATTCGCTCCCAGAATTGCTGTTGTCTTTCCCTCCTCAAATGCAAGTGAAAGATCTTCAATGGCGTGCTGTCCTTCCTCATAACCATAAGTCAGATTCCGTGTTTCCAAAATAATGCCCATAGATTCACCTCCTGATTTTCAGCCAGATCATCAGCACGGTCAGCAGTACTGTATATCCAACTGCTATCATCCAATGCTGCGGCTTGGTTCGATATGTTATCCCCAGTGTCTTTACATCGCCGGTATAGCCTCGTGATTCCATGGCTGTATATGTCCGTTCCGCCTGACGATAAGCACGGATAAATAAATTGGAAATCAGCTGTCCCATAGAATAAAAGCTGGTTTTCAACGTGCCATATCCCAAACGGCATTCCTGTGCATTGCGAATCTGCGAAGCAATTTCCATCAGCACAAAAATATACCGGTATACCAATTCCATCATCTCCACCAAAAAAGCCGGAAGGTGCATCCGCCGCAGGGCTGTAAACAGTTCTGTCATAGGCGTTGTGGCAGATAAAAAATACAGACAGCTCACGGCTGAAAGACACTGCACAAACAAATGACCAAACTGACTGAGGCTTGCATGGGTGATGCCAATCTGCCAGCTTCCCAACGAAAATGCATACAGCATTTCCTGCGGCGTATTGGTAATCTGAATCATCACCATAATACAGCCGAGCATGATAAAAGCAAGAGGAACGCGCATCATCCGGAGAACAAAATACCATGGCGTTTTTCCCATTGCAGTCATGCTGAAAAACATGCACATGAAAATCAAAACACTGACCAGATAGGTCTTTGAAATCAGACACAAAAACAGACTGTACAGGGCAATGAAAATTTTCAGAAACGGCGAAACTACACGCAGTTCAGAGGCGTAGGCAACCTGATCCATCAGAATCCGTTCCCCATGAGTATGTCGGTGCCGATGATGGTGTATATGCTTCATGACTCAGCTCCTCTTACTGTTTCAAGTATCGATTTCCTTTGGTGCTGTAAAAACCACATTTTCTTCTGCTTCTTCTTTCTGTTTTGGCTTCCTTCGGATGCTCCCAAGCACATATCCGCAGATACCTGCACCAATAGCTGATTGTATACAGAAAATCAGTGATTCAATCTCACCAGAGGGCGGCTCCCAGATGGATTCAAACCATGGTGTATAACCCTCATCAATTTCTTCTATTACACTGGAGCCTGCATCATCTGTTCCGCCGAATTCCGTATTGCCCAGCAGTGCCAGCGGAACAGTTACCAATAAAACCACACCCAGGGTCAGCAGAAGATTCCGTGCCCATAATCTGCCACGGTTCGGATCTGCCACAGTAATCCCAGATATCACTTTCAGTTCCTTTGCACAATTTTTCTGAATGACACCGTAGACAATAACCGTCAATATGCCTTCTGCTATGGCGATAGGCACCTGAGTCGGAGCAAAAACTGCCATAAACTTACCAAGGGATACCCAAAAATGATCCCCCGGATAGGCAGCTGACAATTGTACGGAGGTCAGAATGTATGTTGCCATATCGCCGATTGCAGCAGACAGAAAAACAGTTAGACTCATGGGTGCTTTGCACTTTTTCAGAATTCTGAATATGCCATAAGAAATAAACGGCCCGAATATTGCCATAGAGAAAGTATTGGCTCCCAATGTTGTCAAACCGCCGTGTGCCAGCAAAATTGCCTGAAACAGCAAGACGATTATTCCCAGAACAGACATAATACACGGTCCAAACAGAATCGCTCCCAGACCCGTTCCCGTTGCATGAGAACAGCTGCCTGTAACAGACGGAATTTTCAGCGAAGAAATAATAAATACAAACGCTGCACAGAGTGCCATTAACAGCTTTACTTTACCGTTATAAGCAATTTTCTTTTTCAGACTGACTGCACCTGCTGC
This sequence comes from Ruminococcus sp., assembly GCA_051882115.1. Classification (GTDB taxonomy): domain Bacteria; phylum Bacillota; class Clostridia; order Oscillospirales; family Ruminococcaceae; genus Ruminococcus_C. The sequence goes on along the minus strand of JBJERF010000125.1, from coordinate 58,740 downwards.
CAGAAAAGGCAGACAAAGCACACCCCAGGCAATACACCATCCTACGGGAAGATAGCCCTCCATAATATGCATGGCAGATACATCAAGACTGCCGCTGGCTGACAGATCAGACAGCAGCAAACAAACTGCAAAAACGGATAGCAGAATCTGACATCCCACCATTCCTTTGGATTTGGTACGGCAGCATGCCAATGCATGGGTTCTTTCATGAACTTTTTTCATGCGGAGCCACTCCTTTTCTTATTTTCCGGAAAAATAATCCTCTGCATCTGACAATGTTTTCTCAATATCACGCATGGTGTGCGCATTGGAAACAAAAATTGCTTCAAATTGACTGGGACCAAAATAATTTCCACGATCCAGCATAAAGTGAAAATATTGCCGGAACGCTGCTGTATCCGCTGTTCTGGCACTGGTATAATCCGTCACCGGTTCTGCCGTGAAATAAAGGCAGGACAAAGATCCGATTCCGTTTACTGTACACGGCACATGGTATCTCTGAATAATCTCGTTCATTCCGCTGCACAGCCGATCGGACAGGGTTTCTACCTGCTGGTAAACTTCCGGGTGCGCATGCAGATAACGCAGTTGTGTAATACCGGCACGCATGGCAACAGGATTGCCGCTCAGTGTTCCTGCCTGATACACAGAACCCAGCGGCGATACCATCTGCATAATATCCCGTCTGCCGCCATATGCACCTACGGGCATACCGCCGCCAATAATTTTACCATAAGTCACCAAATCCGGTTTTACGCCAAAATAACCAATGGCACCATTTGCTTGAAGCCGAAATCCAGTAATCACTTCATCCAGAATCAGCAGTGTACCGTACTGGTCACATATCTGACGCAAGCCTTGCAAAAATCCCTCTTTCGGTATAACAACACCCATATTTGCTGCAACTGGCTCCACAATGACACAGGCAATTTCTTCCGGATATTGTTCAAACAATTGCTGCACACAATCCAAATCATTGTATATAGCGGAAAGGGTAGCTGCTGTACATCCACGGGGAACGCCGCTTGAGTCAGGAATTCCGGCTGTCATGACACCAGAGCCTGCTTTTACCAGCATGGCATCTGCATGACCATGATAGCAGCCTTCAAACTTCACGATCTTGTCCCGTCCGGTAAATCCTCTTGCAGCACGAATGGCACTCATCACTGCTTCCGTTCCGGAATTGACCATGCGAACCATCTCCACACATGGCACCATCTCTGAGATCAGCTCTGCCATCTCCACTTCCAATGCCGTTGCTGCACCGTAGCTGAGACCATATTGCAGCTGATCCCGTACAGCATCCAGTACAAAATCCGGATTATGTCCCAGAATCATAGGCCCCCAAGAGCCAATATAGTCAATATAGGTGTTTCCATCCTCATCATACAGGTACTGATCCTTGGCATGATGAATAAAACGCGGCGTACCGCCTACAGACTGAAAAGCACGTACCGGCGAATTCACACCGCCGGGCATCAATTCCTTTGCACGGCAAAAAAGCTGTTCTGACTGTCTGGTTTCCATTATCCGATCCTTCCTTCTTTTATATACTGTGCCAGTTCCATGGCAAAATAAGTAATCAGCAAATCTGCACCGGCACGATACATACAAACAGCAGACTCACAAATCAGTGCTGCTTCATCCACATAGCCTGCCATCGCCGCTGCTTTTATCATAGCATATTCACCGCTGACGCTGTAAAGGGCTACCGGCTGATGAAACCGTTCTTTCAGGGATTTCAGCACATCCAGATATGCCATGCCCGGTTTTACCATGAGGATATCTGCACCCTCCTGCACATCCAGTTCTGCTTCAAGAAGTGCTTCTCTGGCATTGTGGGGATCCATCTGGTAGCTTTTCCGGTCACCAAAAGCCGGTGCAGAGCCGGCGGCATCCCGGAATGGACCATAAAAAGCAGAGGCGTATTTGACAGAATAGGACATAACAGGCGTATTCACAAAGCCGTTTTCATCCAATACAGCTCGGATGCGCTTCACTCTTCCGTCCATCATATCGGATGGCGCAACCATATCCGCTCCAGCCTGCACATGAGACAAAGCCGTCTTTGCCAGAACCTCCAACGTTTTATCATTATCCACATCATGACCACAGAGAATACCGCAGTGGCCGTGAGATGTATACTCACACATACACACATCTGTAATCACATACAGCTGAGGAAACATTGCCTTGATGTGACGTACTGCCTGCTGGACAATGCCGTCTGCATCCCATGCACTGCTGCCGATTTCATCCTTTTTCTCAGGGATTCCAAAGAGCAGTACACTTTTTACACCGGCATCCACTACCTGCTGAAGCAGTTCATCCACACGATCAAGACTCCAGCGATACTGACCGGGCATGGACGAAATCTCCTCCTTGATGTTTGTGCCTTCCTGCACAAACATCGGATAAATCAGCGTATCCGCAGAGATTCGGGTTTCCCGTACCATACTGCGAAGCAATGCGCCATTTCTCAGACGACGGGGACGATTGATCAGATTCATGTCAATTCTTCCTTTCATATGTCTTTTGCTATTCTGATTTCAGCTGTGCTGCCAGAGCTTTTACCAGCTTTACAGCATCTGTCTTTCTACCGCAGAGCCTGCCGCTTTTCGGAACATCGCCTACACCGTAAAAACCACGCAGCGTCATGGCATCATTTTCTGTTACGGCAAAACATCCGATAGGAGAGGAACAGTCACCGCCCAATTCTCGGGACAAAAACCGTTCCGTACGGGCACACAAAGCCGCATCCGGATCATTGAGCTTTTCCAGAATTTCCGTAAACTCTCCTGCTCTCCCCTGAACGGCCATAATCCCCTGCCCTGCTGCCGGGATGATTTCATCCGGCGTAAATCGACAGGAAATCCGACGCGACAATCCCAGCCGGTTCAGTCCGGCTTCTGCCAGAATCAGTGCGCTGTATTCTCCCCGATCCAGCTTTTCCAGCCGGGTCAGCACATTTCCACGCACCGGTTTGATTGCAAGCTCCGGATATAATTTGTGAAACTGCATAGTTCGTCTGGCACTGGCACATCCTACCGGCAAAGAAGGATCCAATTGCGTTGTTCCCGCCGGCAAAACCAACACATCGCCCGGTGTTTCCCGTTTTGAATAAGCACCGATAGGCATTGCCGGATTTTCCTCCACCGGCACATCTTTCAGGCTATGTACGCACAAATCCACCTGATGTGCCTGTAAAGCAGCATCCAGTTCTTTCAGAAACAATCCCTTTCCGCCAATCTTATCCAGTGTCTTATCCAGCACCCGATCGCCAGTAGTTGTCATGGTCACCAGTTCCAGTGTCACATCCGGTACAATCTGTCGGATCTGCGCCATAATAAGTTCACTCTGTATGACCGCCAGCCGACTGGCACGGCTGCCGATCCGTATGATATTGTTGCTCATATCCAGTCCCTCTATTTCTCCAACGACCGCGCCCGGTCATGTACTTTTTCACAGCAATTGCGCATCAAATCCGGCGTCACTTCCGGCTTGATACCGCCAAGAATCATATCAATGGTTTTTTCCGTTACCAGACGAACAATCTCTTCCAAGTCATCATTTTCACGGTAGATGTCCAATGCTGTGCTATGCATGAGCCGATCAGCTGATAACACTTTCAGCTGACGGATATAAGGAACGGAATCCCGATAATTTCGCCACATACGAAATTCATCAGCGTATTGCTGTGCTGTCCGATGCAATGCTTCCATAGATGCTGCATCCGGTTCTGTGCCACTTTCAAAATCATCCAGGTTTCTGCACTGTACACCCGGTACCTGTTTACAGGTTTCTTCTACATCTCTGGGTAAAGCCAAATCCATAATCCACGCTGGCTTCTGTTCCAGTGCTTCCAACTGTTCCGCTGTAATCGTATAATGCGGACTGCGCGTAGCACTCAGTACAATATCTGCACCGTTCATCTTTGAAAACCGTTCCTCATAAGGAATGGGCACTGTACCAAATGGAACGATGGATTCTCCATGATGATATGTGCGCAAAGTTACATACACCTGACAGCCCCGCTCTACCAGAAGCTCCGCCGCAAGCCGTCCCATTTTGCCGTTGCCCACTACCACGCACACCTTGCCAGTAAGATTGCCCCAGTTTTGCTCCAACATCTGAACGGCACTGTATGAAATGGAAAGCGGTACAGCTGTCACATTTACATGAGCCTGAGCATACTTCCCAGCGGAAACGGCTGTCCGGAACAAGGTATCCAGCATAGCATCCGCTGTATGACAGCTTCGTGCCAATGCAATTGCCTGTCCCACTTGTGTGACAATCTGCTCTTCATGAAGAATCTGAGAATGCAGTCCGCAGGCAACCTCCATGAGATACAATGCTGCTTCAGATTCGCTTTTTTGAAAAAAACGTCCTGTCATATCCGAAGCTGCTACACCTGCTTCTTCCAGCAGGATCTGTTCCGGACGAATCATATATTCTGATTCTGTAGAAAGATACAGTTCTGTCCGGTTACAGGTTGCCATGAGTACGCATCCCTGTATACCATCCATTTCTCGTACCCGTTGCAGCAATGCCTTTGTATTTTTTTCAGAAAAAGAAAATCGTTCCCTCAGTGCAATGGGCGTTGTTCGATAATCCAATCCAGCCATAATCAGCGACATAGAATCACTTCCTCATATGATATTCAAACGCAGAGGTGCTGTGTCAGTTACCTGACAGTAAAAAGGCACACAATGCGGAATCTTCCACTCAAAATATGGCGTATGAGACGCTTCCAGTTCAGATAGAATCGCCATACAGGTTCCGCCGTGAACAACCACTGCTGCTGTTTCAAAAGGATAATTTTGCACCAGCTGTTCCAGTGCCTTGCAGCAACGATGGATGAAATGCTCCCGTGATTCACCATCCGGAAAGGGCAGCGTACCGCCGCTGTCAACCCACGCCTGATAGAGTGGATTTCCAGATAATTCCTTATAATTTTTCCCTTCAAACTGCCCGAAATCACATTCCGCCAAATCGGGATGGATAACCTGCGGAAGACCAGAAAATAAAATATCAGCAGTTTCCCGACATCGCCGCATAGGACTGGTAAAGACTACATCCGGGCACATATCCGACAACAGCACGGCTTGTTTCTCTGCAAGCCGGATACCTGATGGACAAAGTCCTTCATCCGTATGTCGTCCCACATAGCGATGTGCCATATTCCCGGCAGTCACACTGTGCCGGATCAGCGCAAGCTGCATAGAAAGGTCACCTCTGTTTCAAATCGTTCTCACAGCATAAAAAAATCCCATGCCGCATCTGCGAGAACATGGAATCCATCATTTTTGCGTATCAAAAGAATGCCTTTGCAGAAATTCTGCAAAGCGCATGGATTACGCCAAAATAGTACACTCTATTCTCGTAGAATCGCAATGCAGACTGGTCTCCCGACTTTCGGATCCTTGCGGAAATACGCCTTCCCAATATTGTATCAGTGGCATCTGTATTTCAACTCCCCGGTATACGGTAGCGGAACTGTGCGGGATTCTCACCCGGCTTCCCTGTCATCTGCTGCGGACTATCCTGTCAGTTATTTATAGAAACACGGATTTTTCTTCTATTTCCACTATACCATACGTTCTATATTTTTGCAAGTGCCAATTTTGTAAAAAATATAAGGGACAATACAGATTCTCCTCTGTTCTGTTCCGGCATAAATGATCATTTAATATTCAGACGTGCACCATCCAAAAAAGAAATGCTTCTGGAATGCCGGTGAATGCCCTGTTGATGTTCCCGATACATCAACAGCCGTTCCAGACCAAAGCCGATGCCTACCCAAGTACAGTTTATTTTCCAGGCAGCATCCAGCGGATGCGGTCCCATAGAAGTGGATGCCAGTTCCAATCCGTCTGCACCGACAAAATCCAATCCGTCACCATATACCACAGAGTTTTCTGCTTCTGTTTCATAGCCGCTGATTCCGGCAGCATCCAATACAAGCTGTCCCAATTCCTTCAATCGCCTACTGCGCTCATCCATGGGGGTTCCCCATTCCACCAGATTCAACATGGTAAATTCTTTCAGATGAGATCTGCCCTCCGATTCCTTTCGGAAACAGCTGCCGATTTCAAAGATGCGCAGCGGCAGTTTTGTCACATTCATCAGGTCTTTGGACACGCTGTACAAATTGGGAGCCAGCATCGGACGCAGACAACTTTTCGCATCCAGCCAGAACACCTGCTCATTTAAAGGATGCGTACCATCGATGGTCATACGCTCAAGAAATTTCCGGGAGATGATGGTGGGTGTAGTCACCTGTGTAAAACCATTGGAACAAAGCGTCTGTGTCAGCTGAAATTGCAGCTGACACAAGGCCGGTTGATGCGTCTCTGTCAAAAGCCGATTCAAAATCTGCCGGTTCTTTGCTACCAATGATTTTTCTGTCTGCTTAAAGAAATTCTCCCGATCGGCAACAGAATCAAATGCCTCAGGCAGATTGTCCGCAGAAAGACCCAGTTCAGTCAAACGATTTTTCTGTGATTCAGTCAGTGCAGTCATGGTATACATCTCCTTTATTTCAGTGCTTTTTTCGAATCGGTAAATATAGTCGAAGAATATTTTTCCAGCTTCCACTGAGGAATTTTACACTTTTTACACGGCTCCTTGCACCAACGGTTCCGAAGCCAGCGTGCACTCCGGCTGCTTTTAGAATCCCAACAGGTGAACTGCTCGCCGCAGTGCGTAGTAATCACCAGCATATTGCCCTGATACTGAATATCTCTTACACCATGCAGCACCCCCGATCGGGACGGCCAGAGCTTTACCTTCCCCACCAGCTGAGACAACCTCTGCTTTTTATAAATAAAACGCCGGGGTGCCGGTTTGATATTCTTCATCATCTGTTCCATTTTACCCATAGCATTATTCCTCCATTTGCCGGATACAATCATAATACATAACGATTGTTCCCAGTTCCAGAGGATTGTGAATCAGCGTCACCTTTTCCGCAGCCTCCGCAGTGAGACTCAGCGGCATTCCCGGCACGGAAAATACCGTTTTCTCTGTCACATCTTCTGCTGAAATCCATCCGCCTATGGGTGTAGCATCCAGTATTTGTTCATATTGCTTCAAATCCGGTGCATGGTTCAGCACAGTTATATGAGAACCATTTTCTGCCGCAGCCTTTGCTTTTTCCATCAGCGGGTCATACAAGCTCACCTGCGCACCGGAATTGTCCAGCCATGCTGCCGCTGCACTGCCTACCGGTCCGGCACCCAGCACCAGCACCTTTTTTCCGGCACAAGAAGCAGCTCCATCCAGTGCCGCTGCAAAAGCAATTCCCGTAGCAAAGCCGTTATCGGACTGCTGTGTTCCACTTGTGGAAAATGCTGCATATACATCATCATCCGCCAGAAATACCACTTCTGCTCCGGCAAGATACGCTTCCTGCAAACCAGCAACGTCTGTTTTTTCTGTAACAAAGACATCAGCACCAATATGCTGTAAAATGGCACAAACAGATTCAGAAAATCTGCTGATGATACCCAAACCACTTGTCACAGGGACTACCGCTGTTTTTTTCACTGGATACTGCTCTGGTATATGCAGAGCATGACAAGCTGTCTGTGCCATCGTCATACCAGTCTGCTTTTGAAATTGCGCATCATACTCCTGCATGGAGGCTGGAATATGCAAAATGTCTGTTGGAATCAATCGTGACATACTCATCCTTCCTTTCCGTTTGCCTGCTTATTTCTGTCAAGCCGTCATCTTCCACATAAGAAATGCCGTACTGCTTCTGAATCCGCTGGAGCATTTGCTGCATTTTATCCCGAACTTCTTCTGTATTTCTGCCGTAAAGAATGACGATGGCACGAAACCTGCCGCCCCAGTCCGGCGTATAATCTGTTATCGCCTCATCCGCTCCAAAAAATCCGGTCACATGATGTAAAGGCGCACAATCAGACATGATATGCTCCCCCAGTACCCGGATTGCATGGGGTGAAACCTGAATCTGCTGATACCAGCAGACCTGCTTCGGTACAGGCTGTACATGATATGACGCACCGACAGCATGACGCACCAACCACTCTACCATATTAAAACCGCTGGCATGATAAACAGCAATAGGAGTCTGACTGGGCAGACGTGCATCAATTTCCAAGAGCTTCATTGTACCATGATGACGGATGACTTCAATATCAAAAATTCCATTCATATGCAATGCTGATGCCAGCTTTTCTGCTATATCATACAGCTGCTGTGCCTCATGAGCAGTCACTTTTGCAGGTGCAATAATCCGATTGCAGTCATATGCACGATCCATACACACCTCGGTAATCATAGGACAGCAAATCTCACCGTTCATGGAAAGCACCTCCAAAGAAAAAGAACGTCCTTCCAGATACTGCTGTATCACCACATTTCCCTTTGCCTTGGAAAGATATGCATCGACCTCTGCCTGAGAATCCGCACGCTGTACAGCAGCACTGCCGCTTTGGTCATCCGGTTTCAGAATGACAGGAAATCCGCATACCGGATACGATTCCGGCAGAGCAAGTCCCAGCTGTCTGAACAGCCTATTGGAACGCTGCTTGGAGGAAGATATCGCATAAGCAGCTGTATCAAAAATTACAGGCGTACCCGTTTGTCTGCCATATTCCGTCAATGTCCGGCAGACATCCGGATCTTCTATAGCCGGTAAAACTGCATCGTGCTCCCGAAACAGGGATATCAATCTTTCTTTCTCATAAACATCCGTCTGTATAAACTGATCTGCCAGACTGCTGCCGCAGGCATCCCCACGATGATCTATTGCCGTTACAAAAAAACCTGCCTGTTTTGCCAGATAAATGGCTTCTGTTCCCTGCAATTTACAGCCCACTACCAACAGTTTCATTTCCGAATCCTCCTTAGCCAAGCTTGGTATTCATCTGCCGTTGCCGGATGTAATTCGCATGCCAGAACCGTGTCCCGAACACCTGCCACAGTACGGTATCCCTCATCAATATCCTGACTGGCATGTGCCACACCGGCATAGCCCTCCCGTGGCGGAATAATGGAGGTAATCACATTGGCACCTGCCATGAGTCTGGATTCCAGACCATTCAGCCCATCCACATCCAGCGATGCCGGAATCAACCGATCCGGAAACAGCATCCGCATCACTGCAATATTCAACAGCTCATCCGAAAAATCTGACTGCTTTTGTATCATCATGGGCGTACCTGCCTGAGGAACAAAAGTCATGGTACGCACCTGCATGGCACCCATGCGTTCCATTTCCCGAAAAGAATGGATCCGGTCTTCTACCGTTTCGCCTACTCCCGTCAGCAGTCCCTCTTCTATGCAAATGCCCAGAGATTTTGCAAACATTTTGCAGTGCATCCTTGCTTCATAAGATTGATCTGCCCGAAGCTTCCGGAACAATTCCGAATTGTGTGTTTCCTGGTATAACGCATACCAATCCGAACCAGCCTGTGCAAGCTGACGGATACAGTCATCGGAAACAACACCCGGAGAAACCATAACTGCCAGACCGGTTTTCTGCTTAATCATCTGCACCAAATCTGCCAGACGTTCCGGATACTCTGTATAATACGGATCTTCACCCATCGTCAGATCAATCAAGTGGACACCGGATTCCTTCAGTGACACCGCTGTTTCAATGATTTCCTCCGGCATCTTACGATAACGGGGCGGCTGGTTATTCCCACAACGGAAATAACAAAAATTGCAGTTATTCCGACAATAAGTGCTGAAATAAACAAACCCATATAAAAACACGTTGGTTCCGAACTGTGCGGCACGCACTCGCCTTGCCGCTGAAAAAACCGCCTCCCGATCCGAACCCTGTGCAGACAGCAGCTCTGCAATTTCCGCATCATTCAAAGCGTGAGCTTCATTTTCGTACTGATTCAAAATTGTTTTTATCATGGTCTTGTTCCTCTTTCCTCATTTCCATTGGTTTTATGTAAAATATACCATCAGCAGATAGATCCATTTGTAAAATGCTCTGTTTTGTGGGGAATCCACATAGCATCAGAAAACAGATTCTGAAAATCTGCATCTGTCGCCGTTTCCACAAAGGTCACATGCTCAGCAAGCCACTGCGCCTCCTGCCGTTTTTCCACATTCAAAAGGGCATATCGTGCACCTACTCCGGCAGCATTGCCCGATGCAGAAATCTGCTGTACGGGACAATCAGGAAACATCCCCAGCTGTAATGCAGAATGCCGATCCATATAGCTTCCGAAAGCTCCGGCAAGCGTGACTGCGGAAATTTTTTCTATGCCCCACTGCCGCATCAGGGCTTTTGCACCGGCATAGAGTGCCGCTTTTGCCAACTGTACAGCACGAACATCCTTGGCAGTGACTACAATATCATGTTCCTGGGGAGATTGGGCAAAATACAGCACATATTCCGGCTTTCCCTTTGCATTCATACGGATTCGGCCGGATTGCAGTGCCTTGGAAAATCTGCCGTTGGGCTCCAGAATGCCTGCCTGCGCCATCTGTGCAACTGCGTCCAGAATACCTGAACCGCAGATGCCCCGTGGCATATTCTTCTGATTGCCAATCAGTTTCAGTGCCGGCTCCAAAGTTTCCCGATCAATGGCCACACGCTCTATTGCACCTTCTGCTGCACGCATACCGCACTGAATATGGGCTCCTTCCAATGCCGGACCTGTGGCACAAGAGGTCACGTAGAGATGCTCCCGGTTTCCGAAACAAATCTCACTATTCGTACCCACATCAATAATCAGCTGCAATTCCTCCTGTTTATGCGGTTCCTCTGCAATCAATACTGCAATATGGTCTGCACCCACAAATCCAGCTGCCAGAGGTAACACATGCACATTGGCACCAGTCATGCCAGAAAGTCCGATTTCCCTTGCCGGTACATCTATAGCAGCATTGGATACAGCCGCAAAGGGAGAAGCTCCCAGAGAGTCCGGCGGAATTTTCAGTGCAATATGATGCATGACCGGATTGCAAACCAACACAAATTCGCCAATTTGCTCTGTGGAGATTCCCTGTTTCTCTGCCATTTCTTCAGTCATCTCATTCAGTCCGTCCATAAGCAGCTTATGCAGCTGCTCCAGACCATCTTCCTGCAGCATACAATGGGAAACACGTGCCAGTACATCATCTCCGAAACGTACTTGGGGATTCATCATAGAAGCAACCTGAACCGTCTTACCGGTATTACAATCGCACAGATATGCTGCAAGGGTAGTCGTTCCGATATCAATTGCCACTCCATAGCATCCGGCATCTGTCCCCGGCCGAACGCCAATGATTTTCCGATTCTGCCATACTGTAACACTGACACACCAATGCCCCTTTCGCAGTGCATACGGCAGCTGCTGCAAAACGGCAAAGTCCAGTTCCAGCTTTTCCGGAAGCTCCGGAAACGTTTCATGAAGGGTGCTGCACAGACGACCGGCATCATCCCGATGGTCTTCCAGCGTGGGTTTGGGCAATGTCAAGCAATATGTATGTACGGCCGGATGCAGTGGAATTGCTTTAATTTTTCCATCGGAAATCACTATCTGCTGTGCCAACCGGCTTTTCTGCAGTACTTCAATCACAAGATCCCCTTTGGGACAGACCATGCATGCCAGCCGGATTCCCTCCTGCTGTTCTGATTCAGAAAGCAGCCTGCACTCCTCTGCGGTTATTTCTGTCAGATGTGTTGCATCACTTCGGATACCATAGCCCTCAAATGTACCGGAAATCACTCGGATTTTACATTTTCCGCAGGCTCCCGTTCCGCCGCAGGCAGCATCTACACCGATGCCCATACGCTGTGCAATCTGTAACAGCGTTTCCTCTAGAGATGCATCTGTACACTGCACGCCAAAAGGCTGAAAGATGATTTTCATGCCCATTCATTTCCCCTCTTTCTCCATATTCATCACACAAATGATGAAAGGAGAAGCATCCTCTGACACTTCTCCTTTCATCATAATGATACTACCTAACTGAGCTTGCTGATTTTGGCGAAGAGTCCCGGTGTTGCACCCGGCTGTACGGATTTAGAGTCCATATAATCACTTCGATTCACCCTCCGCATGAACGAAATGAGACGATTGGCTTCATACTTATGACTCCCGTACTTCCCTGAGCAGGCAAGCCTTCCGGTACAAAGTCTCTGTTCTCATTTCGTTTTTAAAGCATCTCCCATATCATCGAATCCCCATACTTCCCTGAGCAGGCAGATTCAATGAAATTATAAGAGCACGATATTCATGCAAACGTCAGTTTACTTGTTCCAATAGGTCAGACCCAGATCGGTCAGGATCTTCACTGCCTCATTGTACACCTGAACATACTCATCGGTCGGTACGAGCTTTACTACATCGTAGCATTCCGGGAAAGTCTTACCCTCCGGTGCTGTCTTGTAGTCCTTCTCATACATAGCAACCAGCTTGTCAAGCAGAACATTCACTTCATGCAGATCCATACCGGCAACAGCATGTGCTGCTTCACCCATCATTCTGGCTTCCATAGCTGTGAACTGGTCAGTGAATACGCCCTTTCTGGACGCAACACCAGACAGAATCTCACGACCGCTGATGGTATCCGTAATAGCCTGTGCTGCGGTTTCCAACAGACACATTACTGTACACGGACCAGCCAGTGTATAGTACTGGTTCCCCAGGATCAGATGTGTGTTCTCCTCAATTGCTCTTGCTGCATGACCGGCAACTGCAAGTGCTTCTCTTGCAGTGGTAATGCCCCAACGGACATGTACCGGACCGTCCAGATGCCAGGAACCCTGCATCATGACAAAAGAATTCAGAGTTGTCGCAACATCGACGATGGTTGTCTCTTCGAGGCCGCCGGAATAGCCGCCATAGATCGGCATCTGCTCGACCATGACACAAGCACCTTCCATTGCATAATGCGCACCTACGCAAAGAGCACTAACGTCGATTTTCAGCTCGTTCAGCTGGGAAACTTCGTGAGAGTCATTGGTTCTCATTCCACCCGGGAAGTCTGCCTCAATAACACCAGCTGCGCTGAGGGAAGTTTCGTTCCCCTACAATCCCATGCCGCTGCGGCCGGCTCTCATCTGTGCTTCCCGTACCTGCAATGCTTCAGAACGGACTGCCATCAATTCCCACGGAGAACCCGGAACCGGATCCTTACCCATTACAGTCTGCATAACGCCATCTACGATGGTATCTACGATGGGTTCCTGTGCATATGCCTGATGAATCGGCAGGAACAGCTGTTCTGAACAGGGAGAACCTGTAGGACCGCCCTGAATAACAGGCGCCTTTGCACTGTCATAAGAACGGGGTACTACCTGAATTGCCTCTTGACCCTCTCCGTACTGGAAATGATCCGGTGCGGATGCAATGGCATGCAGGATCTCATCTCTGGTATACTTGATAACTCTGCCGGTATCAATACAGTACACACCGCATGTCTCCAGCATTTCCAGACCAGCCTGGAACAAATTGTTGATCAGTTCCTTATCTTCCGGAACAATCACTTTCTTGTCCATTTTGATGTTGTATTTTTTCTTCAAAGCACGAGCAGTCTGCGGAATTACCTTGAAGTCCCACTCCTTTTCGTCCATCTTCGGGCCGCTCTTTGCACGGTCATACACATCGAAAACAGTGACATTTTTTCCAACTGCATTCATGTTTCCTTATGCTCCCTTCTTCTTGGCAATCAATTCTTTGGCAACTGTAACGGCATCAGTTGCAGTTTCGGAATAACCGTCTGCACCGATCTGCTCACACCAGCTCTCTGAAACCGGAGCACCGCCGAACATACAGATATAATCATCACGCACGCCGTCTTCCTTCAGCAGATTGATAATATCTCTCTGCGCCGGCATGGTTGTGGTCATCAAAGCAGAACCAACAATCAGGTCTGCACCAATTTCCTTTGCCTTTGCCACAACATCCTCTACCGGAACATCTCTGCCCATGTCCACAACTTCAAAGTTGTTTGCAGAAAGCATGGTCTTTACAATGTTTTTTCCGATATCGTGGATATCACCCTGTACGGTGTGGATGACAACCTTTCCGGCAGAACTGCTGTTCTTCTGTTCATCGCTCATGCCCCCAGTCAGAATCGTAACTGCGGCATCAAAGGCTTCAGAAGCCATTAGCAGCTCCGGTACAAATGCCTCGCCTTCGTCAAACAGGTCACTCATCACCTGCATGCCGGCAGACAAGCCACTGGAGATGCACTCCAACGGATCCAGACCCGCTTCCAATGCAGCGTTTGCTGCTTCGGTTGCCATGTCCTCATCCATCTCAACGATTGAATTTTTGAGCTGTTCAAAAATTTCTTCTTTGCTCATAAGAGAACCTCCTCTGATTATGATATAAAAACAGCGAAATGAAAACTCGTAACAACCGGTAACAATTCGGGAACGCTTTCGTGAAAAACCGCTGCACGAACATTCAGTTGATACAGGTTTCTGAGATGTGGTCTTCATCTCTTTCGATGTTCTGATTATAACAGAATCCAAAACGAATGACAATCTTTTAAGCGGCACTTCCGCAATTCTGACGAAACCAGAATCGGATTCTGTTATTTTTCACCAACTTATTTTATCCCGCCTTATTCATCTGAGAAACATCTGTTACAGGAGTACCTATTTTGTTCAAATCAACTTCATTTTTTTCAGAAATTGCCGCATCAATCGCATAAAACAAAAGTCGAAGATAAAGTTGTTCTTCTTTCTGTGTCAGGTCTGAACCCAGCATTCTTTTGATTTTATCCAGTCGATAAATCAAGGAACTCCGGTGCAGAAACAGCTCTGCCGTTGTCTCGGAAATATTCAGATTATTCCGGATATAGCTGCGCAGGATTTTATAATTTTCATATTGACTTTCTGAATCTTCCTCCAGAAAGCGACGCAATTCCGGTGTGAGCAGCGTTTCCAGCGGAAGTGCATCCAGCCCTTTTTTCAAAAGAAACGGCAGACGATATTCCTCAAACCGATATATGCCGATCTGATGTTCCCTTCCACCACAGAATAACAATGCGGCCTCCGCTTGTTGGAAATAATTCAACAATTCAGCACTGTCATCAAACAGGGTACTGATTCCCACAGGAACACCGTAGTCTGTACTGATCCGTTCCAAATACTGTGTCCACTGAGCCTCTTCCAGCGTCATGCAGCTCCAGTTACAGAGCACATAGATTTTGTCATCTTTTTGAATCGTCACAAGTCCCGGAATATGATGTTCAATATAACCGCACAGATAATTTCCCACATACTGCCGTTCCTGCTGAAAACGGATATGAATCACACAGCAAACATAGCTGTCATGGTTCTTCCATCCCATAGAAGAAAGCACTTTGCGCAGTTCAAAAGGATTCGGATTTTCAGAAGACAGGTATTCCGACAGAAAATTCTTGACAAGATGGAAGGCAGAGCTTTGTATATTAGAGGAACATGCCATGCAACGACATATGTAGGGCTGAAGCATGCACAAGCGTGTATAATCGCCGTCTGAAAAGGGACGTGCAGCATCATCTATACAGACATAGCCCAACACCTGCTGATGAGATGCAATGGTCATGCGCAGTGTTGTCACATGATTTTCCACCGTCAGATTGAAATGACCGCCCTCAAATTTCTGCGCTGTCGATGAACCCGAAAGCAGACTCAAAATGCGTGCTTCACACAAATGATCATTTTCACTCTGAATTTTCCAGCCAAACGGATGATGTTTTGTCTGCGCTGTTGCCAGCACTCTGAAATCACCGGATGCCACAAATATGGGATTATCCAGAAACGGAAGGCTGACCTGACAAATCTCCTCTATACTGCCGCCATCCAGTAAAATCTGATTCATAGTGGCTTCCCAGCGTTCGTACCGTTCCATTTGCTCCAATAAAGTCTCGTAAATCTTTCCAAGGGCACTCTCCCGGCTCAAACAAATCACATCATGTTCCGTCTGCTGTAGAATTTCTTCCTTCAGCATACCGAATACCAGAAATGTACTCTTCACTGCAACATGTTCTTTTGGAAATTCTCCGGGATTCACAACCAGATAAACTGCATCGGCTTTGATCCGCAGCAATGGATTGTAAATCGTAGCATATCTGATCGGAAACTGATACTTGCTGCTGGTCAGTTTCTGAACCATTCTTTCCGGAAATAATTCGCTGATAATATAACTGTTAATTGCCATATCCGCACCCTCTCTTCGATGCAAAACAAAAACCGGCATTGCATTTTTCTGCCATCCCCATTGATGACGGTCAAATACGCTGCCGGCTTTCCGCCTATTTTAAAAAACATCTTTTGCCTGAAAATTGCTCTGTCTAAGAGCCTGTTTAAAATTCAATTCCGCTTCGTGCTGTAATACCTGCATCAAACGGATGCTTTACCTTCTGAATTTCAGACACATAATCTGCACAGGCAATCAAACGTGCATCCGGATTGCGTCCGGTCATGACCACTTCCAGCGACTGCGGACGACATTCCAGAAAATGCAATACTGCTTCTATATCCAGAAATCCACAAGAAATACAAGACATGATCTCATCGAGTACAAGAAGACCATATGCTTCGTTTTGCACCATCTGTATAATTTCCGAAAACTGCTTCTGATATCCTACAGCAGCTTCTGCCTTTTCTGATTCATTCATCTGAAAAGAAAACTTGGAAACCTGATAACCGGACAATACAGTAATATCCGAAAGCTGTTGCAGCATACGCCGTTCACCGGAGCTTTCCGGTTTCATAAACTGATAGAACAGTACTTTTCCGCCGGAACCGGCAAACCGCACAGCCAATCCTACCGCTGCACTTGTTTTCCCTTTTCCATCTCCACAATAAATATGCACAAGACCCATTGGAACCGCCTCCTTTTTCTCCGCAGCAGTCGCCATTGACTTTTGCAGAAAATTCATAAAAGATATTTCCTTCCTGCCTTGCAATAGTTACACTGTTTCCCATGTCCCATACAATGCACACAATCCAGTGCCGGCAGGTCTGACTCTGATTTTGTCACCAGATAAAAACCGACACAACTTTTTGATGGTATCATAAATCCGCTGGGCATCAGCTGGAGCCCGATTTTTTCGCAATCCAAAAAAGTAAAAAACTTCCGGACATCCAATGCAGGCATGCCATAAAATCCTGGTCCGAAGGAATCGGATACAAAACATGTGTTCTCCGGATACTGCCTTTGAATCCAAAGCTGAAGCAAATCCCTGGCTGTATCTGCGATGGCTGTACCGCTGATATCATAAAATGCCTGCTGTAAAACTCTTGCTTCCGGTGCTTCTGCATCTCCCGCAGTCAGCGCAAATGCATACAACGCAATCACTCGTTCCTGCTGTACCGTCTGCATGGCAGGACAGGAAAAAACACAGTCACCAATCTGAATACCATCCTTTGTGATGCATTCTGCATCATAAGAAGAAACCAGTGCGAGAATTTGCGCCTGCCGCAGCACATCTTGCAGACATTCCATAGCATAAGGCTTTTTCTTCTGTAAAGAAGCTTTCCCATTCTGAAACCCGCAGATCTGAAGATAATAATCCTCAATCAGCTCCCGTTCTGTCATGCTGTCCCAAGATACCATCTGGTTTTTCATATCACAGCACCTTCATTTTTCTGCTGCATGCATATACAGACGATACATCACGCAATTTCTGCAAATGCAGCTTTATTTTCCGATAATGTTATTATACGCTTTTTTTCAGGATTTGAAAAGGTACAATTACCCATTCCTTCAGCGGTACAATTCCGGGAAGATGAGAAAACTTTTGATTTTCTCAGATTATTCATAGAAAAAAGGGGAATCCAGAAGAAATACAGTATATAATAAAAAATAAATGCAATGATTCACCTTTCGTTTCTTTACAGTTTTCCACTCAATATTTTTGTGTAAAATACACAAAAACAGGATTATTTTCAATCAAAACGTATCTAAGCGCATGTGCAGCGAAGCAAAATAGAAACAGAAATTCAATTCGTATAGAAATGTGTTTTTTATTTCCTATTCAAAACCAGTCAGATCCATCAGAACCTATTGCTTTCACAAAACAGAAGGGAGCATATCCGTATGATTTATTTGAGTAATGACAATTCCAAACCACTCTATCTTCAAATTTATGAGGCAATCCGTCAGAATATATTAAACGGTGCAATGCCAAAAAATACCGCATTGCAGCCCATACGCATTTTAGCCAATGAATTGAACGTCAGTAAAAATACGGTAGAACACGCCTATCAGCAGCTGCTGGAAGAAGGCATGATACGTGCTGTGAAAGGATCCGGCTACTATGTAGAAGATATCGTTAAAATCCGCCTGACTACAAAGAAAAAGCGTTCATCATCAGAAAAGACTTCTGATCCACCGGTTACATTGCCGGAAAGACAAAATACCATCCGATATGATTTTCGGTATTCCATCTGTGACACACATCTTTTTCCATGGTCCAAATGGAAACAATATGTCACCAATGCCATTTTAGATGAGGCAACTGTCCAGTTTTCCAGATATGAAAGCAATAAAGGATATTATCCTCTCCGTGTCAGTTTGTGCGAATTTTTACAGCGCACCAGAGGCGTGAAATGTTCTCCGGAACAAATCATCATCTGCGCCGGTACACAGTATGGATTGGAGACGATTCTGAGCCTGATTTCCAGCAGCCATAAATGTGTTGCCTTTGAAGAACCCGGTTTCATCGGCATGCGCCGGATTTTTCAAAATCATCAGTTTGAAATCAAACCCGTTACCATTCAGGAAGAAGGTATTGACATCGATTATATCCAGCGAAACCCCGTTGATATCGTTTATCTGACTCCATCTCATCAGTTCCCCACAGGAGTTACCACATCATTCCAGAACCGTTTGCGTCTCCTAAATTGGGCTGAACAAAAAAACGGCTACATTATTGAAAATGATTATGACAGCGAGTTTCTCTACGGCAAACGAATTCTGCCTTCCCTTCAAGCGTTGGATCAAAACAACCGTGTCATTTATCTGGGTACACTTTCTAAAGCAATTTCTCCGTCCATCCGTTGTGCATATTACATCCTCCCACCGCCTTTGCTGGAACTGTACGAAAAAAAATATAAGCATTTTAATTCTGCACTTCCCACATTTGTCCAGAAATCCATTGCAGAATTTATCAACGATGGTCATCTGGATAAGCACATCCGGCGAATCTCCAGTATGAATGAACGAAAATATGGAATTCTGATCAACTACCTGAAAAAAAATCTGCCGGAACAGGTACATATGATCTACTATCCTGCCGGATCACATATTCTGATTCAGGTGGATTGCTGCCATAATGAAAATGATCTCATCGAATTTATGAGGCAGCGTTTCATTGGCATTCATGGCACACAAAAATACTGGTTGGGAGAAAATGCACCCAATAATGTTTTCATTCTCGGATTCAGTTCCATTCCAACAGAAAAAATTGAAAAATATGCTGCCATTTTAACAGTGGCACTGCATGAATATATCCAGTCTAAAACCACTGAAGTCCTATAAAAACTGCTATCTCACAAATCTCAAAACCGCCGTCTGGAAATCAGCGGCGGTTTTTTCATTTATCGATACAATTGGTATAACAGTGCATTGCAGATGGCTGCTGCTACATTACTGCCGCCCTTTCTTCCCTGTGCAACAATATACGGCGTTGTCCCCTGCATAATCAGTTCCTTTGCCTCTACCACATTCACAAAGCCTACCGGCACACCGATGATTAGCTTTGGTGCAATTTTTCCGGAACGGATCAGCTCGTCCAGTTGTATAAGCGCAGTGGGTGCATTGCCAATGGCAAAAATCACATTTTCTCCCAACGTACAAGCCTTTTCCATGGAAACCATCGCTCGTGTAACACCCCGTGCTTTTGCCGCTTCTGCTATCTCCGGATCGGACATAAAGCAATGCGCTTCACCGCCCAGACGATGCAGGGACTTTTTGTTGATACCAGCATATGCCATGTTTGTATCCGTTACAATATGTGCCCCCTGCTGCAACGCTTCCAGTGCTGTTTCCACTGCGTGATCTGAAAATTTCAGATTTTTCACATAATCAAAGTCCGCTGTGGTGTGAATCACACGTTTGATAATGCTGCGCTGATTTTCCGGAACGACAACATCCTTCAGATACTCCTCAATGATGGCAAAACTGCGTGTCTCTATTTCCATAGGTTTGACATATTCCATTTTCATTGCACAGTTCCTCCTTATTGCAGCAACTCATATTTTTCAAAATTTGCCGTCTTAAAATCTGCAATTTCATTATATGCTGCCAATGCAAAGTCAAAAAGCTTTGCGCCAATCACAGCACCTGTTCCTTCACCCAGACACATGCCGCATTCCAGATAAGCTTTCAATCCTATTGCATCCAGTGCCATCTTCCCGGCAGGCTCTGCGGAACAGTGTGAGGCAAACATGTAATCCCGACACAAAGGTGAAAGCCGCACGGCGCAATTAGCAGCAACGGCAGAAATAAAGCCATCTACCAACACCGGAACATGATAAATCGCACCGCCCAGAAAAGCACCTGCCATCCCACAAATATCGAAACCACCCAGCTTGGAAAGCACATCCAACACATCATTCCGATCCGGCTGGTGCAGTGCAATGGCATTTTCAATGACTGTGATTTTATGCTGTACGCCAACATGCGTCAGACCAGCACCACGCCCTGTTACCATTTCTGGCGGCAATTTTTCCAGTACGGACAGCACTGCACTGGAAGTCGTGGTATTGCCAATCCCCATTTCACCGGTAATCATCAGATTATAGCCGGCTTCTTTCTTTTCCCGCACCAGTTCTATTCCGGTAATAATGGCACGTTCTGCCTCTTCCCGTGTCATAGCCGGCTCTTTTGCAAGATTTTTTGTCCCATATGCGATTTTCCGCACATCCAGACCCGGACAGTCCATATCTCGTGCAATTCCAATGTCCACCGGAAAGACATCTGCGCCGCATTCTCTGGACAGAGAATTGATCGATGCAATACCCTTGGTGAAATTCTGTGTCACCAAGGCAGTGATCTCATTGGTGGATTGTGTCACCCCCTCTTCCACAACACCGTTGTCTGCACAGAAAATCAGAACTGCTTTTTTAAGGGGGGCAATTTCCGCAGAACCGGTAATACCAGACAGCTGAATCACCATTTCCTCCAGACGTCCCAGACTGCGCAGAGGTTTGGCAATATTATCCCATTTTTCCTGTGACTGCTGCATTGCCGCTGCATCCAACGGCTGTATTTGCTCCAGATATGATTTCAGCATTTTGAGTGGCTCCTTTCTTCCTGCTGCTGCAATTGACAAATCACATCCTCGATGGTATGTACATGCTCCTGAGGCGCATCAATGAGTACTACCGGTATATGACATGCCTTGGCTGCTGCAATTTTTTCCAACACACCGCCTCGTGCACCGCTGTCCTTGGAAACCAATACGGCAATCTGATACATTTGTATCACCGAAACGGTGTCCTCCTGTGAGAATGGCGGCATAGCATAGATCAGATGGGCTTTGGAGAAAGCGGCTATCCGACGAGAATCTGTCGTGTCCAGAATACGTGCCCATCCCCGTTCCGTAAATTTTTTCACATTGGCTTCATAGAATGCAAGGGTATTGACACCTGTTGTCAGCAGAATATTGCCCGGCATATCAGACAACTGTTCTGCCGCCGCTTCTTTGGATGCTACACGGATGATCCGGTCATAATCATAGTACAGATGAGGTCTGCCCAATCGAAAATAAGGAATCCTTTGCTGCATGCAAACATGCTGTACGGTCTCCGTCACTGCCGCAGCAAAGGGATGAGAGGCATCCACCACCCCATCCATCTGTGCCAGCTCCGATGCAAATGCATCTCTGTCCAGACGTCCTACATGCACAGTACAGCGTTCCTTTTCCAGAATGGTTCTGCCGTATTCTGTGGCTACAAATGCGGTCACTTCATATTCCTCCGGCAGTGCACGGATCAAATCTGTCGCTTCGCTTGTTCCGGCGATCACTGCAATCCGTCTCATCCTTCTGCTCCGGTTTCTGCCAAACAGTATCCCCGGGGCGTAATCATTTTACCATTTTTCACATAGGTCCGGGAATTGCCGATCAGTACCACACAGAACATATCCACCGGTTCCTCTTTCAGGCGGCTCAATGTTGTGATCCATGCTTTCTGTTCGGGTCGGCCAGCATTTCGGACAATTCCCACAGGTGTTTCCGGAGACCGATATTGCTGTATGAGTTCTGCTGCATGTGCCAGATATGCCGTTCTGGAATGAGATTTCGGATTATAAAGGCAAATGACAAAGTCTCCGTCTGCTGCACAGGAAACACGCTTATAAATCTGTTCCAAAGGTGTCATACAGTCACTGAGACTGATTACCGCAAAATCGTGCATCAAAGGTGCGCCCAGAACAGATGCGGCTGCACTGGCTGCTGTCACACCCGGTATTGCCACAACTTCCAGATCGGCGTGCATTTCTGCAATGACCTCCAGCATAACCCCTGCCATACCATAAATGCCGCTGTCTCCACTGGATACCATTGCCACTGTTTTTCCTTTCAGCGCTTCTTCCACAGCCGCACGGCAGCGATCCACTTCCTTCCGCATGGGTGTAGCATAATACTTCTGCTCCGGAAACTGAACTTTTAATATGTCAATATAGGTGGTATAACCCACTACCAGATCAGCTTCTTGAATCGCAGAAACAGCCTGCCCCGTCATGTATGACCGGTCACCCGGCCCGAAACCCACGATGTATATTACTTGCTTCATGTATTTCACTCCTCCAGTTTCAGCGGTGGCAGCACTCGCCGACATGCAGCCAGAGTGACGCCCGCATATTTTATCTTTCCGGTCAATACCGTACCGCAGCCCGATGCCAGATAGCTGCATGCCTCAGAAACCGAAGGAACACCTGTTACAGACTGTACAAATGCGGAGTTCTCAAACGGATAAGAACATTTTTGAATAGACTCATCAGGAACAATTTCCAAAGGAACCCTCAGGTTTTCACACAACTGTAAAATTGCCGGTTCTTTCTGCTTCAATCCAATGGTGGCAATTTTTGCTACAGAAAGGATACTCAGCTGATATGTTTTCAAGAATTTCCGGAAGCAGACAGCCAGATGCATCGGATCGGTATTTCGTTTGCATCCCACGCCAATAACAAGACTTTTCGGACGCAAGTAGAGCGTTTTTTCGGTTTGTAAGTCCAGTAACATCCGATCAGAAACTACCACTCGGAATTCTCCTGTGGGATGATCTGTTACCTGAATCTGGGACAGATGACAAGGCTCTGACAAAGGCAGATCTGTATAAAGTTCTGCTTTTTTCCCCTCCAGCAGTGCGCCGCTGATGTATTTCAGTGTGCCCAGATTTTCAATAACAAGATCATTGCGCTTGGCAATCTCATCAAAGGCAGTCACGCCCTGCACATCCGTTGCTGTGGTAATAACCGGACTTGCACCAATAGCAGCGGCAATTTTCCGTGACAGATCATTGGCCCCCCCCAGATGTCCCGACAACAGACTGATTACATACATTCCCTGCTGATCCATCACCAGTACTGCCGGATCTGACGCTTTAGACTGTACCAGAGGTGCAATGGTTCGCACCACAATTCCAGCGGCCATAATGAAAATCAGCCCATCATATATGGCAAAATCCCGTTTCACTGTCTCAGCAAAATGTTCTTTCGGTTCCACTATACCGCCAAATTGATGCTGTAAGTGCTCCGCCAGCTGTTTTCCCTGAGATGTCAGCCAGAAATATGCCAGCTTCATTCTGCAACGCCCTGCCGGAATTCATGGGTAAAGGTCTTATCATACAATTTCGATAAATCGTAGGTGTTTCCAAGAAAATCGCCTACGGTTACAAGAGCAGTTTTGGTAATGCCAGCTTCTTTTACTCTTTCTGCAATAGTCTCCAGCGTACCGGTGACAATTTTCTGATCCGGCCAGCTTGCCTTATAGACTACAGCAACAGGTGTGGTCTCAGGGTAAGAGGTACAAAGCTGTTCTGCCAGTTCCTCAATCCGATCCACTGATAAAAACAGGATCATCGTTGCACGGTGCTTTGCCAGTTCCTGAATGCTTTCTCGCTCCGGAACAGGTGTTCTGCCCTCCATACGTGTCAGGATTACGGTTTGTGATACATTGGGCAGTGTATATTCCTTCTGCATGGCTGCTGCTGCCGCCAGAAAAGAACTGACACCCGGTACGACCTCATGAGAAATGCCCATACGATCCAGTGCATCCAGCTGTTCCCGAATCGCACCATAAATAGAGGCATCGCCCGTATGTACACGGACAGTTGTCTTACCCTGGGCTTCGGTCTCCTGCATCACTGCAAGCACCTCCTCCAGATGCATCCCGGCACTATCATAAATTTTACAGTCCGGCTTCACATCAGACAGAACAGCCGGATTTACCAATGAGCCTGCATAGATTACCACATCGGCATTGTCAATCAGTCTTTTTCCCTTGATTGTCAGAAGTTCCGGATCACCGGATCCTGCACCTACAAAATAGACCATTATCGCAGTCCTCCTTTTTTTATAAGCAATGTTGTAAAATAAGAATATTCATCTGCATTCGGTGTACCGATGTATTCATCTGCCATTCCTACATTCCGAAGCATCACCGTATGCTCCAGCAAACCGCATTTCTCCAGCATAGGCAACAGCCAAGGCAATGCTTTTCCTGCTTTCATAATAACCAGATTGTCAAACTGTTTCAGTGCCTGCTCTATTGCTGCTTTATCTGTGACACCAGGCATCACCAGCAGAGATTCTTCATTTTCACAAAGACTGTACTTTGTCTTTGCTGCACCGGCACAAAAAGAAGGAATTCCGGCGGATACTTTTGTTTCATAGCCCTGCTTCTCCACAATCTGTCGGACATAAGTTGCCGTACTGTAAACGGAGACATCCCCCAGCGTAACCATTGCCACTGTTTTTCCGGCGTCCAAAGCTGCATATATATCATCCAATGCTCCGGACTGCAAATAGCTGCGATAGTCTGCATGGGCTTTCATCGGAAAGACAACTTCCAACTTTTCTGCATGGGTCATATCTGCCGCCTGCTGTGCAATGGCATATGCGGCAGATATCTCCCCTGCTTTTTTGACCGGAACCACTACAAGATCTGCGCTTTCCAGAATCTGCTTTGCCCGCAGCGTCATATCCATGGGATCACCCGTTCCTACACCCACTGCATAAAAAATTCCCTTTTCCATCGTTGTTATGACCATTCCTTTCGCTATACCCTAAGCACAAAAAACAATATCCTTGATATTCTGCCCTGTTCATTCATGGAGTTTCGATTTATGCCTTAGTCTCACAGGAAAACAGCATCACCGGATGATTGCTGTCCAACACCCGATAACTGCCTACTTGCTTTCCACAGCTGACAGCAATCTGCAATACCTCGAATTCCGGCATCTGTTCCAATAAGGGATACAGCTCCGCCTGCGTTTCTAAGGTGACGGCACTGATCACCAGCCGGATTTTTTTCGGCAATGTGCAAATGAATTTTACAATCTGTGCCATAGCACCGCCGCTGCCTCCAATGAATATACAGTCCGGAACAGGCAGGCTGCTCAACTGTTCTTCTGCTCTGCCCGGCACAATCGTCAGGTTCTCTGCCTGAAAATATGCCTTGTTCTTTTCCAGAATTTCCAAAGCGGATTTTTTATATTCTACTGCATAAACAGCACCGTAAGGGCACATGCGTGCACATTCTATGGAGATACTTCCGGTGCCAGCTCCCAAATCCCAGACAATTGCATCCGGATGCAGCCGCAGCTTACTGAGAATAACCGCACGTACTTCTTCCTTGGTCATGGGCGAATCATTCCGCAAAAATGCACGATCCGGCAAAAGTGCAGGGCGCAGAATGGGATTTGGCAACGGGTTCTTTACGGCTGCAACACAAAGCGCAGGATTTTTCTTTTCCGCCCATTCCCCGGATTTTCCACGCCAGAGCATCTGTTCCGGATACGTCAAATCTGCACCTACAAACAATTCTGTTCCTTCCAGATGATACATAGACAGTGCTGCTGCAATTTCTTTTGGCCCTTGTGTCTCCGAACAGAAGAAAAATGTTACCGGATGCTCTGCAACAGTGCAAGCGATTTTTCCGGCAGTACAATCTCTTCCGTGAATACTCAGAATCGCTGCATCTTCCATGGTCAGCCCGAATGCCGCCCCCAACAGCTGCAAAGAACCTACTCCGGGAATAACTCTGACTGGCAATTCCGGATATCGTGTGCAGATCGTCCGGCAAAGGCTGTATAGCAGCGGATCACCGGAAACCACAATGCCCACGCTCTCCTGCTCCAGCCATTCAGGCAAAGCCTCTAATAAGGCTGATACACTGCCCATGGGTTTGGTTTTCTTTGCTGGAATCAACTGCAAAAAACGATCTGAAGCAATCACGCATCCGACCTGCTCCAACGCCTGTTTAGCAGCCGGAAGCAAATAATCTGCTGTGCCGCTTCCACCGCCTACCAAAATCAATTCATGCTGCATTGGCTCCACTCCTTTCGAACATCCTCTGCCAGACGGCTTCTTGCCAGAACCCTGTCCTGCTCGTCCAGCAGTATCATTCCGATTTGAATCTTTCCATGGGTGCGGCGCATACAGTTCTCACAGGCACACTCTGCAACAGATGCCCACACGGATTCTCCCAATCCAAATGCAGTCAGCAATTCCTGCATTTGTGATGTAGTATTACACTGATACAGCTGCTGCACCTGGTAGGCAGAGGCACCGGCAAGTGCCGCATGGGTACAAATGACCTCACGCTGTCCGCCGGCAGTATGACTGTGCAGATACATAATATCTGCCGCTGGTTTTACCAATTTTCCGGCTCTGCCTGCCAGCAAAAGATGCGTAAAGCCCATTTCCTCGGCACAGTCCAGCAAATACCCCAGATAATTGCTGCACAGAACAATGCCCCCACAGGAAGCATACTGCTTGCGCAAATATTTTTCTCCGGCGTAACCTGTTACCAAAGCACAGGCGGTACCATATTCTGCCCGACACATGGAAAGCTCCAGACAAAGCGATTCCTTTACGGCTTCTTCGCTCATGGGACGAACAATTCCCGTTGTACCAAGAATAGACAGCCCACCCCGGATTCCCAATCGTTCATTGAAGGTTTTCACCGCAATTTCTGCACCGCCAGGCACAGAAATTGTGACATCTGCACCTCGTGATCCGATGATGGAACGCACAGCTTTTTCAATCATCTGACGAGGAACCGGATTAATTGCTGGCTCTCCTACCGGCAGCTTTAATCCCTTTCGGGTAATAATGCCTACACCTTCGCCTGCATGAAACAAAATTTCTCCCGGCGTGTCAGCAATCTCCACCTTTGCCGTTACCAGACAGCCGTTTGTTGCATCGGGATCATCGCCGCCATCTTTGATAACACCGCATACACCCTCAGATACCGCCTGAATTTCCAAACGCAGTATCGAACCAGCAGGTATCTCCAGTTCCACCTGTTCCGGACAGATGCCTGTCACTTGCCACAATGCCGATGCTAAACTTGCCGCAGCCGCACAGGAACCGGTGGTATAGCCTTCTCGCAACGGCTTCATGAGTGCTCCTCCCACTGGTTAAGGATATCATAAATCTGCTGCATATTCAGACTTCTCCGAAGTGCATCAGCAAGCTTATTGTATTGATTTTCTTTATAGGCATCCGGATCAAAGACTTCCATTTCTACGGCATCCTCACCTTTCTGAGTGAGCAATGCCTGCACCAGCATCTGCGCTGTTCCAGCAGAATCAAAAATACCATGCAAATAAGACCCGAATACGGTTCCTTCCGGATTGCGATATCCGTCTGTTTCGCCATTTTCCAATGTGGTAAAAGGTACAGCACCGCCCAATCCCATGGTCTCTCCCATGTGAATCTCATAACCGCTGACTGTATGACCGGATAATGATTCCAATACACCATTCACAGAAGCAACCGTTCCATTCATACGAGTGCGCCGCTTTTGGGGCAAAAATACCGTTTCCGTATCCAGCAATCCGATGCCGCACATGGTGCCGCCATCCTCTACACCTTCCGGATCGGAAAGTTTTTTTCCAAGCATCTGAAAACCTCCGCAGATGCCAAAAACAAGGCTGCCTTTTTCATGCTGCTTCAGAATCGCAGCCTCCAGTCCGTTCTGCCGCATCCATCGCAGATCTGCCATGGTATTTTTCGTTCCCGGCAGCAGTATCATATCAGGTCTCCCCAATTCCTGAACCCGTGTTACATACCGCACAGAAACGCCGGGGATGCGCTCAAACACCTCAAAATCTGTAAAATTGGAAATTCTGGGTACACGAATGACTGCCAGATCCAGCTTAGCATCTTTCTGCATGGTGCAATGGGTCAGACGGTCGGAAAGGCTGTCCTCATCGTCCAGATCCAATTCTGTATAGGGTACAACGCCAAGAACCGGTACACCTGTTAGTTTTTCCAGCATCTCCAGACCCGGTTTCAGAATTTCCACATCGCCTCGGAATTTATTGATGATTATACCCTGAATCCGGCGGCGTTCTTCTGCATCCATGAGCAGAATTGTCCCATATACAGAGGCGAACACACCGCCCCGATCAATATCTCCTACTAAGAGCACCGGAGAATCGGATAACTTCGCCATACCCATATTCACAATATCCACATCTTTCAAATTGATCTCCGCCGGACTGCCAGCCCCCTCCAACACAATCACATCATTTTCCGCAGCAAGAGAATGATATGCCTTCATAATGTGAGGAATCAGCGTTTCTTTTTTGGTATAGTATTCCATAGCACCCATGGTGCCGAATACTTCACCGTTTACAATAACCTGAGAACCGCTTTCGCTGGTGGGTTTCAGCAGAATGGGATTCATGCGCACATCGGGTTCCACACCAGCAGACTCTGCCTGCATGACCTGAGCACGACCCATTTCCAGACCATCACGGGTAATATAAGAATTGAGTGCCATATTCTGAGATTTGAACGGCACTGTACGCAGCCCATCCTGCCGGAAGATCCGGCACAGTCCGGCTGTAATGAAGCTTTTCCCTGCTGAAGACATAGTGCCCACTACCATAATCGATTTTGCAGCCATCAAAAAGCACTCCTTTCCTCTATAACGCAGCGCATACAACGCAGAAAATACGCATTTTCTTCATGCGTACGGACGGCTGCACGATAATATTCTGCATGCAACCCCTGATAATTATCACAATGCCGCAGCAAAATACCATACGGCAACAGTTCTTGATCCAGCACACAGCATCCCGACACCTGAAAAAAAACATAATTGGCATGGGGCATCCATACACGAAATCCCAGTTCCTGCAAACCTTTATAAAGATATTGCCGTTCTATTTTCAAAAACGTCAGAAACTGCATCCGATATGCCGCATCTTCCAGTGCCGCACAGCCTGCTGCACTCGCCAGTGTGCTTACTGGCCATGGCTGTCCCGTTGTACGCACCTGTTCCACCAGTTTTTCATCGGCGCAGATGCCATATCCCAGACGGAGTCCCGGTATGGCATAAAGCTTTGTCATAGATTTCAACAGAAATAAGTTGGGATATGATTCATGTTCCGGTATCATAGAACATGTCCCCATCTCATCACCTGTCATATCACAAAAGCATTCATCCAGCAGCACCAGCATATTCTTTTGCTTTGCCAGTTCCATTATTTTATACAATACATCCGGTTCAATCAGAGCACCTGTAGGATTATTGGGATTGCATAGTACTAGAAAATCATATGTGCCTTTTTGAATCTCTTCCAATAGGGCTTCTGTTACCAGAAACGGATCAGGCATATGCCAGTAATGCACTTTACATCCGCATTCTTCCAAGGCTTCTCCATATTCGGAAAAAGTCGGCACAGGCACCAGCGCATAGTGGGGAGCAGCCGCACGAATCAACCGAAAAATGATATCAGCACCGCCGTTTCCGCAGACAATATGACTGGCATGTACCTGATGATACCGGGCAAGTGCCATCCGCAGTTCCCGACAATACGGGTCAGGATAATGCACCAAAGTCGGTACGGCATCCGCAATGACATGCTGTACAGAACATGGTACACCAAAAGGATTGATGTTGGCAGAAAAATCTACCAGTTTCTCTGTTTGCAGCAATTCTTTTGCAGTGTAAACATCTCCGCCATGTTGTTTCACACAATCCCCTCCCCCAAAAATACAAGCAGCATTCGTACTGCACCAAATCCTAACAGCAGCAAAAACGATGTCACAAACATCATGCGATTGGTACGAAGAATATCCTCCGGTTTCGCCCCACGGAGTGCCTGTCCGATGGTGGGCTTTTCCACTTCTTTCCCAAAATACACATGAGTCCCCCCCAGTTGGATCCCAAGTGCACCTGCTGCTGCCGACTCAGTTTGTGCAGAATTGGGGGAAAGATGGTTCTGCCTGTCCTGACGAAAAACACGGAATGCATTTTTGGCATTCAATCGAAGAAAATATGCCGACACGACCATCATCAGACCACAGAGCCGTGACGGAAGCCAGTTGACAACATCGTCCAGCTTTGCAGACGCTTTTCCGAAATACTCATATTTTTCATTCCGGTATCCCACCATGGAATCCAGTGTATTGATTGCTTTATAAAAAAATCCCAGCGGAACGCCGCCAATCATCAAATAAAACAGCGGTGCAGCCACACCATCCGACGTGTTTTCTGCAACAGTTTCTACACATGCCTTTGTCACTTCTTCTGCATCCAGATTCTGCGTTTCCCGTCCTACCAGATAAGAAAGCTGTTTCTGTGCAACCGGAAGATTCTGTTCCTCCAATGCTGAACAGACCTTTCGGCTCTCTCGTGCAAGACAGCATGCTGCTGGAATCTGATACGCCCAGAATGTATGCAGCACAAACCAAAGCCAGAAGGAAATACGATATGCCAGATACAATATGGTTCCGGAAATAACAAGGCTCAGCAGCGGTATCAACACCGCCAAAACAATACCGGCTGCCAGCTCACCACGGTGTGTTGACGGAAATATACGGCGCAGTACACGTTCCATAGCAGAAATGCCTTTTCCGATCCAGACCACCGGATGAGGCATCCAATACGGATCGCCAAAGCAAAGATCCAGTAAGAATCCTATAAAAACACTGCACAAAATCCACATACGCTCACTCCCTTGCGTCTTTTATTCGCATGCCCAGACCACAGCAAACCCGATCTACAGTTTCTGCCTGCCCGGCAAGAAAGGTATTGAATCGTCCCACGGCTTCCCGCCATGCCCGTTGTTCCGCTGTTACAGGAACCAGTCCGCATCCTACTTCCTGAGAAATCAGAATCACATCCTGCCGTAAGGACAATAATTCTGCAACTGCTTCACAGGGATTTTTTCCTACTGCCATCCATTCCGTTACCAGCTCTTGCGCATGATTGATTATTTTCTGTCCGTTCCATTCGGAAAAAGGTTCTTTTGCTGCATCCCATACTTCACTTTCGGTCAGTCCGAATCGTTCCATAGCATATGCCAGCTTACCTTGTGCATAACCACCGAGTATCAGTCTCATTTCAGTACACCTCCCAGCAGAGCCGTTCCAAGAACCCATGCCGTTTCATTCAATACGAGAAAAAAGCCTGCCAGATCACCTGTAAGTCCGCCAAACTGTTTTTTCTGCATATGATAATAGCACAAAAAAATCACTACGGACAATTCAATCAGAATTACAGCCAGCCAGTGATACCACAGCACCATAAAAAAGCCGGTTATCATGCATTCTATCAGCAGAACAATACCCACATGCTTTCCGGCATGTTCACCAAAAGTCTTTGCCAATGAACTGGTAGGTGCACAAGGAAACCGAGTCAAAGAAATTCCGCTGAGACAGCGTGTCATCACAAATCCACCGGTCAGAAGTCCCAGAATCTGCACATTTTGCGTCCGATACAACTCTGTATAGGCACCGAAACTGATCAAAAGCACCAGAAATACACTGAACACGGCAAAAGGTCCGCAGTGCGGATCTTTCAGAATCCGAAGCTTTTCCTCCTGAGAACGACGGGAATAAAGCGCATCTGTCGTATCACAGAAACCGTCCAGATGAATGCCGCCGGTTATCACAACAACACTGAGCACTGCCAGTACAGCAAACAGCACAGAACCCACATGCAAAAGTCCGCAGCCCGTCCAGACAAGCCATAATCCTCCGCCGCAGAGAAGCCCGACCAATGGGAAAAACACCAGGGCATGACGAAGATTCTCCTCCGTCCAGTTCAGGCATTTCACCGGAAGTGTGCTGTACATGGAAAGTGCAATCAAAAATGATTCAACCCATGATTTCATGATACAGTTTCTCTCCTTTCCATAAAATCGGAATACCGCTGCACACCTCAATCACCACATCTGCCCTCTTTGCCAGAATGCAGTTGATTCGCCCCATATTTTGCAGATACGCCTGAATAGACGAATCCTCCGGCGGAACATCTGAACAAACCTCATTGGTCACAATTACCAGATGCATCATCCGTCTCTGCACTGCCAGCATACCATCTACAACCGCCTGCACGGTATCGGATGCATTTTCACCAAATTGCTCATTGGCTGTCAGATTACTGATGCAATCCAGCAATGCTGTGCCACCCAATTCCAGTGTCATGGCTTTTTCAGCCAAATGAACCGGCACTTCCACAGTCTGAAATCCCCTTCCGGCACGCTGCTCCCGATGACGTGCTATACGGGCTTCACATTCTGCATCCCATACCTGCATGGTTGCCAGATAATAAAAAGGAATTCGTTTCAGGCGAAAGCTGATCTGTTCAGCCAAAAGAGATTTTCCGCTGCCGGAACCGCCCGTTACCAATATTGTCATACACTTCCACGTCCTTCCCTGAATCGCCGGCATGCCTGTGAAAACGCCTCCGGCACGGACGGAGCAGAAGGAAAATACAAATGGGGAAAACCTGCTGCAATATGCTCTGTAGCCTGTACAGCCTGCCACTGCTTTCCGTTGGGACGTTCGGCTATAAAAGCGGTACCGTTTTCAGTACTGTCTGCATAATGAAACTCATGCGCACGGACAATTGTTCCTGCCCTGCCTAAAATTGTATCTCTCTGTGCTGTCAAAGTGATATACCCGAATCGGCAGAGATGGTTTCCCAGCTTTGATGTGCCTCGCAGAAGCCCAGCCATAGGATATTTTATACCATCTTTGTCAAATATTGCCTCCTGCAAGTACAGGAATCCACCGCATTCCGCAAAAATCGGCATTTTTTCAGAAGATGCTTTTTTCAGACTGTCCAAAAAGGTCTGGTTCCTGCTGAGCTGTTCCAGATATAGTTCCGGATAGCCGCCGCCCAAATATAGCCCGTCCAATTCATCCGGCAATTCAGAATCTGTCATGGGCGAAAATGGCACCAGTTCTGCGCCGCACCGTTCCAGCATTTTCAGATTTTCTGCATAATAAAAACAAAATGCCTGATCCTGTGCCACACCTAACCGGAATGTCTTTTCCGGAAATAACGATACGGTCTTTTTCGGCAGCAATGATGCTTCTACCGCAAGCTGCAAAATGCCGTCCAGATCCAATGTCTCCTCCGCTGTTTCTGCCAGAAGTCGGATTTTTTCATCCAGTTGTTCTACCTCACCTGCCGTCATCAGTCCCAGATGACGGCTTTCCAGATGTACTTCAGGCAGCTCCGGCAAGTAGCCATAAACCGGCAATCCCGTTTCCCGCTGTATCATTTCCTGATAAAAGGCATACATGCCTTTCCGCACCCGATTCAGAACGATGCCACGTATCTGATTTGGCATCCGAAATTGTAGAAACCCTTTGCAAAGTGCCGATACCGAACAACCCATACCCTGAGGAGATACCAGCAGCAAAACCGGCGTTTGCAGCCATTGAGATACTGTATAGGCACTTGCCTCACAGGTCTGACCAATACCATCATAAAAACCCATGGCACCTTCTATCAGTGTCAGATCCGCATCTCCCGATGTTTCTGCCACAATCTGCCGCATTTGCTCTGCATCGGAAAAATACGGGTCTGTATGATAAGTACATCGCTGTGTAATATGCGTATGAAACATAGGGTCAATATAATCCGGTCCGCTTTTATAGCTCTGCACGCATAGTCCCCGGCATTTCAACGCAGCAAGTATTGCTGCGGTCATTGTTGTTTTTCCGCATCCGCTGCTGACTGCACTTAGCAGAATCCTCGGTGTTTTATCAACCAAACCCATACCATTTCCTCCCGACTATGCTTGATTCATGACGGAAAATATAATAAACAAAAAATCGCTTCCTTGTAAGAAGCGATTTCAGATAAGTCCATCATGTACTGTTTTCCACTAAAAAACAGTAGTCTAAGATCTGCCCATCGCTCGTAAGCAAACCATGTCCTATTTCGTAATCCGACTTCACAGCCTTTTTCCAATGGAAATAGCTGCATCACGGTAGCGTGACTGTACGGGATTTGCACCCGTTTCCCTTTATTGTATTATAGCATGTTCCGATGTTCTGTACAAGAGACAATTTTCTAACAAATATATCAGACAATTTCTCACTCTGCATCATATGCTGCCAGCTTCTGACACAGACAGGCACAGAAACAATGCAGCCGATGTTCATATTCTGACAAAGTCTCTTCCCAGTTTTTCAGGCAATGTATTCCTTGCTCTGTAATATGATAAACGGTCTTTGCCGGTGCGCCATCCTGTTCTTTTTTATAGGATGTCAGCAATCCGTTTTGCTCCATTTTTTTCAGATACCGATATAAACCTGTGGGATCCGGGTAATCACCGCAGAACATGGGCGATTCACTCAGATACTGTAGCAGTAGAAAACCATGCATGTCATGATTCAAAAGGCACATCAATATCGCCGGTTGAAGCAGGCGATCCATATTTTTTCCCGTACAGGAACAATTCCGTTTTTCTGATTCATGCGATTGATTCATTACCGTCTGATCCTTCCCGTCTGTAAAAATACAAATGCTCAGTCATCATAATAACACAGCTTTTTTTCCGCACCAAAAGCGGTCTGCCATGCCTGTGCAATCATATCCTGATACGGCTGGTCATCTTTCCCAATCAGAACAAGCTTTTTCGTCCTCTCGCTCAAAGATTCCAATTCCGGCATTTCTGTCATTACAATATCATTTCCCACATTATCCACATGCACAACCGTACCTTCCGGTGTTATGAAAAATCCTTTACAGCGAAGCACTTGATGACTGATATCTGTACAGAACTGCTGCATGGCTGCAAACGTGTATGTCTCCTTTAAATCCAGAATATAGGTTTCCGGACGATTCCATGGCGTGTTGCAGCTTTCTCCGGCATCCGATTCTGGTGTCACCACAGACTGCATTAAGGCAAGAGGTACTTTTCCGTAAGTCGTATCGTAAAGATAAGCTGCCGGATTCAGCTCATGCAGCTTATCATGCACCGATTCCAATATGGCAGGAGAGACTTCGTCCGTCTTGTTCACTACGTGAAACATGCTTTTCATAACCTGATTCTGTGTCGGCGTGAATAAATCACAGAAATCCAGAAAACGCCCTGCATCAATCAGACAGATTGCTCCCCGATAATCATATCGCCGCTGTGTTTTTCCTTTTTTGGAAGCAAGAAAATCCATTTGTTCCAGCAGATGTTCCATACTGGAAGGATCCGCCATACCGGATGCTTCAATGAAAAGCACATCTACAGGCTGTTCCAGAAAGGCAACCAGCGTCTTGACAAAACCATCTTTCAAGCAGGCGCAGAAAATAGAACCATTATTGATTTCCACCAATTTCATGCCATCCTGATGCAGCACCTTGCCGTCGATACCGATACTGCCGAATTCATTGACAATTACACCCACCCGGACGCCCACACTTTGCAGCAGAATGTTCCGCAGAAATGTAGTCTTTCCAGAGCCTAAAAAGCCGGATACCAGATACAGCTGAATGTTTTGTTCCATATTATATTTCCCCCTCTGTTTCAATGTAACCCAGCGTAATACCGGCAGTGAATTCTTCTTCATCCTCCACGCAGCATTCTGCCAGTATGCCGTCACAGGGTGCCGTGAATTCCAGTGCTTTCTTTTCTACTTCGCCTTCACAAACGACCTCTCCTGCGGAAACCGGATCTCCTACTGCCTTCCGCCATGTCATCGTACAGATTTTATAGTGCAGTTTCACCGGCTTTGTCATACACGGACAAAGATTGATAGCATCCGGATCTTTTTTCGGCATTGCCTGCTCCGGAACAACAATTGGTACTCTCACAGCTGCTTCCTCCTTTTATTGCACGGCATAAAACGGACATGCATCTTTTTTACAGGTAACGTTTCGGTCTTTATAATTGCAGGAGATCATCTCCGGCATGGGCAGATGTATACCAAGCCTTTTTTCAATATAAGGAACTGCTGCCTGCACAGATAAAAAACAGGTACGCTTGCAGCAGCGTGGTCCGGAAACGGATGAAATTTGCTTCAGGCAAACCGATGTCATTTCATTACACCACTGCCAAGTCTGTTCTGACAGGGGAGAAGACTGCGTATACACGCTCATGAAAATACCGGCTCCGATTCCGGCACCGCAGGCTCCGCAATTTCCGCAAAATCCCCCCGGAACCTGTCTGGCACGCTTGCAGGCTGTCAGCAATTCATCTTCCAGTTCTGCTTCCGTCTGCTCCGGATTTTCCATGGCAGCAGCAGTCAGCAAGGCTGCCGGCAAAATAAAATGATGATAAGGATAATGCATCGGTACTTCCGGATGATTCATCATCATTTCCATTATGGAAATAACATTTTTCTTCTGACCAGAACGATAAACAGAAAGGCACATCTCCAACAAGTCATCAAACACACTTTCCTTTAATTCAATTTTATGCAGTGTACCCATAACAATCTGCGCTCCTTATCCGGTGAAAAATCATTTTCTCTCACCTTGTTATTTTTATAAATCCCTGCCGTATCTTTTTTTATTTATGCAAAGTCAGACATATTCGTTAATGCACAGTCATTAGACTTTATCTATTTAGTTCCTTTTCATCAAAATTATAACACGATGCCGATAGCATGTCAAGGCTGAGATTGTCCTAAAAAATACGGATGAATTGTCCCTTTACATGGATACCATCCTGTTGTATAGTAGAAGTACAGAAACCTGTTCCGTATCTTTTTACGCTGTTTTTCAAATGTTCCTTTTCATCAGAAAGCATCAGAATATACCAGACAGATACCGGACAGATACTGATTCATCCATCGCACAGCGGTACTTCCCTGCGAATCCTTTTTGTGCTGGTGGAAAATGTATTTTTGGAGGCTGTACAAATGGGAAAAGAATTGATTTTTCAGGCACTGCGGCATGAAAAAATGGACAAAATTCCGTGGGTTCCGTTTGCAGGCGTTCACGCCGGAAAGCTGAAAGGCTACAGTGCAAAAGAACTTCTCACAGATCAAAACAAGCTGTATGATTCTTTGATGGAAGTACATAAGCTCTATATGCCGGATGGCATGCCGATTATGTTCGATTTGCAGCTGGAGGCTGAAATTCTGGGCTGCGATCTGCTGTGGGCAGAATATAATCCGCCGTCTGTTACTTCTCATCCATGCGAAGATGGACATATCCCGTCAGATGACCAGATTCCAAAGGCAACAGACGGACGCATTCCCATGGTACTGAACACCATGAAGCGTGTCAGAGCATCCATAGATGATACTGCGCTGTACGGCTTGCTTTGCGGACCTCTGACGCTGGCTTCTCACCTGAGAGGATCCGATTTCTTCATGGATATGTTCAATAACAAGCAGCTCGTAGAAGATCTCATGACCTTCTGCACCAAGGTGGCAATCCAGATGGTGGATTACTATATTGAAGCCGGCATGGATGTTATTGCTGTAGTAGACCCGCTGGTAAGTCAGGTTTCTCCGAAATTCTTCCAGAAGCTCATGGGTGCACACTTCACCAAGGTATTTGACCATATCCGTGAAAAAGGAAAGTTTTCTGCGTTTTTTGTTTGCGGCAATGCCACAAAGCAGATTGGCGTTATGTGTGATACTCATCCGGACTCTATCCATGTGGATGAAAATGTAAATCTTGCCAACGCAAAGAAGACTACGGATGAATATAACATCCTTTTGGGCGGTAATATTCCGCTTACCACAACCATGCTGTTCGGTACACAGCAGGACAATATGAAATGTGTAGTGGATTTGATCGACAGCATCGATCATTCACAGAACTTCATCCTGAGCCCAGGCTGCGATATGCCCTATGACTGTCCTATTGAAAATACCATTGCAGTGGCACAGACTGCTAAGAATCCGGAAGAAGTACGGGAAATGGTAAAGAATTATACTGCTGTGGAAGAAGATCTGGATTCCATTGAAATTCCGGATTATGTCAATCGGGAAAAGGTTCTGATCGAACTGTTCACACTGGATCCGGAACAGTGCGCAGCCTGCACCTATATGGTTGCTGCTGTTGTGGATAACTTCGAAGCCATTCAGGACAAAGCAGAATATATCATCTATCAGTACAACCGCAAGGAAGATATTGCACGTACCAAGAAAATGGGTGTTGCCAATCTGCCTACGATGTGCATCAGCGGTGAGCAGAAATATATCTCCATTATTCCCAGCAAGGAAGAATTGATCGCTGCTGTAAATGAAGCATACGAAAAGCTGAATCACTGAATAGAATCTGTTAACAGATATCTGTAAAAACAGATTTTCAATAAAAAATAATAAAAGAGGCTGTTGCAGGCACTCAAAATCCAACAAGCGATACAAAAGATTCGCTTATCAGGATTTCAATCCCCTGCAACAGCTTCTTCTACATAACAAGGAGATCGTTTGTTATGAAAATCGTTATTCTCGGCGGCGGTCCGAGCGGTTATACAGCTGCACTGGAAGCAGCAAAACATGGGGCAGAAGTACTGCTGATTTCAGATGAACTTGGCGGAGAATGTCTGCACCGAGGCTGTATTCCCACGAAGCTATTCTTACAAAAAAAGCCCCGGCGTAAGGAAGTACCACAGATACTGTCTGAATTCCGCACATTAGAAAATCAGACGGAAGCCGGTATTCGCTATCGTTTGAAAAAAAGCGGCGTTCTTCTCCGAACGGGACGGGCTGTACTCAGCCAAAACGGCGAAGTTATACTGGATAATACGGTTATTCCCTATGATGCCCTCATTCTTGCTACCGGTTCTGTTCCGAAAACTCCTGCTTTACCTGACAGCACAAACTATCGTATCTGGGATGCGCTTTCCTTTCTGG
This sequence comes from Ruminococcus sp., assembly GCA_051882115.1. Classification (GTDB taxonomy): domain Bacteria; phylum Bacillota; class Clostridia; order Oscillospirales; family Ruminococcaceae; genus Ruminococcus_C. The sequence continues at coordinate 19,522 of JBJERF010000125.1, read as the reverse complement.
AATCACCGGAAACACTGCCGGATGAGGTATGCATTCTGGGCGGCGGTGCTGTAGGCATCGAACTGGCTGTCATTCTCCATCATATGGGCATTGCTGTTTCTGTGGCAGAACAGCAGAGCGAAATTTTGTACGGTGCAGACCCCATGCTTGCCGGCAGACTTCGGGAACAGCTTCAGGAACAAGGCATTGCATTTTATCTGAATCAGCAGACACCGGTTTGCCCGAATGTCATTTGCTGCTGCGGCAGAAAGCCGGTACTGCCGGAGGGGGCAGAGTCGCTTCTTTCTCGCCAAAACAATAAAAATCACCAGCGCATTTTCTCAATAGGTGATTGCAGCGGAAAGGGCAAGGAGGCCACGGATGCTATGCAGCAAGCATATCATACGATTGCCCTTTTGTTTGGCTTGCCAATTCCCGAAGAGGCACCTATGGCACATTCCATTTACACATCTCCCGGTATGGCATGGGTGGGTATACAGCATGCATCTGACAAAACTGTAACACTGAGTTTTTCTGAGCTGCCTGCTGCACAAATCACAGGAGAAACTACATCTTTGCTGAAAATGGCTTATGCGCCGGATACCATGGAAATTACTGCATTTCATATTTTATCTGAACAGGCTGCTCAACTGGTATGTACTGCACAGATGATACTCCGGCAGCATATGACCGTATCTGATCTGAGCTATACACTGTTTCCACATCCAACCGTTTCTGAAATTTTTCCGGAGGCTGCACGACGTGCAGAAAGAAAATCATGCAGATTATAATATCTACTCAAACGGATCCCATTTACAATCTGGCTTTGGAAGAAGCTTTGCTGATGCAGCAAAAGGATTGTATCCTGATCTGGCAGAATGACAATAGCATCATCGTAGGACGCAATCAGAACATCTATGCTGAAGTGAACCTGGAAGCCGCTGCCGCATGTCATACCAAAATTGTCAGAAGAAATACTGGCGGCGGTACTGTATACCATGATTTGCAAAATATAAATTTCTCCTTCTGCTTTTCTGAAGCACATTTTTCTGACCAGACCATGCTGCACAGCATCCTATCCTTTCTGCATGCCTGCAATGTCCCTGCGGTATGCTCCGGACGCAACGATATTCTGGCAGAAAATAAAAAAATTTCCGGATGTGCTGCACTTTCCAGAAACGGCTTCACCTTGCTGCACGGTACACTTTTATTTCAAGCAAATACGGAACGGATGGAGCAGCTGCTTCATATTTCCCCGCAAAAGCTGAAATCCAAGGGAATTGCATCTGTCAAGAGCCGTGTCGGTTCTATAAAGCCCTATGTTTCTCCTCAATGGGATGTCACACACTTCATGCAGGAACTGACCGCATACCTTACTGCATATTTTTCCGCAGAAACGGGAGAAATTCCTCTGGAGCAAGTACAGCACCTGATGCAGGAAAAGTATAGCACATGGGAATGGAATTATGGCAGAAATCCTTCTATGGATTTCTCGGCAAGCCAACGTTTTCCCGCAGGAGAATTTCAGGCAGAACTGCACCTGAAAGGAGAACACATTGAATCCTGCCGATTTTTCGGAGATTTTATTGGCATGCAGGATGTTGCATTGCTGGAACAGAAACTGATCGGAACGCCATATACCAAGGATGCACTGCGCACATTCTTCCGACAGGAAGATATCCCTGCATTTTTAGGCGAAGTCACCCAAGAACAATGGATTTCTCTCTTGTTCCCTTTTGAAAATCAAAAAAACAAATCCTGAGAAGCATTTGATTCTTCTCAGGCTCTTATACATACCAAAAGCCGCTTTTGACGGATTCCATCAAAAGCGGCTTTCAAATGCTTTCTTACATATCTTTTTTAAAGAGTACTCAGAAAGAAATTGCCTGAATCATGAAAATCTATTCTACGAGAAATTACGCATGTGCTTCAGCAGCTTCCATTTCCAGCTCCTGCTTGCCTTCCACATACTGCTCTTCCAGATAATCATATGCATAAGTATTATGCTCACTGATATCCATACCAAGCTTCTGATCTTCATCTGAAACACGCAGACCCATTGTTTTCTTCAGAATCAGACAAACAGAACCGATACATACGAAGATAAAGGCGAATACACAAACCTCAGCCAATAGCTGGATTCCGAACTGCTGGATACCAGCATTTGCACCAAACAAACCAACGGCAAGTACACCAAAAATACCGCTGACAAAGTGCAAAGAACCAGCACCGCAAGCATCGTCTATATGCAGCTTCTTGTCCACAAACTGTGCGGAGAAGTACACCACTACAGCAGCAACAATTGCAATAATCGCAGCACCCCAAGGCGACTGATAATTTGTCGTACAGCAAATAGCAACCAGACCTGCAAGTGAACCATTAAAGGATGCATCTACGTTGGGCTTCTTTTCGATAATCCATGAAACGAGCAGACCAGCCAGACCGCCGACACCACCCGCAATGGTAGATGTAACGCAAGAATATGCGGCAACATCATCAAAACCTAATTCCGAACCGGGGTTAAATCCATACCAGCCGAACCAGAGGAAAATTGCACCCAGACCAAACAGAGATTCATTATGACCCTTGATTACATTGGATGTACCATCCTTGTTATATTTGCCAACACGAGGACCAACCATAGCTGCACAGATCAGAGCGGCAATACCGCCTATACCATGAACAGCAAGGGTTCCCGCAAAATCAACAAATCCCAGCTGAGACAGCCAGCCGCCGCCCCAGATCCAATGAGTTGCAATCGGGTAAACGAAACCTGTCATACATCCTGAAACAATCAGATAACTGCTGAATTTGAAACGCTCTGCAACTGCACCGGAAATAATCGTAGCAGTAGCTCCACAGAATACCAGCTGGAAGAAGAAGTATATATATGGATTTAGCATAAGATCCACACAAGTTGACCAGCAGTCCATTTCTGCTTCAAATGGATTCAAAAATCCGGTGATACCGATAATACCGTGAAAATCATTGCCGTACTGGAATCCAAAGCCAAACAAGAAATAAACAGCAACACCCACACAAAAATCCATAAGATTTTTCAGCCAGATATTCGATGTATTTTTGGAACGAGTCATGCCAGTTTCCAGCATTGCAAATCCTGCCTGCATACTGAACACAAGCGCAGCACATACAAAAAGAAATATGGAATTGCCAATATACGTTACCTTGTCAGAAGCCTCCAAATTACTTAGAACTTCCATTGCCTGAGAAGCAGTCATAAGAATTCCTCCTTTTTCATTCATGAACTCCTTATAAAAGTCAGCAATCCTTCCTTCTCCGGATTACTTACTTTTATGACATGCAAAAGACTCCGAACCTGATGCACTGCCGACCGGTCTGATGCAGATTGCATTTTTCTGTCTTTCTCCTTTACACAACCATATTATAAACTATAAACCAGCTTTATGGTCAATATAAATAACCTAACACTTTATTATATAAAGTGCAGTTTGGACGATGCAACAAAAAAATATGAGCTTTTTTGCAGGCTCTCAGCAATTTATCCAAGCTTTCTTTTTTGAGATTTAAAATGAGATATCATTATTTTCATAATGATTTTATATCATATATCCGGAGAAAATGGCGGTTGAATTTTATAAAAAAAGCAATCGCTGTCGTTATAGAATTTTCTCTCCAACAACATGGCATAGCATAGCATAGATTTTCATCACAATCTGTCAAATCCCGCTGCACGGCAAATAAAAGCTGTTGAAACTGCGCTATGCGTTCGCAAAAATACAGGTAAAAGCTGCGCTGTATACGATTGGACATGATCCTGCCATGATTCGGCATATGGATAATACAGGTTTTGATATACCGTCCCAGAAGATAGATTTTGGAATAATCCGAATCCCGAAACGGACGATAGACTGCATCTACACAGATCTGCGCCATATACTGTCCTTCCATAAAAATATTATACAAAAGTGATGGATAGCCCGGTACATAGTCATAGAGAAACGGTGCCTTCTCGGCATAGATTACATCTGCATCTATGACGCCCTGTAAGACAATATCAGAAGCCAGATATTTACTTTTCCCCTCCCGATAGGCATCAAAATTGTAAAGCGACTTTGTTTCATCGATGGCATGTCCTGTTTCATAAGCTGCCTGTGCCTGATCAAAATAAGACCGACAAGCAAAAAAATCAGAAAAAACCGTGCTGATACCAGCATTGCAATGATATTTTTGATTCACAGCTGTGAGCTCCTGTTCGATTTCCTCCGGCTCTTTTCCGGATCGGGTCAGATTGTGCAGCAGATAGATTTGCGTATCCTGAACCGTAATACAGCTGCTGCAGCTCTGCTCATAGTCACGGCACAGTCCATCAAGAGAAATTGTCTCGGCAGCTTCTCCTATTTTTGGAATCACGCTGCATCGATATTGATCGGAAACATGCCATCCGATTTGCTCCAGATCATGCTGAATGGCGTGTGTGCCTTCCTGATATAAGAGATATCGAAGAAACCGTGTGCGGAAGCGATTCAGAGGACGATATTCCACACGAGTCATTTTCATTTCTTTTCTCATTTTCGTATGGATTCCTTTCGTTCCTTCGCCCAAAATGGACAAGTCAAGAAACCTCAGATCTTTTTCAGTGTACTTCATTTTAAAATGACATTGGCAGGAATTTATATACAATCATTCTTTGGATGCTGTCCGCAATCCCCTACACAATCATGTATAAAGCAGTTGCTTCATTATGCAAAGATCAAAGACATTCAGCACATCATCTGTCCACAAATTGGCAGCCTTCCGGTCAAGAAGATTCACATCCGGAATTGCAAGCAGCCATTTTTGCATCAGTACCACATCGGCAACACTGAGTACTCCATCCCTGTTCACATCACCCTGCACCGTTTCAGGAATTTCAGCCCAGCCGTCATCAGGATAAGATTCATTCTGCGGTGTATCGCCGCTTTCGTGGAAAGGCGTGATTCTGACAGAATCAATCTCAAAGGTCGTCGTATCAAAATCAGGTGTTCCTGCCCAGTACTTCGGAAACCACAGCCCCAGCCAGAACCGTCCTGCATTGGTAGGGATAAATTCATAGGAGGTATAGAGCAGTTCACCGTCAAAGTAATATTCCACTCTGGGCGTTTCTGTATCACTGCCTGTGTGCCAGTCGAAGCGGTAGGTATGATATTCACCGTCCGTCTGAGCGCCGCAATATACAGATTTTGTTTTGTATTCGTTGGTATTCTCTCCAATCCAGGTTGTACAAAGCGCATGGCTCAGGCTGAAATTATCATTGGCATCCCGTCCGGGAAATTCGATGTCAATTTCATGGTTTGTGATTTTCAGACCATCGGAATAATCCTCCTCGTACTCAAATGTCCACATTGCCGAGCAACAGCCCAACTCCGGTGCAATTCTGGCACGAATCTCATAGCTGCCAGAACCAAAATACGTCTTTGTAGCGATTGCACCCCCGCAGCGTTTTCCGTCTTTACGTTCTGTCTTATCCCGATTGATGCCATGAAGAGGCCCTGTGTAATAATCACCCAGTCCGGTCAATACCAGATTGCCGTCACGAACAGCTACGTTTTCGGGAATTACACCGCCGTTATAATCCACCGTTTCACCATCCACCTGAATCGTACCGCCCCAGTTTTTCTCAGCAATCAGCCACTTGTCTGTATCAAGCATACCGCCTGTGAAATCATCAAAGAAAACATCCTCCGACTCAGCGGAAATTGAAAATTCCGGCAGCACGGTTCCCAAAAGCATCGCTGAAATCGCAAATGCCACAATTCTTTTCATCATTTAAACCACCTCATCATTTTTGCAATTTTCTGCACATTTGTTATCATGATCATATCACAAAATTACAGCTTTGTCCACCTTCTGAATGAACTTTTCTCTAAGAGCCTGTTTCGCATCTTTTCGCACACATCTTTTCAGTGGATTTGGCTGCCTTCTGCGTTAAAAATCCTTGCCAGGCGACAGCTTGCCTGCGGATTTTTGACTTGAAACCAGCGAAAATCCCCTCGAAAATCTGCGCACGTCAAGATACGAAACAGGCTCTAACTGAATTCTGAAACGAACGATATGTTTTATTGCATCATATCATTTCAGATGATGCTTCTGTGTAAAAAGTCATATGAAATGTTTCTGAAAAAGCAGTTCATTTATACAGACAGCATTATAATCTGATATTACAAAAAGAAAATCCATAGAGGATACATTTCTCTCTATGGATTTTTTATAACTTATAATTATATTATGAAAAAATTTCATCCCAGGATGGATTGAGCCCAGCTGCGTTCCGTGCATAATAAGTCAGAATTGCAGTAGCATCACTGATATCCATACGATCATCAGCATTTATATCAGCGGCTTTTTTCTGACTTTCTGTATATTCATCCACAGAAATTCCCGCTGCCTGTTTTGCATAAATCGTCAAAACTGCCGTTGCATCAGAAATGGTAATCTGACTGTCTTGAGCCACATCTCCTGTTGCAGTTTCTTCAACAGTAACATCTACAGTAAACGTTAAATCCGTTGAATATCCTGTTGCATAAACTACAATCTCATAGGTGCCAGTTTCTCCGAAAACAGGAACATCTCCATTTTTTACAGTCAAATCCAGAACACCTGTTGCGGTATCAAAAATCTTAATGGATTTTCTTCCGGACAGGGTATAGGATGTTCCGTTTACAGTTGCTGTAGACAATTTGGAAAGATAATTGGCAAAATCCGTTTCATCTGCATCTGGGAATATTGGAAATTTGCGATCAGGCTGTTATCACATCAGGCGGATATGAGCGATACTTTGAGCAAGATGGAAAAACGTATCATCATATCATGGATCCTGCCACTGGTCGCCCTGCGGAAAGTGGACTGACCTCTGTAACCATTGTCAGCGAAGATGGAACACTGGCAGATGCACTTTCCACTGCACTGTTTGTTATGGGCTCAGAAAAAGCATCTGATTACTGGCAGAAACACAGTGAACAGTTTGATGCTGTTTTCCTGTCCGACGATAGAGCACTTTATGTAACGGAAGGGCTTAAAAATGCATTTTCTTCAGACTATACATGGAATTTGATCCAGAAGGAGAATTGAATCGATGAAAGATTGGAGTAAAATGAAAAAGTATTTTCCGGTATGCGGTTTCCTTCCGACAATCGTTCTGACCGTTTGCACAACTGTTTCATTAAGTGGATATACCGCACCTGTCCTGACCATGGAGTTGACGCCAGAGGCAGAAAATGTTACAGCAATAACCATTGCAACAGATAACAGAGAAAAGGAACCCTCAAAAACACAGACTGCTACTACAGCTGCATCTGTGCCAAGTATTGCAGCCGTATCCGAAACAGACACTTACAAGGACGGCACCTACACCGGAACAGGAACAGGTTTTTCCGAACCGATCAAGGTTCAGGTGGTGATAAAGGACGGAAAAATAGCAGATATCTCCATTATCAGTACTACAGATGACAGCCCCTATATTGATTCTGCATCCGCCTTACTGCATACAATTGTATCCCAACAGAGTACCAATGTGGACACAATATCCGGTGCTACGTACAGTTCTGTTGGTTTGATCGAAGCAGTCCGGGATGCACTGTCCGGTGCTGCTGTCATAACAACGGGAACAGCGTTTCCGCAGAATCCCAATTCTACAGAAACTATAACTGGTACATTCCCCTGCCCCGATGGTGTGTATCTGGGAACTGGTCAGGGTTATCGAAGTGAGATTACAGTTGCTGTTTCGTTGAAAAACAGCACCATAGATGCCATCCTGATTTTGGATGAAAATGAAGATGAGCCATTTTTCCAAAAGGCTGAGACCATTGTTGATGCCGTACTAAAAAAGCAAACTACTGATGTAGATGTCGTATCTGGTGCAACATTCAGCTCCGAAGGCATTCTGTCAGCCATCAACCAAGCTTTGGAAACAGCTTCCGGTGGAACAACCACAACTATTCCATCGACTGAAATAACACAAAGTACGACAACTTCAAATAATACGATAACAACCACAGCATCATTCACAACTACAGCAAATACGAAAAACACAGAAACAACTTCCACAACTCAGGCATCACAGAACAAATATGCAGACGGAGAATATACAGCCATTGCAATCTGTTATCCGGATGCAGCAGAGGATTTCGATTCCTATACGCTGTCTGTCACAATACGCATTGAAAATGATACCATTGTTGAAATCAAAAACATCCAAGGCAGCGGTTCGTATTATGATGCCGAAAATGACTGGTATATCAGTCGGGCTGTCAACGGAATCAGCAAATTTTAGGGAATTGTAGCACAGATTCTGGAACATCAGGAAACAAATGGTATGGAGGCGGTTTCTGGTTCAACCTGCACTTCCGATGCAACTGTTCAGGCTGTATCAAAAGCACTCAGCGAAGCACTTCAATAAAAATCACAGAAAGGAATGAAATGCATATATGAATACCTTTGGAATCAAGCTTCTGAATATTCTTCTGGTGGCTGCAATTATTTTCGGATACAACGAAATTCTCCGCAATCGGGAACAAACAGAAACAATTGCAGAGCTGGAATTTGAATTGGAATATCAGAAACAACAGATGAATCAGAATCAGAATCAGGAACCGGAAAAAACGAAATCTAAATATCACGATGGTATTTATGAAGGTGAAGCAGAAGGATTCGGCGGAACGATTGCAGTTCAGGTTTGCATCGAAAATGGTATTATTACGGAACTATGCATTGTTTCCGCAAAGCGTGAAGATGAAGCTTATCTCAATGCCGCTTCAGCCGTCATTGACCGCATACTGGACATGCAGTCCGCTGAGGTAGATAGTATCATCGGCGCTACATTCAGCTCTAATGGAATTATCCGGGCATCAGAAGCAGCACTCAGAAAGGCGGAAACAGAATAATGAATAAAAAAATACTCAATCCTAAAAAAATTCATGCATATGTGCGAGCTGCCATTCAGCTGTTGTTTTTTATCTTTTTACCATCTGCTTTCACCACTGCTTTTTCCGGAATTAAATATATTTTCACACAGATCGGCAGTGAACATCCCATTGCATGGACATCCTTTGTCGCTGTTTTACTTGTATTATGTGTATACACGCTCTTTTTCGGCAGATTTTTCTGCGGCTATGCATGTGCTTTCGGAACTTTAGGCGATGCAATCCATGGTCTGTATATATGGATCTGTAAAATATGTAAAAAGAAACCCGTTCAGATCAAAAAAAGCTGGAAGAAGCCGCTTTCCTTCCTGAAATATGGAATTCTTCTGACAATTGTGCTGCTTTGCTTCGCAGGTATCTATGACAGCGTGACCGGATGGAGCCCATGGGATGTTTTTTCAATGATACAAGCAGGCAATTTCAGACTCAGCGGATACATATTGGGTTGCATACTTCTGTTTTTGATTCTTATGGGAATGATGCTCTGTGAACGCTTTTTCTGCCGGTTTCTGTGCCCTATGGGTGCTGTATTTCATTTATTGCCAGTATTTCCGCTTTTCTCTGTACGGCGTAAAAAAGAAAACTGCATAAAAGGCTGTTCTGCCTGCCAGCGTTGCTGTCCATCTGATATTGAATTGCCGGATTGCGGAAGCTGGAATGTAAATGGCGATTGTTTTCAATGCCAGAAATGCATAGAGATTTGTCCGAAGAAAAATGCCCGAAGCGGCAGAGCTTTTTTCAGAGGAAATGAGATTTGGTTTACAGTGCTGCGTGCAGTCATTCTTGCCGTTGTGCTCATACTTGCCGGTGTTTAAGCATCTGTTTAAAATACCTGAAGAGGATCTATTTTTTATCCATTCCCATGATGATTATACATAATCTGTGTACGGCAATTTTTCAGGCACTCGGTGATTCGAAACGTCCGGTAGTATTGCTTGCAGTCGGCGGTGTTCTGAGTGTATACTTTGATGCAATACTGATTATAGTGCTTCCCTGGGGTGTTGTAGGAGCCGGCATAGCAACGCTTTTCTCGCAAAGTATTGCTGCCATTGCACTATTCATAATCCTGATTCAAGTGGATGAAGCTGTGATTTCTATAGGATGTCATATTATGAGAATTATTTTTCCATGGTACATCATCTATTCTTTGATGGAAGTTACAGCGTCTTTTATAAGAGGATACGGCAGAACTTTTTCATCCATGCTGATCTCTATGATATTTTTATGCGGAAGCAGAGTGATCTTTCTAAAATTATTTTCAGGTGTTTTAACAGGTATAACTGGAGTTGCATGTGTATATCCGCTGACTTGGCTTCTGACAATGTTCGTTTATATCATATATGTTCTATTTTTAAGAATCAAATTATATACCAAATAATGCTAAAAAGCAGTGTGTGCAATAAAACGCAGACACTGCTTTTCCTTTTTTCACACTGCTAAGATTCTGTTTTCATCCATGAAATAGCTTCTGCAATGATTCTGAGTGCTTTGTCCGTGTGTCTGAATACAGAAAATGGAGAGCCTTGCATTCCTGCAAAGCTCTCCGCATCAAATTTCAATAAAAGGTTCTGTGACGCTGTCTATGAGTCTATTTTCTATCCTTTCCCAACATTTTCATCAAAACGATGCATCCAATCCTGCGCATTTTCTTGCATAATACGTCAATACAGAAGTCGCATCCTCTATACCGATGCTGCCATCCTTGTTTACATCCGACAATCGCTTCTGCGAAGATGTAAGATTGCTTTCGAGTGCCGCAGAATTTTTTGCATAAGCGGTCAAAATAGCAGTTGCATCTTCTACTGTAATTGAACCATCTTCATCAGCATCGCCAAGCTTGATAATCGGCGTGGCACTCGCTGCCAATTCCTCAAAAGAAACGCCTCTTATCTGCAAATCCAATACACTGGAATAAGGCTGTCCCAATTTTGTCTCATCCGCAAAAATGAGGTACAGCATCTCTTCATTTGCAGCTACCTGGCAGTAATACTGCTGACTCACATCATAAATGCTATATTCTGTAGAGAGATACTGATTGGTCTGTACATCATACAGAATGATGTCACCGGCTCCCTGTACACCCATTCCAACATAAACCAGATAGCGGCTGTTTGCAGCATTCACAAATGGGTATAAATAATACTCTGTACCATAATACATCGTCTGCATCTGTTCAAATGTCATTTGCTCACAAATTTCCCAGCTATCGGTTGACGGATCATAAATCGCCTGCGGCAATGGTGCATCGGTTATCAAGTCCGGGAGATTATCCATTGAAAGCACCAATTGATCTGCGATCCAATAACAATTCATTTCCATACGGTAAAACGGCATCTCAGAAATATGAACTGTTTCCTGTGTATCCGGATTATATTCACATACAACGAATCGATCTGTTCCTGTCTCTGCATCATACTGCTCTCCGATAAACCAAAGCATCCCGTCACCAGCTGCAAATTTTATGGTGCCCTCATTTAATTCCTCCGGAAAACCACAGTCTGTCCAGCTGCCCTGTTCAAAATCATAGCACAGAACCCGTTTTGTTGTGCCGCCTGACAGCGGATAGACTGCCATCACATACAGCTGATGATCCGATACCGTATAAAGATTCGCTGCATCCGGCACAGTATCATCAATGACCGGGAATCCACTGGAATCCAGCAGGGACCAGCCATCTGTCATATCCAACATAAACAGCCAGCCATCTACATCATAGCTATAAAAATTATTGTTGATACAAAATGTTCTATTATCAAACGAATTTTCCGCTTGTTCCGGAACCGAAGAAACGATCTCCGGCAGGGTTCCAGACGGATAATACTGTGTAATCTGATAAACAGTATTATCATTTTCATCATAGAAGGTCATATTCAAGAAGCACCGTTCATAATCCGATACATCCAGCACCATTTCTGTATCGGTGCAGCTGATCGTCTGCACATCTGTAAAAGCGTCATAGGAGTAATTGGTAATATGATTCAAATTGCATCCCGTCAAGGTCAATTCTCCGGTTTCTGTGTTCAGGCTGGAATCCAGCACCCTTGGTCTGTCACTTTCCAATTGCGAGAGATCCAGTACACCGCCGGTTTTTACCAGACCATTCAACTGTTCTGCCGGACGGGTGGAGCACAGCAGATCAGTAGCGATCTCCAGTGCACCTGCTCCCGGATTCCGCAATGCCAGCAGACCAGCTGCAGCCGTAACATACGGCGTTGCCATGGAGGTTCCGTTCATATAGGTATACTGCGGATAGTCAGACCCGTCATTGACTGTACTTATGTTGAAATCATCCAGATAAATCCGTACCTTACCGCCGGGTACCAATCCATTCAAACGCCATACAAGTGCATGTTCTTCTCCGTCTATTCCGCTGATATCAGAAATGACTGTATTCCAGCCACCCATTTGATCCGCTTCATATTCACGGCTGCCCAGAACCCATTCTGTTTCCAACTCACCGTATGTGCCGTCTTCCGTCAGCGTATTCTGTGCAACTGTCAGGCTGCATTCAGTTCCTTCTGTTTCCACCCGGAAACGAATGCAGAAGTCCCGCCGCTCCTCTTCTGTTACCGCATAGGGAAGCGGCAGATACAGCGCACCTTCTGCACCGTCTTCCGGTATTGTGTATTCCCAGCAGAGAGAGCTTGCCTGATCGGGTGTGCCAAAAAAAACATCCTGTGACAAGAAGAGAGACTGCCCTGTCTGCTCTTCCCATGCCAGCATCAGCTGTCCCTGTCCGATTCCATCAGACAAGCTGGATGCATCCCCCCATGCAGGCATGGTCGCAGAAAAATCTTCCGACAGGGCAATCCATTCCTCTTTCTGCGCCTCTGTAAATATCGAGGGTTCAAAATTCGGTGCATAATAGGTGGATAAGATATTGACACCCGGTGCAGCTAAATCGACACTTTTCATTCCGTAGTTAGAAAAGCTTGCAAGATCGTCATTTTCATCCGTTGCTGCGACAGAAATAATATATGGATTATCCAATCCGCTCGGGTAATCAATTAAATTGTCTACATTGGAACCGTCATTTCCGGATGCACAGATAGACAGTGCGCCGTTCTGACCGACCAATGTTATAACCAGATTCATAATATCGCCGTATGATCCGATACCGAATAATGGACCACCCCAGGAATTATTGATGGCTGTTACATTGACCCCCAGACTTTGTGCATCATAAATATACTGATAGGCAGCAATCTCCGAATAAATGCCGCAGTTGCCGTCATCTCCCAGAATTTTCAGTGCCATGATTTTTACATTGTCCACACTTGCCTGTTCCAGAACAGAAGAAATAATTCCGGCACAGTGTGTACCATGTCCATTGTCATCCGTTGGGTCATCATCCCAGTTTACATAGTCATAGCCATGCAGACCCTCCAGTTCTCCGCTTTCTGCATAGGGATTTTCCCAAAGATAGGGTTGTAAATCCGGATGGGATAAATTAATACCCGTATCTACGATGGCAATAACGGATTCGGTATCTGTAAGGGTACCATCCAATGCTTCGACATGCATGTCCAAATCCGGCGTACCATTGTTCTGACCGATATTTTCTAATGCCCAAAGTGAATCCTGATAGTCTGTGATCGAACAGGTTTCAATTTTCCAGTTTGGCTCGGCATAAACAACATTGGACTGCTGTTTCAAACGAGCAATCAACTCTTCGGTAGTCTCTGTTTCTGAACGTACCAATGAAACAGATATGCTGTCTGCTGCAGCAACAGCACTTTTCAGCAGCGGAAATTCCGCCATGTTGGTTTTCGGCTGCAAATCAAATGTAGCAGTATGTACTACCATATCCTCTGTGCCAGCAGTATCTCCCTGTAGCAGCGGCATGCCGGATGTAAGGACAATCGCCTCCCCTTCTATCCAGTCTGCGGCAGGCTCAGTGGATTTTGCATCCGCTGCAACCGCTGGAAAGGCTGCGGCTGAAGAACCCGTCATTACGACAGCTAAGACCCATGCAAGTAACGTGTGTTTTTTCATGGAAATGCCTCCTTTTTCATGAACATTTAACTGAACTGTTTTTTAAATTGCTTTTTCAGGAACTATAAAATGTGGATTTATAGTCAAAAAATCAAATAAAACTGCTCAGCACTTTACAAAAATTGATAAATATAGTAAAGCTGTTGTAATTATATCATATTTTTTAGAACTAATCTTATTTAAATCGTATCGTTTTTATGAATAAATAAATTCAGAGGCTCGGCTTTTCCAGAAAAATCACGATTTCCAATGAGCCTTTCAAATTTCATTTTTGCTGAAGGATAAGGAAAATAGATTCTGAATCAAAAAATGAGAAATATGCTCTTGTAAAAAGCTTTTCTGTTCATCTGTCTGAACCCAGAAATGACCGTTCTCCGAAAGCGTTTCCATTTCACCACGCTCACCAAGCTGTGTCAGAAACTTTTCAGCATCAGAAAGCGGATTGATATCGTCAGCATCGCCATGAAGTATCAGGCACTTTGTATTTTCATCTCCGGAACATGCGCTGCTGTCATAAAACAGTCTGTTTCCACTGATGGAAACAATCGCTCTGATCCCTGCTTTGTCAAAATCTGTTTCATCAACAAGATAGTTGCTGAAATACATATTATCAACGATTTCAGCACCGGAAGAATAGCCCACAAGGGCAATAGAATCGGCATTGATGTTGTATTCGTCAGCATTTTCTCTGACCCAATCTACAGCAGAAGCAACATCCTCTGCTGCATTTTTCATAGTTTCGTTGAATGCCCCTGTTTCTTCCCACTCTGGATTCAGCCGATAATCAATCGAAAGGCATACATACCCTTTCATCGCAAGATCTTGCGCAAGCTCTACAATCGGATCCCACGTTGAATCCTTACTGCCAGTATACATTCCTCCACCATGAACAAAAAGCACCGCAGGACGGTACTCTGCGCTGTCTGATTCCGGTTGATATAAATCAAGTGACAAATCAACGTCATTCTTCTGGTAATCTGTTTTCTGAGCAAAAACAATATCCTTTTCTATGGAAACATCGTCAAAAATATTGTCCCTGTATCGGCTGCTTTCCGCACTCTCAATTTGCTTCATCATCACAAGATCAAAAACATTTACCTTATGATCGCAGTTCATATCAAATGCGATAGCGGCGTTTTCTCGATTCAGAAGGAAATCCATCTGATTTTGAAAATCACCAACAGAAAAGGTTCGTGTTCCTGCTGCTGAAGCAGAAAATGCGGTAACAAAAGATAATGCACACATTACGGCTGTGACTTTTTTGAATTTCATTTACATCATATCCTTTCATCATACAGTCATTGGGGAAACCTTCTGATAGAATTATAAACTCTCTTGTAAGGATAGAGTCAACTGAATTTCAAAAAATCGTTACTTTGCTCATATAATCATTTTATTTTTTGTAAAATATGCACACAATCATTCGATAGGTATTTGTATTTCAGTCAGCCATAGATCCACAGAATCCACGTTCCAAAGACCATCTATGTAGCATTCTCTCGGCGAACCGCAGGGCTTATAGCCGCTTTTATTGATCCAGTCATATAAAAAAGCAAATCCTGCACCGATATATTTATTGGAACCTTTGAAATACAACGATGCAACCTTACAGCCGGGTAAAGTTTTGAACACAATATCTCCCATATCTTTGCCTCTGAAATTTGTTGCCTGACAGTATTCTATCGTCATATTCTCAGAGCGATATTCATTATCCAGATATGTTAAAAAACAGTAGTCCGGCGATGCCATTTTCAGTCCGGGATTTCCATTGAAAATTGTTTTTTCCGTGGACTGAATAAAATCATAGATCTGACGATTGCTTTCTATTTTCGCTGTTTTAGAATACACAATACATTCGTCAAGCTCCTTGATAATCACGTCATATGGATATTCTTCATGGAGCATCATCTGGATGATCTTGATTTTCTGCTGCGTTTCAATTATGCTCCTTTCCAATTGCTGTTGATATTCTTCTAACTGACTCCGTTCGTTATCCATACAAATCATTTCCTTAATTTGCTCAATGGACATTCCTATCTGGCGAAGTGAAAGAATTTTTTGCAGCGTAGTAAGCTGTGAAGACAAATAATATCGATATCCTGTTTTTTTGTCTATATATGCAGGCTTTAACAAATCTATTTTATCATAAAAGCGCAATGTAGCAATTGTCGTTTTGGTTAATTTAGAAAAAACTCCTATGCTGTACATTTCATATACCTCAGTTCATGATTGCAATCACTGTATCTTCCAAAAGGCACAGCTCATTCATTTCATTTTTGCTGCAAATATCAGCGATTATATCTTTTTATAAAATTCTCTATGATATCAAGAACCCTGCTGGACCAAAATTCTCTGCCGCCATGATGTGCTCCGTCAATCCCATAAAATTCCGCAGCTTTCCTGCATTCTTTCAGCCGATCATAAAGCATACAGCTCTGACCAAAGGGAACAAGTTCATCATTCGTTCCATGGAAAATAAGCACAGGCGGTATTTCTCTATGCGCTTGAATATAATTTGTCACAATAGTAGGTTCTGCAAGCTGTGGATTTTCGGCAACATTTCTTCTTCCGATAAGAAATCCCTCCGGACTGTCTGCCGACATATGGTCTTGCGATGACGGCTCATCATTCATTTTTAAAATATTTACCGGACCATAGAGGTCTATAATGCCCTTGACAGATGAATCGAATTCATTGTATATTTCTTCCTCAAATTCATTTATTCCTGCCGTAAGACCAGCCATCAATACTGTGTGACCGCCGGAAGAATCTCCCATAAGCCATACACTGTTTCCGTCATACCCATATAGATCTGCTTTTCTTTTAAGAAATCTTACAGCTGCTTTCACATCAAGTACCTGTGCAGGAAAGGGTGCATTCTCTGAACCTCTGTACTGAACAGAAGCCACTGCAAAGCCTTTATTTACCAACAGGCACAATCTCGGTATTGATGCCGGAATATTTTGCCAATGAAATGCCGAACCAGTAACATATATGATAAGAGGAGGCTTTTTATCCGACTTATCGGGAAGTATAAGCTGTATTTGCAGCGAAATATCCCCTCTCCTGATATATTCTATATTCTGAAACACCTGCATTTCATGATTGTCACTGTTGATTTTAAGCAATATCATTCCATCAGATTCAGCCGTGCTTTTCGGAAACTGCTCTCTTGAGATGTCTATGGGCTTTATCATGTGTCTCAACTCCTATATGAATTTTGAGTAAATCTGAACATTACTGTTTTCTTACAAAACCATCTGTACATCATCTGCACATATCATTTTTTCTGCAAAGCAATCAAACATAATATAGAAAAATCTTTTCCTATAAATTCTTTGTAAAAAGTATATCACAAGAAAAAGAAAAATGCAAGTGAGTTCGATTCATTTTCAGAATCTATCAATTGAAATCAACACTCTATAATCTTTCCATATTCAATCAAATAAAAAGCAGTGTATGCAATAAAATACAGACACTGCTTCCAAAATATGTTGTAATAACGCACTGATTTTCAGCGAAAGATGATTGTTTATACGCTTTCTTTATTTTCTCTGCTGCATGCCAGCGTTTTTACTCCGAACACAAAATAAATAATGTGACAGAGCCAGACAACTGCCAGAATGATACAGGGAATCATAATCTCCTTTCGCATCATCATAAACAAGCCAAATCCCATCAGCAGCGTCACTGTTGTAATAATTGTAATTTTCGTTTTCAGAAGCATTCCTCGCTTTTCCACAAAAGACTGCAAATGCTTCTGATACAGTTTCGTTCCCAGAAACCAGCTATGCAGCTTTCGTGAACTTTTTGCAAAGCAAAACACCGTTCCCATAAAAAACGGAACTGTGGGCAGGATCGGCAAAACAATTCCAATACACCCAAGTCCTAAGCATAGGAAACCAATTATCAGATAGATGATTCTTCTCATGTATTTTACTCCAATCGTTTTTTGTATCAGCTCATTCTCCCGTTTTCCACAGAGTAGACCTTGTCACAAATACGCATGGTGGATTCCCTGTGAGATACCAGCACAATGGTTTTATCCTCCGACTGTTCGGCTAAGGATTTCAGAATGACTGCTTCGTTAAGACTGTCCAGATTACTGGTAGGTTCATCCAGCAGCAGAAATGGCGCATTGTGCAGAAATGCTCTGGCAAGTCCGATTCGCTGCCGTTCGCCGCCGGAAAGGGTTTCTCCCAGCTCTCCCACCTGTGTATCATACCCATGGGGCAGGCTCATGATAAAATCGTGTACAGATGCTTTTCTGCAAGCTGTTTCAATTTCTTCCTGCGTAGCGTCCAGCTTTGCAATGCGGATATTATTCGCAATGGTGTCGTGGAATAGCTGGGTTTCCTGAGTGACAAAGCTCTCCATCTGGCGCAGACTTCTGGTGTTGATTTCACCAATGGGAACGCCGGATATCCGTACCGTTCCGCTGTCAGCATCCCAAAAACGCATCAGCAGTTTCAGCAGCGTAGATTTGCCGGAACCGGATTTGCCGGAAATTCCAGTCACCTTTCCCGGTTCGATAGTCAGAGAAAGATTGTCCAGAATTTTCTCACCGCCATAGGAAAAGGATAGATTATCTACAGTTGCCCCTTGGAATAAAATATCCTTTCCGTTGGTGATTTCCTTTGTTACAGCCGTTTCGTCCAGAATATCCAGCACACGGTTTCCGGCAGCAAAGGTATTCTGCAAGGTTGAACCCAGATTGGCAAGGGCAGCTACCGGTCCGAAAGAGGACGTCATGGCAATCAGCGGAATCAGAATACCGTTAAAGCCTACTATGCCGTTCTTATAGAGAGCAATGGAAACAGCAAGCATCAGCAGATCAAATACCAGAATAACAGTATTGGTAATTGCCGCATTCCAGCCGGTGTTCCGGCTCATGGTTTTCTGTTTTTCTGACAATGCATCGGTGCGTTCATTGAGGTCTTGCAGTCTCTTTTCCCCTGAACCATACTGAATGCTTTCATTCAAGCCTCGCAGACTGTCCAGTACAAAGCTGCTCAGTTCTCCGTACTGTCTGCGGAATTCTGCACCAGATGTTCCGCTGAGCTTTGAGATGACCACAGGTACAACTGCACCTACTCCTACATAGGCAAGTGCTGCAATCACCCCAAGCACCGGGCTGTAACTGCCGATAAAAAGGCTCATCAGTACGGACAGAATCACAGCAATACAAATGGGAGAAATGGTGTGGGCGTAGAACACCTCCAGCAGCTCGATATCCGAAGTTATGACAGAGATGAGGTCGCCCTTGTCACGTCCCTCCAGCTTTGCCGGGCACAGTATGCGAAATGCCCGAAACACCTTATCACGAATCAGAGCAAGCAGCTTGAATGCAATGTAATGGTTGCAGGACTGCTCTCCATAGCGGAGAAGTCCTCTTGCAACGGCAAAGATAACAACAGATACAAAAATGGAAGTCAGGGAAAATGTATTGTCCAGTCCCAGTACGTTCAGAATGGCGTAACCGCCGAAAATGGTGATAAACTCTGCGCACAGAAAGCCCACACAGCCCATAAGGACAGCAAGAATCATAAAACCAATCAGCGGCTTTACAAGTCCCACTAACCGCAGCATGACACCGAAATTGCTTCGTT